>JAQVQA010000040.1 GCA_028701835.1 Candidatus Iainarchaeum sp.
TTCCTTCTTTTAACTCACTCAAATAAGGTGAAAATGTTCTAACTTTAACTATTTCTTCGTTTGGACTAAAGTGAAGTATTCTTAAGTACCCATTTCCCCCATTTTCTTCTGATTGGTAATCAGCAAGCATTTGAGTTACGGGTAAATCAGAATCATTCATTGAAGTTAGAGTGTATTCTCCGTGGACGTGACCAGTGAGAATTATTTGCAGGTTCTTGTGAGTCTTGCTCATAGCCCAAATGTTTTCAGTGCTTTTACAACCATGAACTCTTCTGTTTCCATTCAAATCCAAGTACCCGTGAGTGGTTAAAATTAAGTTATTTGACTCGTTTTCGTAAAATATTTTATTAGCCCAATCCAATTCATTATTATCAGGGCAAAAGTCTAGTCCTAAAAACAAGTAATCCCTAAGACCAATTCTTATTTTTTGGTAAGTGTTTCCTTCTCCAAAAGAACCCCCCCACCAAATCTTATCCTCAAACCTTGAATTTGGAAAGTAGTAATTATAATAAGTTAAAGGCTTGTTTGGGTTAGATTCGTCATGATCATGGTTTCCTGGGACTAATAAAAAAGGAATGTCGTGTTCTTCAAGTTTAGAAACCATTTGATTCGCGTCAATCCATTGAGAATTCTTATCCCAATTCTCAACTAAATCCCCTTCAAATACAACAAATTTAATATTCAATTCTTTTTTATTTTCAATAATCCAATTAACTTGTGAAATTAAAATATCTTCCTTGCCCTTTAAACTATATTTTTGAATATCTGGTAATACTATTACTGAAAAAGATTCATCAATAAAAAAAGGAGTTAAGTAATTAATAAAAAAAATAGTTGAAATTAGGATAATAAAAGCAAGGATTAATGTAGTAAAAACTTTTTTGTTAAAACAAACTTCGCTTGATTTAATCATATTCAATTATTAGTAAATAAAGAAGTTATTAAATTAAGAGGTTTTACTTGAACAAGAATTTAATAAATATTTTTGAATTGTTCATCTATTTTTGCAGCGAAAATAAAATCATTTTTAGTTAAACCTTCAACTAATTTTGTTTGCAAATGAAACTCTGCTTTTGAAGAATTTAAGACAATTTTTGGGAATTGATTCTCTTGTTGCGCTATTAAAGCTACTCTGTTAGAAAAAGCTAGTGCTTTATTTAATGATTCAAAAGGAAAAGACTTTACTAAAAAATCATCCACTATACTCCACCCAAATAGTTCTCTTAACAAGTTACGAGTCTCTTCTTCTTCAAGCAAAAATAACCGAGCTTCTTCCTGCTCGCATTTCATTAAATTTAAATCCATTAAAGAAATTTAACAACAAAAGTAAAAAAAACCTTGTTAATTCAAAAAAAAGATTATTTTTTAAAAAAAATTCAAATCAATTATATTTTTATTCAATTAAATACTAAATTAAGGTATGTTAAAAGGATATAAAAGAAAGTTAAGAGAAAAAGTTACTCAAAGAAAAAAGCATCCTACTCAAAAAATTGATTCAATTATTCAACTAAAAAAGAGAATTGCTAAAAGAAATTCTTTACTAAAAGAGAGTGCTTCAAGTGAACTAATTTTTGCGAAAAATAATAATAAAAGAGGAATTAAGTATGCTGGTAATGGAAAAGCAACTATTACTAGCGTGGAACTCTCTGCAAAATTTGCTTCTGCAAAAAGACTAATACACACTCACCCATTAATAGTTATTGGAAAAAAAGTTAGACAACTCCCTTCACCTAGTTTGAGTGATATTGTGACATTATTTAGTTTAGAGAAAAGAAGTTCAATGATTGCGGTTCTTGAAAAAAAGGGGGCTAGTAGAGTTGCAGGGTACATGGTTGTTAAAAGAACTAAAAAGAGTGAAGGAATTATTCAAGCAATAAAACAAAAAAGAATTAAATTTGGTAAAGAAACAAAAGAAAACAAATCAAACCCTAATTATTGGACAGAACTTTTAAATTCACTTAATAAAAAAGAATATGAAAAATTAAGAAAAGACACTGGTTTAGTAAGAGCATTTGAATTAATTAGGAGCAAATCTTACTCACTTAATCAACTAAACCAAAATCACAAATCAACTAAAGAATATTTTAACCACAAAATAAAAGAATTAAGATACAGGTATAATGCTAATCAAATTGATCAAGTTAATTTTTATAGAGAAATTGCTAGAATTAAACAAGAACAAGAAGCAAGTGACTTAACCCACAAAAGACAAGTTAATCAACTTAGTTTTGATATTGACAAAATTTTAGAAAATGAGAGATTTGAACTATCAACCCTACACACTACCCAAACTTTTTTAGAAAAAGGAGTTATTCAAGCAATTCAAAAAGAAGAAACTACTAAACCCACTCTTAATTACAATGGTTTTTTTAGAGTCAAACCAACTACAAAAATTGATGAAAAAGCATTTAACAAAACAAAAAAAGAAAAAGAGAGGATATTTGAAAATATGTTAGGAATTCACTTAAGATTAGTTCCTGCAAAAGGATACAAATTAATTAATAGACAATTCGAAAAAATAACTTAAAAGAAATACTCTTTTTCTTTAAGAAATAAATTATTCTAATAATAAATAAGCTTTTATTTTAGAAAAAATAATACTAACTCATGAAAAAAATACTTACCCTAGCTTTAGCAATTAATGGAAACAAAATCCTTCTCGGAATGAAAAAAAGAGGATTTGGAGTAAATAGATGGAATGGGTTTGGGGGAAAGGTTGAACACGGAGAAACCATTACTCAAGGAGCTAAGAGAGAGATTTTTGAAGAATGCGAAATTAAAGCAAATAAACTTCAAAAAAGAGGAATACTTACATTTATTTTTGAAGGCGAAGAAAAAGAACTAGAAGTTCACATATACATAATTAAAAAATTTTCTGGAACACCAACTGAAACAGAAGAAATGAAACCAAAGTGGTTTGCTAATAACAAAATACCTTTCAAAGACATGTGGCCTGATGATGAAATTTGGCTACCTTATTTTTTAGCAGGAAAAAAATTTGTTGGGACTATTTACTTCAAAGATCAAAATACTATTAAAACTCACGACATACACGAAGTTAAAAAATTATGGATTTAATTGATTTTTATGACTAGAAGACTTCAATCCCCCCAATTATTTCAATCAAAAATCAAGTTAGGGAAAGTAGTTGGAAAAGGACAAATAACTGATTTGAGTAAACCCGTAAGAAAAGCGATTATTATTGACAAAGGGCATAAATTTAATGCAGTAAGAAAAAATAATACTCTTGTTGCTGTTAGCGAAATAAAAACAAAACAAAACACTTGGCTAGTTACTCTAGATAAAGGAATTAAAGGAGGACCTGCTAGAAGAATAAGAGCTAATTCAGTTAATGCATGGAGAACCTTAAAAAGAGCAGGACTACCAGTACCCAGTTTTTTAAGAGTTCAATTAAAAAAAGGAAGTGATTACCTCGCAACTTACATGGAAGACATGCGAGTAAAACGAGGAAAATTAACTGACACTCATAAGAAAGGAAAACCAGTAGTGCTTCAAGAACTCAAAACAGAAACTGATCACGAATTAATTAAATCACTTGGAAGAGATTTAGGCGTAATTTATGATAATAAATTATTTTGCCAAAACCTGGATTTTTGGCATTTTTATAACACAAACAACAAAAAAAGGGATAGAGTAATCCTTGATTTTGATTCATTCGAAAGGCAAGCTCCTACAAAATATGGATTAAACCAAACAGCACACTTCTTACTCCAAAACATAAATTCAGTAAAATACAATATGCAAAAAAAAGAGTTTGAATTATTTATAAAAGAATTATCAAAATCCAAATTCTATAAAAGATACGGCAAAAATCTTGCAAAACTAAGTAGATTACACGAACTAGAAACCACCTTCAATGGAGC
>JAQVQA010000041.1 GCA_028701835.1 Candidatus Iainarchaeum sp.
CTCTCAAAAGCAAAAGGACTTATTCTTGCAAGAAAAAATATTAAAACACGCCAACAAGAACTTGCAGTATCACTCTTCGCACTAAGACTAAGCAAAGATCCTAACCCCCTTGTGAGAAGAGCAGCACTTGAAACTAATCTAATATTTGGGAAAAAAGAGGCTTATGAGGATTTGACAAACGAATTAAGCAAAGCAAAAAAAGTCGGACCACTTATTTCAATGATTGAAAGAGTAACAAAAGAATCCAAACAAAACCTCCCCCTTATCAGAAAAGCACTAGCAAAAGGACTCTATCCAAGAATAAAAAAAGGAACACTTATAATAACAGACGAACAAGCGGTTTCCCTCACAATCCTTGAACTTTGAGAATTAATTTCTGTTAAAAAAATACTTCTTCTTATATTTCTTAAACAAAGTTTTGTAATCCTCTTCTAAAGCATCGTTTTGTTGGCGCCGACAAAATGATAAAAATCATTCAAACAACCATATTCTTGACATTTGGGAAAATGGTTTGGCAATCGCCAAAATCATAGAATGCTTTTTAAATGAAAACAAAATACCTCCTTTACGAGCTTTAAGAATAAATTTAATAAAGGTTATTTAACATTAAATAAGTGGTAAAAATGGCTTTGAAAACATTCAACGTGGATGAAGGAGTATACAAAAAGTTCTCTACAGCATGCAAAGAAAACGGCATGAGTATGAGTAAACAAGTAGAATTCTTCATGAGATCTATGGTTGGAGAAGAAAAAGTAAAAGATTCATATATTAAAAAGCTCGAGAAATTAAGAAAAGGACCATTCATAAGAATAGATGACTTTTCTAAACACTTTGGGCTTGATAAAAAATGAATTATTTGTAAACATTTCTTCTATGGCCTATAAGAGTTACTTTAATTATTTTATTTGAATCCTCAATATCAGCTATTACTCTATAATCTCCAACTCTTAACTTATAATCAGTTCTCCCTGCGAGTCTTTCAAAAAAGTGATGCGGATTTTCTTTTGTTGAAAGAATTTTATTAAATATTTGTTCCTTTAAATCAGGTTGAAGACTCTCAAGAAACTTAACCGCGTCTTCATCAATAATTAATTCATAAGTCATAATCCGAGCCTTTTTTTGGCATCGGCTTCAGTCAGGAATTTTCCTTTAGCAATTCTGTCCCTTGCTTTTTCTATTTGAATAATAGCTTCTTCCCCAAGTTCAGGATCTTTCTTATAGGAATTAACTACAAAAACGAGTTTCTTTATTACTTCATCATAAGATTCGTTCTTGTACTCCCTGAACCTATCTAATTGATCCTTTGTTTCGGAATAAAGCTTTATTGTAGTAGTAGACATAAAATCACTATCTACTTTAGTATACCAAAGTATATTAAAGCCAATGCTTAGAAAAAGAATTCTTGTTTTATTATAAAAAGGTTTATTAGTTTTCGACAACTGACTTACTTCTTCTTTAAACTCACTCTATAATCTTTTTCTTTCTCTAATAGTTTAGTTACACTCTTTGGTAAAGAATCAGTATTGTTATAGATTTTAACGTAGTTAACTTTCGTTGTAAACTTTCACAACCTTTGTTAAAATATCAAGAGTTTCTTTGAGTTTCGTTGCTAAGTTAGAATCATTACAGCATATCGCGCCCATTGAGCCATTAGTAAAATCTATTTTTACAACAAAAACGTTTTCTTTCAAAAGCCAAACAAGTTCAGGTTTTAGTGACAAGATTATCTTTTTCTTGATTGGGCTCTTGATTGAGTCCAGCCCCGAATCAAGATCTCTTTGTTGAATTGCAAAATTTTCTTTTTTTTGTGAATTTATATAAATATAAGTAGAATATGAATTCAAGCGAGAACTGGGACTGGTGGGGCCATCATACACCCTTTCAACAGAAAATGGGGTTTCATTCAAAACACCGCTTATTTTTATTTCAGCATTAGTCCAAGGCGTATTGCTACCATGCTTTACATCAAAACCCAATTTCTTCGCTTCTTCAGCCAACTTATCCGAAATGTCTTTCACAGGAACATACTCTATTTTCTTGAGTTCTCCATTCACAGCATAATACTTTGACCTAATAAACATCATAAAAAGCACCCAACTTACAAAATAAATTATAAACGGCGCAAAAATAAAAAGAGCCACATCAGCGACTTTAAACCCAAAAAAATGCAAAGGAAAGATAATAATCCACGGAATAAAAGCCAAAACAAAAGGAGACAAAAAGAATGCTGTTTTATAATTTGGATTATAACTAAACTCAATTAGGCTATATAACAAACCCATGCAAAACTAACAATAACCAAGAATAAAAAACTTACTTTTTCTTTCCTTTTGCATCTTTCGCAGCATACTTTCTTTTATCATAGCGGAACCACCCAGCCAGTTCCAAGCAAAACTAATTAAGTTTTGCTAGACCCACAAAAGCCAATAGCTTTTGCTTGATGAGTAAACGCTAAAGCGTTTACAACTGCTTTGCCGTGTCTTTTAGTAATGAACTCCGGCAAAGTACTTGCGAAATGATTAAAAGCAAACAGAGCGAGTATTGATTATTAATGTGAGTTGATTTGAATGAATCAAGAAACTGCTTTATCTATTTTTGAAGGTAAGAAAATAAGGAAGATTTGGCACAACGAAGAATGGTGGTTTTCCATAATTGACATCGCATACGCATTAACCGGAACTGAAAACCCTAACCGTTATTGGTCGGATTTAAAGATTAAACTTAATCAAGAAGGCAGTCAGTTATACGATTTTATCGTACAACTGAAATTATTGTCATCCGATAATAAAAGATATGAAACGGACTGTACAAATACCGAAGGTGCTTTTAGAATAATTCAATCAATCCCTTCACCAAAAGCAGAACCATTCAAGTTATGGTTAGCAAAAACAGGTTATGAAAGGATACAAGAAATAGAGAACCCTGAACTTGCTCAAGACCGAGCAAAAGGATATTATGAACTAAAAGGTTATCCAAAAGAATGGATAAATAAAAGACTCCGAGGAATAGCGATAAGACAAGAACTAACTGATGAATGGAAAGAGCGAGGAGTAAAACAAGAAACAGATTTTGCAATACTCACAAACGAAATAACTAAAGCGACTTTCGGAAAAACAGTTAAAGAATACAAAGAATTCAAAGGAGTTCCAAAGAAAAACCAAAACTTAAGAGACCACATGAATGACTTAGAATTAATTTTTACAATGCTTGGAGAAAAAGCAACTACAGAAATAACTCGCGTAAGAAATGATAAAGAATTTCCTAAATTAAAAAGTTCAGCAAAAAGAGGCGGAGAAATAGCTTCACACGCAAAACAAGAACTAGAAACAGAAACAGGCAAAAGCGTTACAACAAAACAAAACTACTTGCGTTTAACACAAACAAAAAAATTAAAAAATAAGAAAAAGTAAAAAGTAGATGCAGTTTACTCTAAAAAAAATTACTTCTTCTTCAAACTCACTCGGTAATCTTTTTCTTTCTCTAAAAGCTTTGTTACACTCTTTGGGAGTTCATCAACGTTTGAATAGAGTTTTAAGTAACTTATTTGAGAGTATTCTTTCTCTAAACCTTTTCTTTTTAGTTCATTTTCTAACTTATCCTTGTTTTCTTCCTTGCAAGAGTATTTCTCTACTTCTTTTACACTAACTTTCATATTAGAACCAAAAATCGTGTCTATACGTTCTTGTTTTGAGTAATTAATTAAATCCTCTTTAGTTTC
>JAQVQA010000042.1 GCA_028701835.1 Candidatus Iainarchaeum sp.
CAAATTCCAATTGTTTGCACGTTAATGGGAAAAGGGATTATATCAAATAATGATGAACTTCATTTAGGCATGCTTGGAATGTTTGGTGACCCTAGTGCTAATACTGCAATTCAAGAGAATGACTTCTTTTTTGCTATCGGAGTTAGGTGGGATGATAGAGTAGCTGATAAAGTTGGTTCGTTTGGAAGAAATGCTAAAATAGCTTACATTGATATTAACCCAAAAAAGGTTTTTGAGATTAAGAAAGATAGAAATCCCTTTCTTTGCATTAATGCTGATGCAAGAAAAGTCCTTGAAAAACTAAACGAATACATTAATGAAAACAATATTCAAATGGATTTCTCGGAGTGGAGAAAAAAAACCAAAAGAATCAAAAATTCTTTTGAATACTCTTGGAATAAAGAAACTAATTCAATTCAACAAGCCGAAGCAATTTTTGAATTAAACAAACAAATCAATGAAGAGGATATAGTTATTACAGGAGTAGGTAATCACCAAATGTTTTCAGCACAACTAATTTCACGCTCAAAGCCAAAAACATTTATCTCTTCAGGAGCCTTTGGAACAATGGGTTTTGCAATACCCAGTGCTATTGGAGCACAAATAGCTAACCTAGAAAAAAAAGTAATTGTAATTGAAGGAGATGGTGGCGCAAAAATGAATTTTGGAGAATTAAACACTATAATAAATTATAACTTACCAATAAAAATAATTATTTTGAATAATTCAGTTGACGGAATGGTAAGAAACCTACAAGATGTAGCATACAATAAAAATAGAATAGCAACAACGAGAGAAAAAAGCACTGATTTTGAAGGGATTTCAAAAGCACTTGGATTTAATTATACTAAAAAAATTACTCAAAGAGAAGAACTTAACAAAGGAATAAAAGAGTTCCTTAATTCACAAGGAAGTGCCTTACTTGAAATTATTACAGACCAAGAAGAAGTGCTTTACCCAAAAGTACCCTACGGGAAAGCATACTCCCAAATGGATTTAGGCCCATTCATCAAACAAAAATAAATTACTTTGACAAAAACATGTGATACATTGGCCTAATTGCTAATAACAAAAACAAAACCAAGTACACATACCATTCAAGTGATAACAAAACTGGCCAAAACTTTACTACCATTAAAGTAAAGAAAAATACACTCCACTTAGTGAAACCCGTATCCCAAATATCTGTTTTCTTGTGTTTCTTATTTAACCAATCAACTAAACCCATAACAAAAACCTCTAATTATAATCTAAACCTTTATACAATAAATAATTATCTAACTCGACTCTTTTCAATAAATATTCACTATTTTTAGATGGAAACTAAAATAATTAAATTGGTTAGGAAATGATTTAATTTTTTGACTAAAAAAACTTTTTTAGAATGATTTAAGAACATGCCTTAAGAATAATTTTTTATGGCACTTGAAGTTAAGAATCTTTCAATATCAATTGGAAAAACAGAGATACTTTCAAACGAAAGCGTTGGAATATCCGATGGTTCAAAAATAGGTTTAATTGGAAGAAACGGGGTAGGCAAAACTACTTTCTTAAAAGCTATTCTAAAAAAAATTGATTATAGCGGAGAAATTAATTTTAATGGAAAAGCAGCTTATTTTTCACAACACATTGAGATAGAAAAAGATAAGAGTGCTGGAGAAGTACTTGAAGAGAGTACAAAAATTCATCACCAAAATAACTTTGAAGAAGAAATTAAAAAACTTGAAGAACTACTTGCGAATCCAAAAGTTTATGAAGACCATGAAAGATTAAACAAACTCACTGAAGAATACCTTTACTTACAAAACAAATTATTAGAACAATCTAATACAAAACCATCAAGTAAAATAAAATCAATAATAGCTTTGCTTGAAATAAAAGAAGAGTGGTTGAAACAAAAAGTTCACTTGCTTTCAACTGGACAAAGAGCAATAATTGCACTAGCTCAAATACTTTCAAGCGATGCTGACTTGCTCTTACTTGACGAACCAACAAACCACTTGGATTTTAAGAGACTAAACATACTCCAAGATTATTTAAAAAAGTTTAAAGGAACGGTAGTAATAGTAACTCACGACAGATACTTTTTGGACCAAGTTTGTGACTCAATATTAAAAATAGAGAATTCTAAATGGATTAAATATAATGGAAACTACACTGCTTACATTAAAACAAGAGAACTAAACTATTTAGCCCAACAAAAAGCCTACGAGTTAGAACAAGATTACCTTGCTAATGAAAAAGACAAGATTGCAAGAATAGGAAAGAGCCCTTTAAAAGTAAAACAAGGCAAATATCGAGAAAAATTACTTGAAAGAAGAGAAGTAATTGAAAAACCAGATTTGGATAAAACAAGATTTGAAGCAAAAATAGAAGCTACTCCAATTCATGCAAACATTATACTAGAACTTGAGAACCTTTCAATAGGTTATGACAAAAACAAACCCCTCATTTCGAATATTAATTACAAACTCGCTGTAGGCGAAAGAGTAATACTAATAGGAGAAAACGGTATCGGTAAAAGCACTTTATTTAAAACAATAGAAGGAAGAATACCCCCACTAAATGGAAAAATTAATTTGCACTCACAAGGCAAAATTGGTTATGTTGACCAAGAATTAAAAGATTTAAACAACGATTCAACACTCTACGAAGAAATCTATACCCTACTCCAAGACAATTACAAAACACGCCAACACCTCTCCCTAGGAGGATTCTTAACAAACGAAGAAGTAAACAAACCCATTGCAAAATTATCTTTAGGCGAAAAAGCTAGACTCAATTTAATCAAAATGCTAATAGAAAAACCAAACCTCTTACTACTTGATGAACCAACAAACCACATGGATTTAGACGCACGCGAAATACTAGAAAAAGCTTTTCTAAAATACGAAGGAACTATCCTTGCAGTATCCCACGACAAGTACTTCATTGAAAAAATAGCTCAAAGAGTCATAAAAGTCGAGAACAACACTATAAAAGAAATCATGGTTAAAAGAGACTAAAAAAAAATATTATATTTTATTCTAAACAATAACTAAAACTACTCTCCTCTCAAAATTACTCTAGTCATACTAACAATCCAATTCCAGTGAAGAACAAGATGCACTACTACCAAGAAAATCATTACTATACCCGACCAATCATGAACAAAATTAAATCCAATTGAATTAAGAAAAGAATAATTTAGGCCAAGTACACGAGAAACTAAAGGCATTTTAATTACCCCCGTTACCGCAACTACAAAAAAAGACAACCCTAGAAAAAAATCAATAACATAATTCAACTTCGCCTTATCCATAAAGAGAATAACAACCCCCCTATTATTTAAAGATTCTGTTTTAAAAAAAATAATGAATATTAATTTCAAAGTTATTACTGAAATTGATTATACCCCCACAACCAATAATAACACTCAAATAAATTAGAAAAAAACAGGGAGATAATAAGAACTTTTTTCTAATACCCCGACCGGGCTTATTCTGTTTTTTCTTATTATTACCCCCCCTACTTAAATATGGCCTTGTCCGGAGGTTATATAATGGATTATAAAAAACAATTAGAACAATACTTGTTCTATCTAGACAAGGAAATGAAAAATCAAAAATATGGTGCAAAACACACATTAATTGATTCACACAACGCAAAACTAATACGTGAATTTGCACAAAATTATCGTTCGCTACCAACAGAACCAG
>JAQVQA010000017.1 GCA_028701835.1 Candidatus Iainarchaeum sp.
ACCCACTTATATTCTTCGCTTTCGTGAGAGTTAATTATTATTTCTGGCTTCTCTTTTAGTTTAGTATAAAAAATGTGGTAAATGTAGTCAATTTCGGGGTACTTAATGTAAATTGTTTTGAAGAATTTTGTTTCATTTTCGTTTAAGTTGATTTGGGTTTCTTCTAATATTTCTCTCTTTACACATTCTAGAGGAGTTTCTCCAAAATTTAATTTACCTGCAGGTACTCCCCAAAGCCCTGCAAGCTTTTTATGTAATCCAGTTTTTAAAAAAATGAATTTTTTTTTAAATAAAATAAAACAGGCCGATACTTCAAAGTTTGGATTAAAATTAGTAGGGCGTTTTTTGAAAATCATTTTTTTTAGCACTTTAACTAGGTATAATTATTCTTCCTTGCAATAGTTTGAATTCACTTCTTTTCTTTTCTATTTTTTTTGAGGTTTTCTCATTTTCTTGTATTATTATAACTTGTTTTTTCTTATCAGCTTGCGTTACTTTTCCAAGGTAATTTCCATTCTCGTCAATTACGTTCAATCCAACGAATATTCTTGTTATTCTTTCTCTTACATCAAATAATTTTCTTAGTCTCATTGCTAGTATTAATATTATTAGGCTCATCATGATGTTTGCAGGTAACCAAGTTAATTCAGCTTGTCTTAAAAATACGAGTGTACCTGCATCAAGTATTGCCCATACGCAAAGTATTGAAATTGTTTGGACTAAATAATCTCCCAATCGATAAGCTTTTTTCTTATAAATTGCGTCAGTTGCTTTTCCAGTTATGATCATTGCTGCACTAAAAACTATGAATGGGTAAAATGTTCTTAAAGCACTTGCTATATCTAGTGTAATATCGATGAATTCAGATGAATTTAGTTGTAAGTAAACAAGCCAGAGTCCTATTAATGGAAGTAGTATTGCGGCAATGTACATCACGAAACTAACTCTTTGTTCAGACAAACTGTTAGTAATTGTTCTAGTGTAATCAACAAGCATATCTTCGATTCCAAATCCTTTCAACAATAAATATGCTCCTGCAATTAGAGCCATTGCTTGAAATGAAGCGTTTCCTAGTATAAAGTATGTTAAAAGAATTAGTCCTGGTACTCCTAAAAACAGTCTTGCAACTCCGGGGTCTTTTAGAGCTTCTTTTATAGTATAATAAGTTGATTCAACTGCTTCTGCTTGTCTAATAATTACTTTTTCAGTTGAAATAATTTTTGCTCTTGACTGTAGGAGGGGAATAACTTGTGAGTCTTCGGCTCCATCAGTAACCAAAATCCATCCATCGATTAAGTATTCTCTAGTTAAAGAATCTAGTTGTTTGTTAATTTCTTTATCAGCTTGTAAACCTATTTTTCCTTTTCCCGTAATAGTTACTATTTCTACATTCTTGAATTCTTTACTTGCTTCTTCAAATTTTTTTATTCCTGCAAACATTGTGTTAGCGTCGCTTTCAGTTGGGTCACTTAGAATTAGTTTTTGAGCAGCAATTAAATTATTTTCTTTTCCTATGACAGGTCCTCTTATTTTAGTTTTTTGCCCTAAATCATCGTCTCTATCAACGCAAACAACAAAAATTTTTTTCTTCATTTTAAAAAACCTTTTTATCAATCTAACTCTAAAATCTTTTTATTGACTCCTTTTTTTTCACTTTTCCTATTTTTCATTTTCTTACATTAATTATTCTTAATATTATATTCTTAACCTAATTTTAAGGAATGCTTATTTATATAAATAAGCTATTAGAATAATCTTATATATAATTAGTTGTTTATTAGTGATATTAATGGCTGCACAAAATTTTAAGTACTTGGTTTTTTTCACTTTACTTGCGGTGTTGATTGGAAGTATTTATTTTGTAATTGTTTTCCAAGATTTTATAATAACTAACTTAATTTGGATTGGCCTATTAGCAGTTTTTACATTCATTGTTTATAAATATGATTTTATTCTCCAACTAGTGGATTATGAGAGGGCTGTTATTTATAGGTTTGGAAAAGTTCATCATGTTGGGGGCCCTGGTTGGACTTGGATTTGGCCAATTGTTGAGAAATATGCTCTAGTTGATCTTCGAATAAAGACTCTTGATGTTCCAAAACAACATGTGGTTACAAAAGATGGTGTTGAGGTTACTATTGATGCAATTGTTTATCTTAAAGTTAAGAAAGATAATCAAAGTGTAGTTAATTCAGTGATTGAGGTAGAGGATTATGTTAAAGCATCTCAATTATTTGTAATATCTTCTCTTCGTGATGTAATTGGTTCAATGATGTTGAGTGATGTTATAGCAAATATAGAAGTCATTAATGCTCAAATTAAAGAGAATTTGGCAGGGATTTCAAAGAATTGGGGTATTATTTGTGATTCTATTGAAATTAGGGATGTTGAGATTCCTGATGTGGTACTTAATGCAATGCATGAACAAAAAGCGGCTGTTCAGCAAAAACTTGCTAGAATGGAAAAAGCTCTTGCTCAAAAAGCAGAGATTGATGCGGTTAGGGAAGCTGCTGCTTCTCTTGATGAGAAAGCTTTGGCTTATTATTACATTAAAGCTATTGAGAATATGGCTAATAGTAAAGGAAGTAAAGTTTTTTTCCCTTCTGAATTTACTCAACTTGCGTCTTCTTTTGCAAACTCAACAACTAATTCAGGAAAAAATGCGAACAAAGTAGAGTATTACAAGACTTTGTTAAAAGATTATGTGGATTCTTCAGTAAAAAAAGCAGGATTAAGAAATTCTCATTCTAGTAACAAAAAATCAATTAAGAAATCAAAAAAGAAGGATTAAAAAAATTAGTGACTAAACCAATTTTTTTAAAAATTATTTTATTTTTTTATAATTACTTTATTTTTTCTACAGTTGATTTGAATTCACTAATTTCTTCTCTTGCTTGTTTTATTGCTTCATTAAGAGCTTTCTTTGGATTTTTTGCTTTTAAAATAAATCTTGCTCTATTATCGAGAGGGTGATCTAGTTTATATGCACAAAAATCAACTCCATCCATTAAAGAGATTTTTTCTTTTAAATAATTTGCTACTGTGTATCTCTCTCCTTCCATGTAAAATTCAAGAGTGTCTTTTTCGTTTGTAATAACACTTAACTTCATATAAATCCTCTCCCTTTCAATTATTCTCTTTTTGGTTACTTTTAAAAAGAATTCCTTTGCCCAAAATTTGATTGCTTTTTTCTATTAAAACTTGAGTTTCCTCTAAAATTACTTGAACCAAAGCCTCTATTTTGTCCACCGAACTTATTTCCTTCTCTCCTAAAAGAATTTCTCTGCTCTCCTCTATTACCTCTTCTAAAATCACTATTATATGGTCTATCTTCTCTTGGAGTGAATTGTCTCTCTTCCTCGATTTTTTCAAACCATTTTCTGTCTTCAATACTTCCGCACTCAAGACAAACCATTTTATTATTATTAAAATTCATTTCTTTTCGACATTTTGAACAATATGCTTTAATTACTCCTAATCCTTTTTCTTTTGTAGTTAAATCTATTGCTAGAGGAGAACTCATTACTATTCTTGCTCTAATATAATCCCCTATTTTTAGCATTGTTTTCAAATCTTTAACATACTCGTTTGAAACATTTCTAATTGGAAGTTGCGCAACTTTAATCCCTGTTATTCTTTTATCGTCTTCTGCAGAGATTAACTCAATTACTGCACTTGACTCTTTAACCAAAGTTACTTTCCCTACTATAATATCTCCAAAAGAAAGTTCTTCAATTTTTTTTCCATCTATTCTAGCTTCTTTAGTTTCATGATTAATAATTAATTTTCCGATTGTTTTTGAGAATATTTGTCCATCTCTTACAAAAGTATTTTCTCCTGAAACATATTCTTCTTCAGCCCCTATTTTTTCTCCGGGCAAAATTATTTTTTCTTTCAAAACCATTTTATTCTCACCAAAGTATTTTAAACGCCTAAATTCAATATAGAGTAAGGATTTGCTCGTTAAAAATATTTATAAATTAGGTGGTTACCAGTGGTTTTGGAATCAGTTATTGGAGTAAAAAATATTAAGAGCCACCCGGTGTTTATATTTTTTTTAACTCTTTTTATTTGTGCAGGCAGTATATTCTTTGCAGAATTGATTTTCCCTGCTCATGCTTCAGTACTTTCAGTCGCTTTCATTACAATTGGTTTAGTTCCTTTAGTTTATAATATATTGTCTGAAGAGACAGGGGAAGAATTTAATTGCAAGGGTTCTATTTGTGCAACTTTTTTTGCTCGTCACTTTAACTTAATAATGATTTATGTTTGGATTTTTTTAGGAATTATAGTCGCATTTGCTTTTTATTATTCTTTTTTACCTGTTACTTTGCGCGCTTCTCTTTTTGAAGAACAAATAAAATCTTTTTGCATAATATCCGGTTCTTCTTCTTGTGTTAATGGAGTTCCTTTTTCAATTGCAGGGAGGTCTTTAGCATTTGGTTTAAATGCTTGTAGTGGGTTAAATAGTACTGTAGAATCCTGTGCTTTATTTATTTTTGAAAACAATGCAGGTGTTTTATTATTTACAATTCTTCTTTCTGTATTGTATGGAGTTGGAGCGATTTTCATAATTGCTTGGAATGCTTCTATATTAGGAGTGTTTTTTGGGGAAACAATAATTGTTGGGGATGTTGTTAGATGGCTTTCAATGATTCAAAGCATGCTTATTGGACACGGGCCACCAGAATTAATGGGTTATGTTTTTGGAGCACTTGCAGGAGGAGTACTTTCAGCGATGGTTGCAAAAAGAGAGTTCTTTACTCACAAATCAAGCATAATAATCAAGGATGTCTTATTCTTGTCCCTATTAGCTATCTTTTCAGTTGGGTATGGAGCAGTAACTGAAGCAATAGGGATAATGGGTTTCTCTGAACTATATTTTTTAATGGGATTTTGTTACTTGCTTTTAATAGTATTAGCAATATTTTTTTATGGTAAGTCAAGAAGTTCTCCAAGGTTTTTTTTATAATTTTTTTTGAATTTTAATTAGATTATTTTGGTTAATGAAATTATTTTGTTGATTGAATTGGTTTATTAATTTGTTTTAATTTTAGTTAATTCATAGATTTAATTGTTGTGAGGGGTAGTGTTTTTTAATGGTTAAATTTTTAAAGAAAAAAAGTGATTTAAAGGACTCTTTTTTAAAGAATTTTTTATCTTCGTTCAAAAAAAAATTTTCTTTTCTTTCTTTTCTTGATCCTTTCACTTATGTTGATTTATGGGTAATGCCTTTTGTAAAGAAAAAAACTAATGAATCTAAGTTAGCAGAATTTTTAGTTAATTTATTATTTGCTTTTATTTTTGCTATAGTAGCTTATTATTTGCTTAGCTTATTATTTGGTTCATCTTCGCCTTTAGTTATTGTTTACTCTGCTTCAATGGAACCCACTTTTTTTAGAGGGGATATAATGGCGCTTGGAGCAGTTAAGAGTAGTGATTATTTTGGTCCTGAAGTTATTCTCCCAAAGTCAATTAGTGTAAGAAGTTCTCCTGTAAAAAATTATGCTACTGCATTTTATTTAGATTCTTCTAAACAATTTCTTGAAAAAATAGTTTTTCCTAGTGACAATAATTTTGTCAAAGAGATTTATCCTGATAAAAACGGGGTTGTTATAGTTTACCCTGCATATAACCCTAATTCGCCAATTCATAATATTCCTATAATTCATCGTTCTATTGCAAAAATTGTTTCAAAGGATGGTAATTTTATTTTAACTAAAGGAGATAATTCTCTAACAAACCCTACGTTTGATGAGGATTGTGGTTTGATTAATACTGAATTAGAATTGTCTCAAAAAAATTGTATTACTCTTTATGCTGTTCCGATTGAATCTATCCAAGGAAAAGCTTTTTTTAAAATACCAGTTATTGGTTGTTTTAAAATTTGGGTTGTTGATAATTTATCTTCGTTATTATTTACTGGAAAATTACCTAGTGATTATAGAGGAATTTGTTAATCAAACAAGTAAGGTTTTTATTAAGATTAGGAGTAATTAGTTACATGGATATAACAACTGGTTTGCTAGTAGAAGTATCGCTTCTTGTTATTTATTTCTCGATAGGAGTAATAATAATTGTATTAGGTTACTTGTTTTTATTTAAAGGTAAATCTCTTGAAGAAAAAAAAGCTTCTAGTATTATTAAAAAAATAGAGAAGTTAAAAAAATCAAATTCTTTTAATGAAAATAATTCAAAGGTTTTATCGAAAAATTCTTTGAAAGATAGTTCTTCAAAGAAAATTGATTTTGATAAAACAGAGTCTTCTTTAAAGAATTTATTAATAAAGAAATTTAAACCAAAAATAGAATCTCAACTGGGTTCTAAAGTAAACATTTTAGAGTTTAATTTAGTTGGTGATAAATTCACTGCGTTAATATTGATTACTGATATAAAAATTTTGCTTTCTATCGACTCTAGTGGAAAAATAATTGATTATAAAAAAGTTAAGTAAATTCTTTATCTTAGTGAATTACTTTTTTTTACTAATTTTAATTTTTTTAGAGATTTGTTGGTTTGGAGAATTTTTTTTTGTTTAGTTTGGTTTTTAAATCTAATGAACTTTCTTCTTAGTATTGAAGGTAGTGAGTGTGAATGGAACTTGTTTTGAAGAATGCTGATGTTTTTAAGAAGAGTATGGAAGCTATTGCTGTTTTAATTGATGAAGCTGAACTTGTAATAAATCAAAATGGTCTTGAGCTTAAAGCGACTGACCCTAGTCAAATTTCAATGGTTGATTTTTCAATGCCTTCAACTTCTTTTGAAAAATTTGATGTTGTGGAGAACAGATTAGGGCTTGATTTAGATTATTTAAATCAAGTTTTGTCAAGAGCACAAGGAGGAGATTCTTTAACTCTTTCTATTGATGAAAAAAAAGCTTTTCTTTCAGTAACATTTAAAGGGAATGCACAAAGATCTTTCCAAGTTCCTTTAATTGATATTTCTACAAGTGAGGTTCCAAACCCGAGGATAGAATTTGATTCAGAGTTATTAATATCCGCTTCTTTTTTACAAAACGCTTTCAAAGATGCTGCATTAATTAGTAGTCACTTAGTACTTGGTTGTAGCGAGGATAAGTTTTTTGTTAAAGCAAATTCTTCAAAAGGTAATTTAAATGAAGAATTGGCAGAGAATAAAGATTCGCTCCCAGAGTTTAGGGTTAAGAGGGAGTGTAGGAGTATGTTTCCACTTGATTATTTGCAAGACATGCTAAAAGCAGCTTCTAGTGATACTAAAGTTAATTTATTTTTGAAGTCAAGTGCTCCTATTAGAATCTCTTATAAAATAGGGGATGCTAGTATTAGTTATTTTTTGGCTCCAAGAATAGAGAATTCTTAAAAAAAAAGTTTTTTTTAATATTTTTGTGTTTTAAAGCAATTCTTAAATACTTCTCTATTCTTTCTTTTTATTGATAAAGTATATAGGTTTTTTTTATGATTGAGTCGAGACAATCGGATTTTTTTAGGAGTGCAGTTGAATCAATATCTTCTTTTGTTCCTGAAGGAAATTTTCGTTTCTCGGATAAAGGAATTTCTTTTAAATCAATTGATCCTTCTCAAGTAGTTTTGGTAGATTTTTTTGTTGACAAAAAATACTTTGATAAGTATGTTATTGAACCTAATTTTATTGGAGTGGATTTAGTTGAATTAAACAAAATTCTTCAACGTGCTTTGCCTCATGATAAATTAATTATCTCCATATCTGATGCTGAAATAAAAATTATTTTTGAATCTGAACTTAAACGAAATTTTCGTTTGCCTTTAATTGATGTGTCTTCAGATGAAGCAAAATCGCCCGAAATTAGTTATGATGCGAGAATAGAAATTAATGCTTCTTCATTAAAAGAAATTCTAAAAGATGCTTCTTTGTTTGGGTCAAGCATTGTTTTGAAGGTTATTAATGGAAAGTTTTTTATTGAGTCAAGGGGTTCGAGCGGAGTGATGGATGCAGAGGCAAGTAAAGTTTCTAACATTTCTTCAAAAAATGAGGTCAATGCAAAGTTTTCACTTAGTTTTTTTCAAAGCATTATTAAACAAGCTCCTCTTGATAGCCAAGTTACTATAGAATTAAAAAATGATTCTGCTATGAGAGTAACTTATTCTATTGGTCCAAGCAAAATGGTTTTTTATTTGGCTCATATGATTCTTTGAAATAATCCATTTTTTTAGTCATCATATTTTATTTTAATGCTTTGCAAATATTTCTTTAATTATGGATAATCTTCTTTTTGCCCAAAAATTTCCTTTTACGCAAAAAGCGAAGAGTGTGTTAAAGGATTTGAATATTTCGATTGATGATGTTAGTGAGGGGGCAATAAAAAAAGCTGCTTTGATTGTTTCTAGATCTTTTTTAGGAGGGGCTTTGGTTTTTGATTCAATTAATCCTTCAAAGAGTGTTCTTGAGCTTGAAATAATTTCTTTTCCAATTGCAAAAATGTTTGTTTCTTCAATGAAGGCACCTAATATAATCGAAAAATTTTCTTTATTTTATTACAAGAACACGTTTAATAATTTAGTAGAGAATGAATCTTCTTTTGATTTGTCTATTCAACTTGCTGATGATTTTGGATTAAAATATGTTCTAACAGAAGAAAATGGTTTTGTTGAAGTCGATTTACTTGATTATTTAAAAATTTTTTTTATTGACAGTGAAAGTAAAGTAATTAACAAACAAGTGTATAATGGAAAAGTTTTGTTGAATCAAAATGACTTTGCCCGATTTTTATCCGAATTAGCTTACTTAAAAATATTTTCTTCCCTTCCAATTCCTCAAAACAATATTCCAAAAAACATTGTTTCTCTTTCAAGGAGCATTGATTCTCAATTAGTTGTTATGGAAAAAAAGTCGTTTGACTTAAAATTGGTTGGGAAAATAGAGCCTAGCTTCTTTCCTCCTTGTATGTTTGCACTTTATACTGATCAATTAGCAGGAAAAAAATTAACTTACTCTGCTCGTCTCGCATTAGCTTCTTTCTTGTACCAGTTAGGGATGAGTAAAACTGAATTAGTTACTCTTTTCTCAAAGAGTCCTGATTTTAAAAAATCAATTGTTGATTATCACATTTCTAGAATATTTGAAAAAGAATTGTCTGCTCCGGGTTGTAAAAAACTAGCGGAGAATGGGCTTAAGGTTAAGGAGTGTGGGAAGGTTTGCAAATACAAGCACCCAATGCAGTTTTATTTATCTAAGTTAAGAATTAGTAATAGAATAAAAAATTCTCAAAAAAACGGGGGTAGATTTTAGTGTATCAATTAGAATCTTCTTTAGAATCAGATTTTCTAAAAAAACAATTCTCTTCTTTTTACAAGAATAATTTTGTTGATTCTGTTTCAAATGTAGAGTTAAGAGAATTTGGTTTTGGGGTTTTTAAAAGAAAAATAGCGAATAGGAATTTGTCTTTCTTTTCTCTAAAAGAAATGAATGACTTTTTAAGGAATGAATCTCCTCTATTTTTTTCTTATTCTAATTCTTGTTACAAATTTCCTTCCCGCACTCCGATGGTTTCAAAAGAATGGATTAAAGCGGATTTGATTTATGAGTTTGATGCTGATGAATTAGGCATTGATGTTGAGGAAATTGATGGAGTTCAATGGTTTTTGCATGAGCATTTAAATGAAGCAAAAAAACAAGTGTTTAGGTTAATAGATTTTTTAGAGAGTGACTTTGGTTTTTTAAGAAAAGATATTTCAATTAATTTCTCTGGAAAAGCAGGTTATCATGTTCACTTGAAGAGTGATTTGATTCAGGATTTGAATAAAAAATCTAGGATAGAATTAGTTGATTATTTGACAGGATATGGGTTAGATTATGCTAATTTAGGATTTTATTTTGATACACTTTCTTGCCCAAAGCCAAATACTAAAGGACTTTGGAGTAAGAGGATATTAAAAGGAATAAGAGAATTATTTGAATCTAGTGAAGAAAATGTTTCAAATGTTCTTAAATTCTCTTTAAAGAAAACCAAAGGTATTTTATCAAAAAAAGAAGTTATTATTGATTCACTAGATAAGGGTTTGTTGTTTCCTATTGATGAAAAGAAAAAATCGGTTTTGTGGAAAAACGTATTAGATTATGTTGTTTCAAAAGAAATGAGTCCTATTGATAGACAAACAAGTGTTGATTTGCACAAGATTGTAAGAGTTCCAAATACTCTTCATGGACAGACAGGTTTTATTGCGAGATCAATTCCTTTAGATAACTTAAAAGAGTTTGATCCATTCAAAGACACTATTGTTTTTGGCGATGAACCAGTTAGAATAAAAATAACTAAGACTCCTAGATTCACTCTAAATGGGGAACATTTTGGTCCTTTTGAAAACAAAATCGAGGATTTGCCTCTTTTTGTAGCAGTTTATTTGATTGGAAAGGGATGTGCGGTTCTAGAAAAAAATTAAGTTAATTAACTTTTCTTGATTTTAATTGTTTTTAAGTAGGCTATTCTTTTTAATTGATTTGTTCCTTAATTATTTTGGGTTTTTAGTTATGCGTCTTGATTATGATGAGTTGAGGAGGATTCATAGGCTTGAAAAGAACACTTCAAAACTTGTTGAGGTTGATGAAGATTTTATTTCTTCTCTTGAAAATTTTGTTGAAGATGAAAAGAAAAAGTACTTGGATTCACTAAAAAATTTTTCTTCATCTCAAGCAAGAGAATTTACTAATTTGAAGAGAATAATTGATGATGTTTTTCAGATGAGGGAAAAAAAGATTCTAAACAAAGCTTTGATTTCTGCTCACACTAAAGATTATGATGATACTAACATGTCTGTTGAAGAGAAGGAGATATTTAAAAAAATTTATAAGATTTTGATTACGCACAGAGAAATTTTTTCTAATCTCTTTGGAGAAAGCGAAAAAGAGATAACTGATTTAGTTAATGTTATGATACTCCAAGACATTCCTACTTTTGTTGGAACTGACATGAAAGAATATGGTCCGTATTCTCAAGGGCAAGAAGTTAAGCTTCCTCAAAAAGTTTCAAGAATGTTTATTACTAGAAAAATGGCTAAAGAAGCTTAACCTATTTTTCTTAATTAATTTAAATATTTTTTTTAATTAATTTGAATATTTATTTTAATTAGCTAAAATATTTTTTTTTAGTTAAGAAGAGAGTTTTTTAAGTGTTTTTATAAGGGTCTTTCTTATGGATTTTCCAAGCAGAGATGATTTTGTAGTAGTTAAGATAAATCAAATACTTGATTATGGGGTTTTTGTAGAATTACTAGAGTATAAGAATGCTCGTGGGTTCATTCACATTAGTAATGTTTCATCTTCTTGGGTAAAAAATATTAGAAATTTTGTTAAAATGAATCAAGTTCGTGTAGCAAAAGTTCTTAATGTTGATTTAGAAAAGAGACAAATTGACTTGGCTTTTTCAGGAGTTAATCCTATGCGAGAAAGACAAGTTTTGAATCAATTCAAGCAAATAAATAGGGAAGAAAAATTAATCGAGATTTTGTCAAGAATCACTAAAAAATCTTTTGATGAAGTGTGGAGTAGTGTAGCAGATCCTCTTTCACAAATTCATGGTTCGCTTTATGAAGCGTTTGAAAAAATTGCTTTAGGATACGATTTTTCTAGCGAAGTTGAAAAATTTTGGATTGAACCTGTTAAACAATTAGTAAAAGAAAATATTGTAGTGTCAAAGAAAGAAATTTCTGGTAAAGCAAAAATATCTTGTCTCTCATCAGGGGGACTTGAATTAATTAAAAGTATTTTAAAAGATTTTGAAGAGACAAAGAATTGCATTGTTTCTTACGCTGGAGGAGGTTCTTTTAATTTATCTTGTTCAGGTTTAACTTACAAGGAAGCTGACAAAACCCTCACTAGTTTAGTTGAATCTGCTCAAAAGAACTCTAAAAAAATAGGAGTTGTTTTTGAGTTTATAAGGGATGATAAGAAGTAACTAAACCACTTAGTCGGTCGTGGTAAATTAAATAGTTTGCAACGCCACGCAAAAGCAATTAGCTTTTGCTAGGTCGCGTCTGTGTCCAAACAAAACCCTTGTTTTGCGGGTCAAGTAAAGTTATTGCTTTGCTAGATCACTAGCACTCACATTTATTTTGCGTCAAACATCTCTTCACTTTAGCTTTATATTCCTTTTCTTATAGTATTTTGTCATGCCTACAAGATTACTCGTAACAAAAAAAGTTCAACTCAAAGAAGCGACGCTAATAGTTGGTTTGCCTGGAATTGGTTTAGTTGGAAAAATTGCTGTTGATTATTTATTAAAACAAATTAAGGCAGAGAAAATTGCTGAAGTTTTGTCAGACTCTTTTCCTCCAAGTATTCACACTAAGGACTCAAAAATTTTTTTGATTAAAGATGATGTTTTTTACTTTAATTTTAAAGGAAAAGATTTTTTGATACTAGCAGGTCCAGTTCAACCAACACTTGATTTTAAAGTAGGTTCAGCTCATGAACACTATGAATTTGCAGAAACTCTAGTTGGTTTTTTTAAGAGTGTTGGAGTAACCGAGATAATTACTCTAGCTGGTTTGAATGTAGGTGATAATAGGTTGAACAAAAAACCTGATGTAATAGTTGCCGGGACTGATGATGAGGTAATTAATAATTGGAAAAAGTTTGGTGCAAAAGAAGATAAAAAAGAAGGACTCATTTCTGGAGCTGCTGGATTACTTGTTGGTATAGGAAAACTTCATGGAATTAAAGGAGCTTGTTTAATGGGGGAAACTAATCCTCAACTAGTTTATGGTGATCAAGGTTCTGCAAAACAAGTAATTGACTTGATTTCAAAGAGATTTAATTTAAAATTAAAAATGAAGAGTATAGAAAAAGACGCTAAATCAATTGAAAAAGCGTTTAAAGAATTGACAACAAATCTTCAACAAACAGAAGTCGAAGAAAAGAGTGACAGTGGATTAACTTACGTGAGATAATTCTTTTAAGAAAAGTTTTTCGAAATAGTTTGTTTTTAAAGATCTTTTTTATTTTCAAGTATTTTTTTTAGATTAGTTAAATCCTCTAAACCCTTTCTGCCGTTTCTTAAATAATAAGCGGGGTGGTAAATGAAGAACATTTCTTTTTCCTCGTAATTAACTCTCTCCCCAACCCTCATACTTTCTTTTCCAAATGCTCTAGCAGCACTTTTTCCAAGTAATACTATTACTTTGGGATTAATTATATTCACCATTTTCATTGTTTGGGGTAAAAAATAATTAATTTCTTCAGGAGTAGGTGGACGAATTTTGTTTTCTTGGCTTAAGGGGATGATTGGAACAACATTCATTATTGCATAATCATCTTGAGTTAAATTTAATTCCCTAACCCATTCTTCAAGCAGTTTCCCGCTTCTTCCCACAAACGGTTTACCTGTCTCATTCTCAGTAAAACCAGGGGCTTCTCCAATGAATAACACTTTAGCTTCATCACTACCTCTTCCAAAAACAATGTGTCCACTAGTTTTTTTTACATTCAAAAAAAGGGGGTGTTTTTTTGCGTGATTGATTAAATCTTCTCGCACGACCCTTAGTTTATTACTTGCGTCAAGTTCCATTTTTAAAAAACCTTTTTCATTGAGTTAATAAAGTATTAAAGCAGAGTGGGTTATTTAATTAGTTATGTCCAAGAAGATTAAAAAAGAATCTTTGCTTAATAATAGTAAAAGCACTTCGTTCTCTTTTGAGGGTGATAAAAAAAATAAAAATAAATTCTTTGGATTGATTCTTTTTCTAATAATATTTTTAATCGCATCCCTCTCAATTATTTTCTTGATAAACTCTTCTCTTGAAGAATTAAAGAAGGATTATAGTGAGTATGTTTTATTATCCTCAAATAAGATAGATTCTTTGAATAAATTAGTTTTGGATTTAACTATAAAAAAAAATGATTTAAACAAATCTTTGAATATTATTACTCTTGAATATAATTCTTTATTTGATAAAGCAAATGAATTAGAATCCTCTTACTTTGATTTAAAAGAAGAGGTGAATGAGACTCTTTTAAAGATTGATGATTATGAGTTACAAATTCAAAACTCTCTTGAATGGTTTTCTTATAACTCTAAACTTGGTGCGAATAGTTCTAGAATAATTTCTAACTTGAAAGCGAGTTGCAAAAAAGAGAGTACTAAAATTTGCCAAATTAATTTAGGGTGCTTTCATTTAGTTAACTATGAATTTATTAACTACAAATACAAAGACGATTTAGTTACTTCAAACACAATTGATAAACTCCAATCCATTGAAGAATTCATTAAAAACAAGGGAGGGGATTGTGAAGATTTTTCTTTATTCTTCAAAGCAGAGTACAATTCTCTAATCGAGTATTGTTCAAATAAACCAATTGAATTATTTGCTTGGGTGGATGAGAAGAATTCTAGATTTTGGGCGAATTTTGACGAGACTTGGTATTTATCAAACGCTAAAAAAAAATATTTGAATGAATCTAATGTCTTTCCTTCAGTTGTTTGCGGAGCGATGTTTGATCCAAATACTCAAAGCATTAACGGGCACTGCGTAATAGCTTTTACGAGCAAGAGAATTAATTTAATCGAAGATATTGACTCACTAAATCATGCTGAATTAGTTGAACCCCAATCAGGAAAATACTTAGGTTTTGTTGGGGAAGACTCAGGGATTCACTTAACCTCACAAAACAACTCATCATCGTCTTATATTAACACAATAATAACTGATAAAGATTTTTTTATTTATAAAAACAAAGAGTGGGTTAATTATGAGGGGTTTGGAGTAGATTTAGAGAACCAAAAACAAAAACTAGTTGAATTAGTTAAAGAGTGAATCAAAAT
>JAQVQA010000018.1:0-2669 GCA_028701835.1 Candidatus Iainarchaeum sp.
GAATGATTGTTGATGCAAGACATGCTCTTGAGTGGCAACCTTATATAATTACTGCGAGAAAAAAACCAATTGCTTGAAAATTTATGCATTGACATAAATTTGGTTTCCTGATTCGTACTTCTTTAATAATTTATAAAGCGGGTTTTATTAAAAAGAAGTATGCTATATTAAATATTTTCAAATTCTTTAAAGTTTTTTTTTGTTTTTTCAAGTTAGTTTATATACTTGAATTAATTAAGTTGTTGATGCAAATAAAGTATTTATTATTGAGATTTAAGTATCCTGTTTTCGGGGTTCTTTTGAGTTTGATTATTGCTTCAATCATAGTATCTTCTTTTGAGGGGGTTATTGAAGTTTTTAGGTTTTTGGGTGGAAATAATTATTTAAATTTTTTTTTAATTGGTTTTCTTACTCCTTTAGGAATATTTACTCCTTTTTCAGCTGCATTTTTTATTAATACTAAATTTGAAAATATTATTTTATCAATTCTTTTAGCTGGGTTGGGGGCAGTAATTTGTGATTCAATTATTTTTTATTTATTAAAAAAGTTTTTTTTTGTTAAAAATAATAAAAGTAGAATTGAGTTAATTAAATTAAATGGTTTTTTTAAAGAGAATTATTTTGGGAGGAAATTAGTTGATTATGTTTCTTTTGCTCTTGCTGGTTGGATTATTGCTGCCCCTTTGCCTGGGGAAATTGGAAAGAATCTAATTTTGATTCTCTCAAAAATGAATTTTTTTGAATTATTTGTGCTGAGTTTTATTGTTAATACTATTATGATTAGTTCTTTTGTAATAATAGGTTTATTGTTTTAGTTAGTTTTTTTTGTTTTAGTTTTTTTCTCCAACTTTTTTTTCAACCATTGTAATAACTACTTTTTCAAGAGTTGAGATTCTCTCGTTTAGCATTTCTACTTTTTTGTTCGTTGCTTGGAGTGATCCTTGCATAATCATATTATTTTCTTTAATATCATTTATATTATCAATAACTTCGGGGTGTATTGTCTCTTCTTCGTTTCTAAATGGTTCAACAAAACCCTTTTCGCTTTTCTTAGGGTATGCTGCATTAACCAAAATATTTGCTATTATTAGGGTTATTACTAATATGAACAAAAACACGAGTATCATTCAACCACCATATATATTCTTTTGCAGGATTAATAAAAACTTGTCTTTTTTCAAAATATTTCAAAAAAAGGGTTTTTTTTTAAATTAAAATAGTTTTGAATAGTTTTTTTCTTGTTGTTCTTCAACTTCTTTAAAACTAATTCCCTTTAATTCAGCTACCTTTTCTGCAATTAATTTAATTTTTTTTGGATGAGCTTTTTCGTTGTTAAATATTATTGGTGAATCTGTTTCAAATAATAGTTGTTTGAGAGGGAATTCTTTTAAGTTTTTTTGAATATTTTCGTCAGTTAGGGTTTTTATTCCGCATGAAATATAGTAACCCAAATCCGAGGCTTGTTTCATTAGTTTTTTTGATTCTGTAAAAGAGTGAAGTAATACTTTTTCAGCTTTTTTTTCTTTAAGTATTTCAACTACTTGTCTTTGTGCGTATCTTGAGTGGATTATTAATGGTTTATTGAATTCTTTTGATAATTCAATGAATTTTGAGAAGATTCTTGTTTGTTTTTCTTGTTCTTCTTTTTTAGTAGAGTATTTAAAATCAAGTCCAACTTCGCCTATAGCAATTGCTTTTTTTATATTTTTTCTAAAGAAATCAAATGCTCTTTTTAGTTCTTCTTCATTGAGTTCAATTATATTTAAAGGGTATAATCCGAGTGCTGTTTTTATTTGAGGATATTTTTTTGAAAGTGCAAGAATTTTTTCATTTGAATAAAATGAAGTTGCGCATGAAATTATTTCTTTAACACCTTCTTTTTTGGAGTTTTCTAGAATTTGTTCTACTTCGTTTTCGTTTATTAAGTCAATGTGGGAGTGGCAATCATAAAGCATAGGTACATTTTGTTTGGAAAAGAATAAAAGCACTTTATTCATTAATTCTTGTGGTGTTTTGAATGGGTCTTAAAGAAAATAAATCTGGCGGAGGAATAGTTTTTTTTATTCTAGTTATTCTATTTGCGGGTTTATTTATTTTTTCTGTGAGGCAAGATAATAATGCAGAGAATCCATTTGATGGTTTATTTACTGGTTTGAGTGTTAGTGATTCTAATAAAAATTCTTTCGAGTATTATTCTCAAAGTAGTTTTATTGAGAGTCCTTCTTTAGTTGAGACTTATTTTTGTCCTATTGATGCTTGTGGGGATAAGTTAATTAAAAAAATTGATTTTGCTGATTCAAATATTTTTATTGCAATTTATTCATTTACTCATGATGGGCTTAGTGATGCGGTAATTAGGGCAAAGAAGAGGGGTGTTGATGTTTGGGTTATTTATGATTCTGATCAAAGCAAGAATTCGGCTAGTGATGATGAATTGTTGATTAATGAAGGTGTTAGAGTTGCTTATAGGAATGGTTCGGGTTATATGCACAATAAGTATGCTATAATTGACATGAATTTAGTTGCAACTGGTTCGTTTAATTATTCTAATAATGCGGATACAAGAAACGAAGAGAATTTAGTTTTTATTCAGAGTGAAGATGTTGCAAGTGCTTTTAAGAAAAATTTTGATGAGATTTGGTCAAAGTCAAATGCGAATTAACTAGTTT
>JAQVQA010000018.1:2769-7285 GCA_028701835.1 Candidatus Iainarchaeum sp.
GGACAAACCCTAAACTCCTTTAAAACAAAAAAAAGTAATTTGTTTTCAAATATAAAAGAAAAATTTGATTTTATTGTTTTTAATCCTCCTTATATTCCTAGTGATGAAATTAAGTGGATTGATCTTGATGGGGGTTTGAAGGGTAGGGAAGTAATTGATGTTTTTGTTTCTAAGGTTGGTGTTCATTTAAGAAAAAATGGGATTTTTTTGTTATTGATTTCTTCTTTGAATAATAAGAAGGAAGTTTGTTCTTTGTTAAAAAAAAATGATTTTTTAGTTAGAGTGGTTGGAAGAAAAAAGTTATTTTTTGAAGAATTGTTGGTTTTGAGATGTGTCAAGAAATAGTTTTAGTTTTTTTCAAAAATTATTTTTTTGAAGAATTGAAAGGTTATACAAAGCAAGTGTAATTATTTTTTCTTGTTTAAGGTATTTTAATCTTTCTCTTCTATTTTGTTTATGGTTTCAAATATTTCTGTTGAGTATGCGAATGCTATGAAAAAGTTGGATTCGGCTAGGACTCCAGAGGAGCGTTTAGCTGCTCTTCTTGAAATGAAGTCTTGGGCTCCTACTCATAAGGGTGCAGAGAATCTTAGATCGGATTTAAATAGAAAAATTGCTGAGTTGCGTTCTGAAATTGAGCGATTGAAATCTTCTGGAACTAAGAAAGGTTCTAGTAGTGCTTCTAGTGCAATGTATATAAAAAAAGAGGGTGTTGGTCAAGTTGTTTTAGTTGGTTTGCCTAATTCGGGTAAATCTTGGTTGTTGAATAAATTGATTGGTAAAGAAGTTACTCCTGTTACACCTTATCCTTTTGCGACTAAAGAACCTGCTCCTGCAATGCTTAATTATAACGGGGGTTTGATTCAACTCGTTGAACTTCCTGCTTTGATTGAGGGTTCTAGTGAGGGTAAGGCTCAGGGTAAAGAAATTTTGGGGGCTGTTAGAAATTCTGATGCAGTTTTGGTTTGTGCGAATTCAATTAATGATAAGGATTTGATTGTTAGTGAACTTGAAAAAAGTAGTATTTTTTTGAATAAACTTCGTCCACCTATTGTTGTAAAGAATTCTAGTTTTCCAGGGATTCAAATTTCTGGTAAAGATTTTTTAGGTTTTCCTGTTGAACAACTTGAGCAATTTTTAAAAAATTCGGGTTTTGCTAATTCTCAAGTAATTATTTCTGGAAAAATTTCTTCTATTAGTGAAGTTGTTGAGGCTCTTGATTCAAAAATTTGTTATAAGAAAGCTGTTTTTGTTAATCCTTTCTTAGTTAATGATCATATCTTAATTGATTTAAAGGATAGAATTTTTTTATTGTTGGACATGATTTTGGTTTTTACAAAAAAACCTGGTGAAGATGTGGATAATAAAGAACCTATTTCTCTTAGCGTAGGGTCTACTGTTGAGAATTTGGCTCATGAACTTCACAAGGATTTTGCAAAGAATTTAAAACATGCAAAAGTTTGGGGTTCAACAAAATTTCCTGGGCAAATGGTTGGTCCTGAGTATGTATTAAAAAATAATGATATTGTTGAGATAGCAATTTAGTGTATTTAATTCAAAAATTAGATGTTAAGTTTTTTTGTGTTATTTTTTTTTTAGTTAATTTTTTTTTTATTTACAATTAGGTTTTTGTTTTTTGATTTAATTTATTTTTATGCACTGCCTTTTATGTCCACTTTAGAATCTTTTTTAAGAAACAAGTATACCGCAATTATTAGTACTATTAATCCAATTAGTCCTATTAAACCGTAGTTCGTTTTTGCATATTTTACATTAGAGATTTTTTCAAAGTAGTGTGGTGTGTTTGAATCAATGTAACCATAAGCGAGTATTACTTGGTATTCTCCATCCGTTTCGATTGGAACAAGTACATTAAAATTTTCTTCTATTATTCCTTCGTCTGCTAAAGTCTCCATGAAAACTGGTTCTGTTATTACTTCAAATGGTGTTGGCACTAGAATTTCTGCCCCCACTTTGTATAATGACTTTCCATAGTGGTTAATTAACTTGTAATTAACAATTATTTTATTTTGTCCATTATCTTCTTTTTTTTCAGTGCTAGTAATTAATTCTATTGGTAATGGTTTTGACTCAACATAAACTACTGATGCGTTTTCTTGTTCTTCTCCTACTCCATAATAAGTGTAAATGTTCATTCGTTGTTCTTTTGAAGTAGTGCATTTTATTTTTATTTTCAATTCAATGGCTTCTCTTCCTTTCATTTTCTCAATTTGTTTGTAAGTGAATTCTTTGTCTTCTCCTTCAGCAAATTTTATTCCTTCGTCTGCTTGTAATCTTAGTTGTACTCCTGTTAATTCTGTTTCTGAATCATTCAGTAGTTTTATTGTTAGTATTGCTATTTCGTTTTCTCCAAGGATTTTTTTGTCAGTAGTAGTATTTACTAATAGAGAAGAGTTCACAAAACTAATTAATGTTAAGAGTATCAAAATTAGTGTAAGTATTTTAGTAATTTGGTTCATTGTAATCCTCTTGTTTCTTTTTTTTCTTTTTTAAATAAATATTCTCGTAAGCAAATAAACCTATTAATGCTACTATTAGTACTCCTACTATTATCATAATATAATCATTCGTTTTGTCTTCATTAATTTTTATTCCTTCCGTAATTATTTGTTCGACATTTTTTTGTGCTTTTATTGCATAGTCCTTTGCTTTCTCATATTCTGCATTATTGAATCTACTTTTTGCACTATTCCAATTAGCAGTTAGTGCATCAACTGCATCTTCATCACTCCATTGGTTTATGTTTTCATTTGAGAGTATTGCGTTAGCTGCTATTTCTAGTGTCTCAAAACTTTTATCTATTTTGAGTAATGTTTCGTTTCTTGCGTACATTTCTACCCAGGCAGAGTTTCTTACTTCTCTTGATTTTAAGGTAGTTGCGTAGTTTTCAGAGTTTTTTGATGAATTAAAAACAGATTCAATTGTTGTTCTTAACTCGTCAGTTGTTCCAAAAAAGTTAGGTAATTTTCTTGTTGAAGTAGGTGTAACTAAAAATGATTGGAGACTTCTTTTTTCATCAATAGTAATGTCTTCATTTTCAAGTGTTGCAATTGACTGGATTAATTCATTTAAATTTGTTTCAAATTCATTATAAATAGTTTTATAATTTAATATTAAAGAGAAATAATTTTTGTAGTATTCTTCATAAGTTAGTATTTTATTTGAATCTGGTGAATTAAAAAAGTTTTGTTCATATTCTCGACCTTCTTCTATTTTGTTGAATAACTCATCACTTTTTTTTATGATTTCGTTTATTTTTGTTTCCAAATTATTTGTTTTTGTTATTACTTGTGCATCAGATTTTATCCTTTCAAGTTCAGTTTTTACTGTTAGTACATTACTTTTTGTTGTATTGAATTCTTTTGATAAATCATAAAACATGTTTTTGGTGGAATGTGTTAGTGGCCAATTTGCTGTTGAAATGCTTTGGTTTAGTTCGTTCATTTTGGTGTATATTATCGTTGTTTTTATTAGTTCTCTTATTTCTAAATCAAGTTTTGCTATTTCTTTAGTGGAATTATTTATTGGAATATAACAATTAACAGTATTTCCTTTTGTAGCTGCCACTACAATGTACTTTGTTCCTTTGTACTGGATTAGTTCTTTTGCAACACTAGCCGTTTCTCCGTTCAGAAGGTAATTATTTTGGGTGGTAGTTAGTGTAATTGCTTCATCAGTAGATATTGCTTGTACAAAGGTAGTTGTTAGTATTAGAAATAATAAAGTTAAGTAAATTAATTTGTTTTTCATACTTTAAGTGAAGGAGTTTTTAATATTAAAACTTACGCTTGAATAGAATTTGTTTGAGTTTTAATTAATTTTTTGTTAAGGTAAGGTTTATTTAGTTTTAATATGTTTATTGATTTAATGGTTCGTTTTTCAAAGAAAGTTGTTTTGAATAGTGTTTCGCGTAGTAGGATTAATGCATTGCGTGTTTTTAGTGTACCTGCTTTTAAGAGAAAATTATACTCTTCAAAGGTTCGTGTTGAAGCAATTAATTTTTTGAAGAAAAAATTAAATAATGATTTTTTTGAATCTTTACCAAGATTTATGAGTGATTTTCACGTCCCTTCTTATAATGTGAGGCGTTTTGTGTTTAAGGGAAGAGAATTTGTTGTTAAGGATACTAAAGGAGATTTTTTTGAGGGGTTTGTAAATAAAGGTGAAGAGCATGGGGTTAGGAAATTCATGAAGGCTCATCACTCTTTTTTTAGGAAGAATAAATTGAGGGTCGATTCAAAGTATATTCTAAGAACGCCTAAATTAATTGCTAGTATTGGGGATTTTTTGGTTCTTGAGAGAATAAATCCTTGGTACCCTAAATCAATTAGTGAGAAGAAATTAGTGGAATTAGCTTTTAAGAATCTTAGAGTTGTTTTTGAACAAGTTTATAATGAATCTAATTTATTGCGTCCTCAAATAACTGATTTCATTCCTGCAGGTATTCATAATGGGAAAGTTGTTTTGTATAGTGTTTATGATTATGCTTGATTTT
>JAQVQA010000018.1:7385-9929 GCA_028701835.1 Candidatus Iainarchaeum sp.
ATTATTTTGCATTTATTATAATCTCTTTTTCTTTGAACTCAATTTCTTTAATATTATGCATTGCCCTTAATTCTATTTCAACCGGTTCGAGACTCTTTGGAGCAATTGCTTTTTTGATTTCATCTTTTAGACTCAAATTATTATCTTTTTTTGTTTTCCAAACAGCTGAGTTGAATAATTGTATTTCTTCGGAACTAATTGTGCTCTTAATATTTTTTGTATTAGGGAATTTTTCCTCTTTTATTTCTTTGTTAAACAAATTTTTGTAAATGAAGTGAGTCATTGCAGGGTTTATTGGGTAGAGTAATAATAGTAGTGAGTCTAGAGTTTCTCTTAGTGTTTTAACTGCTGCATTTCTTTGAGCTTCACTAAATTTTATTAAAGCATCATTATTGTACGCTCTTCTTTTAACAGTTTCAATATAATTTGAAGCGAATTCGTCTCTAATAAAATTAATTATTCTTACTGAGGGATTGTGAAAATCATATTTTTCATAACCTTTTTTTGTTTCACTAATTATTTTATCAGTTTCTTGAATCATCCATTTATCAATTTCCATTAATTCAATCTCATTAGATTGTTCTTTTGTTAGTTCAAACATTGAAACGAATTTTGAAACATTCCAAAGTTTTTCCAAGAGTTTACCTGCATTTTCTATTCTAGTATAAGAGCACCTAAAATCTCCTTTATCTAAATTTCCTTCTACAGCACACCATGTTCTAAATGGACCTGAACCAAATTTTTCAAGAACATTGTGGGGGTCTATTCCATTTCCTTTTGATTTACTCATTTTTGTTCCATCTTCGGTTACTATGTGGTGGTGTATCCAAGCGTCTTTAAAAATTGTTTTTCCTGTGAGTAAATAATCTTTTAACAGAGTATAATACAACCATGTTCTAACAATTTCTTTTCCTTGGGGTCTTAGAGAGCATTGTTCGTGTTCTTTGAAAAACTCTGGGTGTCTTTCATAACCTAAAATATATAGTGGAGATATGCTTGAATCAAACCAAGTGTCAAATACTCTTTCGTCGCCCCTAAATTCTTCTCCCCCACACTTCTCGCACTTTCCTTTATACTCTTCCCTCCATGGTTGAACATATTCTCCTTTCTTTGCTAATTGTATGCTCCCACATTTTTTACAATACCATGCAGGTACTTCTGTTGCATAGAATCTTCTTCTAGTAATTGGCCAATCAATTGAAACTGAATCAATCCAATCTAAAAGAATTTGTCTTGATTCGGGGGCATAAATGTTTACTTCGCTTGCAATTCTTCGCATCTCGTCTTTAAATTCTAGTTGCTTCAAATAATATTCCTTCATTTGAATAAATTCTATAGCTGCTCCGCTTCTCTCACTAATTGGTGTTCGGTGTGCTTGAGTAGGAGTCATTTTTTTTAAAAGATTTTGTGCTTTTAGTCCTTCAATTATTTTTTCTCTCGCTTCCTTAATTTTTAATCCGTTCAAATCTCCCGCATTTTCATTTAGTGTACCATTTTTATTAATTGCAACTCTCGCATCCAGTTTTTGTTCCATGAAGAACCTAATATCAGTTAAGTCTCCGTAAGAGCACATCATCATTATTCCTGTGCCTTTATCAATTTCTGCACTTGGGTGTGCTTTGCACAAAACTTCTTTATTAAAATAAGGCGTGATTAAAGTTTTTCCTTCTAAGTGTTGGTATCTTTTATCACTTGGATTGTAAATAACCATTCCGCAAGTGCATATTAGTTCTGGTCTAGTAGTTCCAATAATTACTTCTTCTCCACTATCCTTTACTTTGAATACAATGTCATGAAAGAATCCGGGTCTATCCTCGTAAATTATTTCTGAATCAGATACGGTTGTTTGTAATTTTGGATCCCAATTAACTACTTTATCCGCCTCGTAAATTAATCCCTTATTGTATAAATCAATGAAAGTACTTTGAGTTACTGCTCTATAATCAGGTGAATCTGTTTGATAAATATCTCCTATTTGAGTCCCTTCTTTCCAAGAACTAAAACCAATTCCGCATTTAAAAAAAGAGTCTACGCTTTCACTAGTTGTTTCGTTTAGTAATTGTCTACAATACTCAACTGCTTTCTCTCGCCCTATTCTAGTAAAATCAACTTTATATTTTTTTTCTGCACTAATTTCAATTGGTAAACCATTTTGATCAAGTCCGAGTGGAAACAAAACATTATAACCCATCATTCTCTTGTACCTTGCAATAAAATCCATTATCACGTAAGTGCTTGCGTGTCCAATGTGTACGGGTGAATTAATGTATGGTGGGGGAGTATCAATTGAGTAAACAGGTAACTTTGAGTCTTTATCAAATATAAAAGAATTATTCTCTTTCCAGTCCTCGTAAACTGCTAACTCCATTTCTTTTGTAAATCTTTTTTCGCTAATCAATTAAAATCACTTTTTTTATAAATAAATTAATACTAAAAGCAATTTAAAGTTGTGGTTTAGGTAAAAAAATTAGAGTTGCATTTTCAAAAGAATTGATTTAGTTGACTAAAAATAGAATTTGAAAATAAATGGGGTCACGGGGAATT
>JAQVQA010000018.1:10029-12898 GCA_028701835.1 Candidatus Iainarchaeum sp.
CTGGAGGGAACCGTGATACCACTACACTATAACCCCATAGTAGTTTCTTAAATTGACTTTGCCAATAATTTATTTTGAAGTGGAATGTTTATATTCTTAGTGAAAAAGAATTTTTTTATTGTTTTTTGCTTTTTCTTTCATTAATGAATCTAATTACCGAATCTACTCTTTTTTCTTCATACCCTGCTTCTACTAGTTCTTGTTTAGTAAATCCTTCCCATAAGAGTAATCCTATTTGGGCTTTTGCTTCATATATTCTTTTTAATGAAATTCCTTGACTTACTAGTGTTTTAAAGTTTAGTTTCTTGTAGTGGTGATCATTTGAGTTGTGTAATTTAGTCACTTCTGAAACTAGGTTTTGAATTCCTCCTTTCTTTGCTAAGTGTCCTATTATTATTTCAGGAATAGGCATTCCAAGGTCCAGCATCATTTGAATTGAGTAACCAGCTTCTTTGAGTGAATTAAAATTAACTCCTCTCTCTGCTTTAAGTCTTGCATATTTTCCTTTCAGAACCTTAAAAGCGGTTGTGTTTCTTGCTTGGGGCCTTAAGCCAATTTTGTTAATTAATCTATGTGCTTTTGGACACTTTTTTCCTAAAGGAATATTTTTTAGAGTCATGTTAAATCAATTACATAATAGTTGTTTTTATACTTTACTCTTTAATTCACCCAATGTAAGAGTATTGGTCTTTTCTTTTTTCCAAGAGTTCTCCTTCTTCTTTTAAGAATTCACAGATTATTTTAGTTAGTGTTTTTGAGTAATTAATTAATTTAGAAGTCTCTTCTAAGGTAAGTGATTTTTTTTCCCTAAACATATTAATTATTTTAACTAATCCTTCTTCGAGTAAATCGGTTTCTATTAAGTAATAATTTCCATCAAATGTTCTAATGCCTTTAAGCATTCCTTCTTTTATTTGTCCTTCGTATTCAAATGATAATGCCCTTGCTTTGTCAGTGTTCTTTGCTATTAAAAAACCGTCTTGTTCCAAATTATACTCTTCAATCTTTTTTTCTATTGCATTAAAGTTCTTGGATTCCTTTACACAACTATCCTTTGTTTCTTCTTTTAATCTATAAACTCCTTTCTTGTATGACTCGTTTAATTTGAATACAAAAACTTCTCCTTCTTTAATTAATTCACTCAACGCTTTTTTTTGTTCTTCACTTAACTTCTCTTCTAATTTTCCTTCAACGAGTTCAGATAATTTTTCTTTCTTAATTAATCCAATTACTTGTTGTTTTTCTTCTTCTAAAGGGTTAATTAAATCTTCTTGGTGGGGTACGCTAACACAAACACTCTTCCCCTCATTCTTCAAAACTTCTTTTTTTTCGATTAACAAAAAAATTCCTTTCTGATTAGGGATTAACTCGTACTCTTTTCCTTCCCCAAGGAGTTTGAGTTCCTCACTACTCAAAGCAACTTTTTTATCAATAACCTTAACCATAAAAAACTTTATCCAAAATTCAACTAAATTAAATAGAATGAATGAATATTTAAACTGAGTTAATTACTTTCGACGATTAACAAAACACATTTTTTTTAAAAAAACTTTAAAGGAAAGTATTTATACTACTTTCAAACTCTATTTTATTATAAATTAATTTATTTGAGTGATTAAATGGATAAGAAGTGGAGAAATCTAATTATTATAATTGCTCTTGTTATTGTAGTTGTTTTAGGGTATATTTATTTGACTCAAAATCAAGTTTCTTTGCCTGTAATTGAATCAAAATCAATTAATGATGGTTATGAAGGATTTCTTGTATTATTTGAAAAAAATGATGTTAATATAGATAATATCCAATTGCTTAACTTGGTTTACTCGGATGAGAATGGAATAATTAATTGGATTGAGAAAAAAGACGGTTTGTTGAATTTAAAAAACGATTTAGTGGTTTTTAAAGGAAATTTATTAGAGTATTCTATTGAGGATAGGAATGAATTAAGTGCTTTAACAGATGTTTACATAAAAGCTATTGATTATAGTTTTAGTTCAGAACAAGAAATTAAGTCATTAAATGTTTTATTCAAAAGTGGCTTTAATTGCAGTGAGTTAAACAAAGTTACTGATTTGAATAGATTAATAATCCAAAATTATATTAATTTGTATGATTTGGCTATGGATGTTGATGATTTTGCTTATAATTATGATCCTTATTCAGAGCTAATTCTAATTGAATTGAATGATTCTTATGATTACTTGTTGACTGTCCAAGAAGAATTGAATAATGTAGTTATTGACTGTGAGGGGGGGAAAGCTTGAGTTATAAAAAAATCATTTTGATTTCTTTCTTTTTACTTTTATTAATGAGCGGGGTATTGTCTTTGGTAGTTTCTCCTAGTGAGATTCAATTAATGGCTGATGCTTCTAATGGAATGTCAATGGGTACTTCTTATAGTTATAATGTTAAAATGGCTTTGCAAAGGTTTTGGAGTGGGCAAGGATATAATAATACAGCAATTAATTCAAGTAGTTTGAATGGTACTGGTTATAACACTTTTTTAAAAGATATGGCTAGTAGAAAAGGATGGTCTATTCCTAATGACACTAAAAGTTATAAACAAATTGAACAGCGATTATTTGATTCATTCAAAAAACCAGCTCCTGCGCCAGGGATGACTGATGTTCAACCTGTTACTACTTCTAGTGGGTTAAATAGGTATACTCTTGAAGCTAATCCAAATCCTCCTGCAAAAACAAAAGTTTCTACTCCAAGAACTAGTACAAGAAGAGCGCCTGCAGTTAAAACTACAAATACTGCTTCAGCAAATTCTAATGCTACTGGTGGTTCTGCATCTGCTACTGTGACTAATCCTCCTCAACCTCCTGCTTCTCCTGGTTCTACTCCTGGTTCTACTCCTGGTTCT
>JAQVQA010000018.1:12998-14742 GCA_028701835.1 Candidatus Iainarchaeum sp.
TTCTACTCCTGGTTCTACTCCTGGTTCTACTCCTGGTTCTCCTGGTTCTCCTGGTTCTCCTGGTACTCCTTCTGGTAATTCTACTGTTGCGCCTACTAAACCTGAAGTTAAGTTTAGTTTTTGGAATTTGCTTTTATATGCTGGTATTACTGGTTCGAATGAAGCTATTATTGATTATAGAAGTGGAGGAGATTTAGAGTCAGGGGTATCTTCTTTTGGTTCTGGAGCTGCTCAAGGAATGGGTTATTATGTTTCTCAAAACATGTTATTAAGAGGAATAGTTTGGGGTGCGTCAAAAACAGCTTTAGGTAGTTCTGCTTTGGCTTCTGTTGCTGGAGCAAAGACTTTTTTAGGAATGAATCCTGTTGGAATTGCTGCTCTTGTTGTAATTACTGCTCATACAATTGCTTTGAATTATTCTGATAATAAGGATTGGGATAATATTTCTTCAATTTATGCAAATAATTTACCTGTAATAAACACTTATGTTGTGCCTTCTGCTCCCGCTCTTGAATCTTCTTTATTCGAACCTGTTATTGATCCAGAAATAAATAAAATAATGACTAAATCAACTAATTATTCTTTAGACATAAGAGTTCCTGCAAATTCAAAGTTTTATGACAAAGAGTATTCAAGTGAGTATGATTCTGATTATGTTTGGGGTAAAGGGAAGTTTATAATTTTAAATGAAGGTGTGTTGAGTAAAACTATTAAGGGACTTGAGTTGTATGATTTTATAAGGAATGAAAAATTATCTGTTTGGGAAAGAGCTTATAGAAAGTCTATGAATTTTTTTAGTTTAAATACTGCTAGCCATTCTGGAGATGTTATTGAAAAGTCAGCTGAAAGAGTGTCAACTAATTTAAGAGAGAATTTGATTCATGGTGTTGATTATTATGTTATTAACATTGGTGAAGAAGGGGTAGTTCGAATTGATTTTGATGGTGCTTGTGATGTTGATGTTAAGACCTCTAAAGTTTTTTGTGATTTGAGGGGGTTGGATTTAAATGAGGGTTATTATTTAATTCAAACTAGAGTACAGTACAATAATTTACAAAAATTAGAGTTAATGACTACTCAAAAGAATAAAATGCTTGAGGATTCTGGATGTGAAATTTATCCTAATGAAAATGCGTCTGATTGGTTCAAAGATATTGTTAGAAATAGTTGTTTGTACAATTTTTATGATTCAAACAAAGGGGTTTATAGTGAAGAAGCTAAGAAAATGATTGAAGAGGTTAGGGTAGATTTACAAAATTCAATTAATGAATTCAATAAATTGCCTTCTTCAGCAAAAGAATTTATTTTAAAAGTCCAAAACGAAGAGGGAATTAATTTAACAAATTTGTTAAATACTGTTAGTGTTAATAACACTTCTTTAAAATACTCAATGAATGCCTTAGTTGCAGGGTATCCAATAAATACTCTCTTAATTGTAGGTAATCCTCCTAAACAATTAACTATTGAATCTGAATCAGTTTCTAAAGAAATTGAGTATATTACTATTAATTCGAGTGATTCAATTTTATATTACGTGAAGAATTTAAATAAGAAGTTAGTTAGTGAATCTTTGGGAAAGACAGTAGTTATCAAATAAAAGTTATCTTCTTCCCTTCTTTTAGTGAATTAGTTAAGTTTATATACTTCTTCTATAGAATAATATATAATGTTTATAACTTTGTAATTATTCAAAGTTAATGTTTTTCAAAAGGGGTTTTGAAAAGTTTTGGGGTTGGGCTTAATG
>JAQVQA010000043.1 GCA_028701835.1 Candidatus Iainarchaeum sp.
GGCAAACTCCTTGGTAGTTAATTTAAAAGCTAAATCAATTTGATTATTTAGTTATGAAAGTATATTTTCCTTATGATAGGGTGAGAGCTGAACAACAAGAGTTTGTAAGAGACACTGCTTCTATAATTAAAGAGAAAAAGATTTTTCTTGCACATGCCCCGACTGGTTTAGGTAAAACCGTTTCTACTCTCGCACCAGCATTAAGTTATGCTATTATGAATAACAAAAAAGTTTTTTTTCTAACCCCAAAAATTTCTCAACATGAAATAGTGCTTGAGACATCAAAATTAATGAATGAAAAATTTGGTTTGAGTATTAAAGCAATTGATCTAGTAGGGAGGAGACAAATGTGTATAGACCCTTTCCTCTCAAATACTCAATACGCGATTGGTTTTTATGAAGCGTGTAACAAGAAAAAGAAGGATAAACTCTGCAAGTATTATACTAATACAAAAGGGTATACCCCTAAACAAAAAGCCGAGGCTATTAGAAACAAGAGGGGTTTAATTAATTCATATAATCACAACTATTCTTTTATTAAAGAACAATGTGAGTTACACGAGTTGTGTCCTTATGAATTAACCCTTGAAATGATTAAAAATGCTGATCTTATTATTGGGGATTATACCCACATTTTTCACGAGGATATTAGGGAAGGTATTCTTAATGCTAATAATGCAAACATAAAACTAGAAGATGTTATTCTAGTAGTTGATGAAGCCCATAATTTGCCTGAAAGAATGAGGGACATGCTTTCAACTAGAATGGATTATTCAATGATTGAAAAAGCGCAAAAAGAAGCGAAAAATATTGGGGACTTTGAGGTTGAAGAGATTGTTAAAGAATTTGGAAAAGAATTGCTTAATTTAGGTAAAAAAATTTCTATTGAGAAAAGCGAGGCAAGACTTGAAGAAAAGGATATTATGTTCTTCAAAAAAACTAGTGGAGAGAATTTAATGAAGATAGAAGAGGCTTCTGAAAAATTTATGGCAAAGCACAAAACCGAAAACTCTTATCTTTCTTCAATAATCGAATTCATTTATATTTTATTAAAACAAAAACAACACACATTATATTTGCTTGAGAGAAAAGGCTCACTCACAATAGGAGTTTATCCACTAGAAATAATGGATAATTCAATTGAAGTGCTTTCAAAAGTTCATTCATGCATAATGATGTCAGGAACATTACTCCCACTTGAAATGTACGCTGATGTACTAGGGATAACAAAAATAAAAAAGAATAATATACATAACAAACTTGGGGAGGTTTTTTCTCTTAAAGAATATAAGAGTCCCTTTAGTAAAGAGAATAGATTAAATTTAGTGGTTGAGTCTTCTACTACTAAATACACTTCAAGAAATAGTGATCAATTCAAAACAATTGCAGAGAGCATTGATAAAATTGTTTCAAAAATATCAGGTAATACAATAGTTTTCTTCCCTTCTTTTGAATTAATGAACGCAATTTCCCAGTTAATTAAAACTAGAAGACAAGTATTAAAACAAGAGCGAGAAATGAGTCAAGATCAAAAAACAAAATTAATTCATAATTTCAAGAATTTGGGAAGTGGTTTTGGAGGAGTACTACTCGCAGTTAGTGGAGGAAGCATTGCTGAAGGGATTGATTTTCCCGGAGACAATTTGAGTTGCGCAATAATAGTAGGAGTACCATTCGCAAAAATGAATAGTTATACTAACGCATTAATCAATTATCACCAATTCAAATTCAATAAGGGGTGGGAGTATGCTTATAACGCTCCAGCAATTAGTAAAGCAATTCAAGCATCTGGTAGAGTAATTAGAACAGAAACTGATAAAGGAGTGTGCGTGTTTTTGGATTTAAGGTTTGGGGAAGAGAGATTCAAACAATACTACCCCAAGGACTTTGAATACAAAAAAACCTTGCAACCAGAAAAAGAAGTTGAAGAATTTTTTAAAGGATAAACAAAATTACTTAATTTTAGGAATTTTTTTTAATCTAGCAAATCGAACAGTATTCTCAAGTCTTCCATTAGATAAATGCAAACGCTCTTTTTCTCTTAAAGCACTAATATCCTCAAGTAGTTCCTGCCTACCCCTAATAGCTTTTTTTGTAATTCCTAACTTTAGTCTAGAAGAAAACGGCCAAAATATTCTTTTTTCTTTAAGCAAAGGGAATAAAGAATTTGCTGAATCCATAGTAAATACTCTTGGAACCAAAAACTCTTTCACATGAATCCTTGATTTTAAAGCATTGTAACTCGCTGAACGATAAGCTTTATTCTCTGCAATCGCAATCACTGAAAGACTAACCGGAATCTTAGTTGCTTTATTTGCAATTAATCCCTCAATCATTTCCACTGCTTGAGCAACCGAACCACCATGACGAACCTCATCAATTAAAACCAAGTGAATCCTCTTTTTTTGATCCACTCTTGATCTCTTCAAAACAGAGTCAAGCATTCTTCTTAGTTCCCTCACTTGTTCAGGCTCTGATTGGGATTGAATAAATCCAGGGAGAGTCTTATCAATAACTTTTCCGTGTTCACCCAAACTAATTTGACCCAACCTAGGATAAAAAACTCTAGGCATTTGATTACTCTTCCTCTCTTCAGAAGCATACAAATTCATTACCTTTACTAAAGGCTCCGAACCCCTAAGAGGAGCAATTAAAGCATCTGGTTTTGTAGAAAGCACTGACAAATAAGCTTTGTAAGTAGCACGAGTAAAAGCCTCAAGTTCACTTAAAGTATAATCATTTGCACGAGAACGAAAAGCTTTTTTATTAACAAAATTCTTTTTACCATTTTCAACCATAATAAAAATAAATACTTCTAGTTAATATAATTTTATTCATTAAGATTTTTTTGTTCAAACCAATCAAGAGCTTTACTCAAAGTACTCTTCACAAAATCCAATTTATGAGCAACATACTTACACCCATTTTTTGAGTGAAGATTAGAACCCTTCTTTTTTATTAACTCATACTCTTTTCTCACTTTAGGAAATTCTCTTAAATAATCCCTAAATGCTAAGGCCTTCTCTATCTCCCCACTATTAAAATAAGTTAGATGCAAGTGAACCAAAACAGGTTTCTTTCCTTTATCCAAATAATACTTATAAAAAAAACTCCTCTTTTTCTTCATAGTGTGGTGAAAAACAAAACCCCCTTTCTTTAAAATAGATTTTGATTTTTTTATTTCACTTTTTGATACGACTATAATAATGTCAATTACTCTCTTTCCACCCAAATTAGGAACAGAAGTACTCCCAATATGATGAATCTCTTTTTTTTTAATTGGAGAAAAGAGTTTTGTTAAAAAATATTTTTCTTTTTGAAACATTTTTGGATAATCTTTAGAATACGAAGTAAAAATGTATTTTCTCTCAATTGCTTTATTTAACAAATCCATTGAAATCAAAAAAACAAAAACTTGAAGCTTAATTTAAAATTATGCTTTAACATAAAAAATAATTTATCCTAAAACTGTTCTTTAGTTATAATCATAATTAAAATCAAAATTGCTTTTCGTTCCTTCTTTTAACTCACTCAAATAAGGTGAAAATGTTCTAACTTTAACTATTTCTTCGTTTGGACTAAAGTGAAGTATTCTTAAGTACCCATTTCCCCCATTTTCTTCTGATTGGTAATCAGCAAG
>JAQVQA010000044.1 GCA_028701835.1 Candidatus Iainarchaeum sp.
AATTGTTTTTTCTCATTTGATTTAATCGCTTTATTCTCTTCCTCTATTTTGTTCATTATCCTTGAAGGAATATCATTAATAGAAATTTTTTTTAATTTTCTTTTCATGAACAATTATTATTTTCAAGAGTTAATAATAATTGCTTTTTGACTAAAAATCAAGTTTTTATATCACTTAACTCCTAATTGAAACAGGTTTGGTTAAGTTTTTTTTTGAGTTAAGTTAATTGGTTTTTAGGGATTAATGTTTGTTAGTGTGAATTGGTTAAAGGGTTTTTTAGTAAATTGATTGGATTTGATGTTTATGAAGATTGGTGGTTTCAAAGTCGGGGATTTTGTTGTTAAGGATGTTGCGGGTAAACGTACCCTTATTTTTGATTGTAGGAATTGTGTTTACTCTGCTTCTTTAGCAGAGGATCATCATTGTAGGTTTCACGCTATTAAGCTTCTTCAAGAGGTTGAGGCTCAAAAGATTGTTCTCTCTGAAGCTTATGAGAGAGTGTATGAAGAGACTCAAACTAAAATGTTAATGGAGATGGCTAATTTTTCACAGAGGTTAGCTATTGAGGGTGTTTGGAGTTATAATCACTTAGGAAAAGCTTCTAGTGAGTGTGAACAGTTTTTTCCCGAGCGTCACCAAATAGTTGTTAGGATTGCTAATGATTTGATTAGTTATGATCCTTTATTAGCTTATTTGAGTTTGCTTCAAGAATTAAGAAAGGAAGAGGAGAAGATGCGTCAATCCCCTGCTCTTTATGTTTCTTGCACCGAACCCTATATAGCTACTCTTGTTGAGTTAAAGAATAGATTTGAAACAATGCTTCTTATTATTAGGGCAAAGAAGCTCTTAACTGAATTAAGTGAGGTTCCTCAAACTACTCAAATCTATAAAGCTCTTTTCGAAGCGGATATTAAACCTAGTTTCATTGGTTCTAAATTATCTTTTAGTGGGATTGAGAATTTTAATTTGCTTGACGAGTATTCTGTTAAGGAGTCTAGTGTCCAGATTTTTGCTGACCCTAATAGGGTAGAGAAGTTGTATTACATTAATCCACCAGAGTATTCTTTAGCACCTGACCAGTACTTTGTTTTGAGTAAGACTAGAGAGGTTGTTGCTTCTTATAAACCGGGTAGGACTTCCCTTAGCACGGTTGCTACTTCAAGGAGGTACTTTGAGAGGTTGTATGAGTCAACGATTAAAGAGATTGCTGCGTTTAACAGGATTCAATTAACTTCGGATGACATGACTTCGCTTGCAAGAGTAGTTGCTCGTTATACTGTTGGTTATGGTATTCTAGAAATTTTGTTGAATGATAGGAGGATTACTGATATTTACATTGATTCTCCAATTGGAATGAAACCAATTTATATTGTTCACTCGGATTTTGGCCAGTGTCAAACTAATATTAGTTTTACGGAGAATGAAGCTAATGCATTGATTTCTAAGATGAGGGCAATGTCTTCTCGTCCATTTGATGAAGCTCACCCGGTTCTTGACTTTGATTTAGCGGATCTTGAGACAAGAATTGCAATAATTGGCCCTCCGCTTACTCCTTCTAGTTATGGATTTGCTTTTAGGTTGCATAAAACAACTCCTTGGACTCTTGAGCAATTCATTGATGTTAGTTTTGTTAGTCCACTCGCTGCAGGGTTATTAAGTTTTTTGATTGACATGCAGACTACTACTCTGGTAGTTGGTTCAAGGGGCTCGGGCAAGACTTCTTTATTACAATCTTTAATGCTTGAGATTCCACAAAACTCTAGAATAATTACTTCAGAGGATACTCTTGAACTTCCGGTTACTTACATGCAAGAAATTGGTTTTAATATTCAAAGGTTAAAGACTAAGAGTGCTATTAGTGTTTCAAAAACTGACACAGAAGTTGATCCTGCTGAGGCTCTAAGAACCGCTCTTCGATTGGGTGACTCTGCTATTGTTGTTGGAGAGGTTCGTTCAAAAGAAGCTAAGGTTCTTTATGAAGCGATGAGGGTTGGAGCTGCGGGTAATGTTGTTCTTGGAACTATTCACGCTGATAGTGCTTATTCTGTTTGGGATAGAGTAGTTAATGACCTTGGAGTACCAACTACTTCTTTTAAAGCAACTGACCTTGTTGTAGTTGCGCGTCCAATTAGATTCAAAGGTAGTTTGAAGAGAGTGCGAAGAGTTGTTGAAATTACTGAGATTAAAAAACATTGGAACGAGGATCCTTTAAGAGAAGGCGGGTTATTGGATTTAATGAAGTACGATGCGGGTAAGGACTCGCTTGAATTACTAGAAGATAACTTAAAAGAGAGTGAATTATTTAAGAGGATTCAAAAAACTAGTGGGTTAACAATTAATGATATTTGGTCAGAAATTAGGTTGCGTGGAAATGCTAAATTGTTTTTAGTTGAACAAAAAAATTCGCTTGGATTAAAATCACTACTCGAAGCTGATCACACTAGCAGGGCTAATAACAAGTTAATGCTAATGCGAGAAGAGATGCTTGAAGAAGAAGGAAAAATTGATTACGAGCAACTCTTAGGACAGTGGAAGAATTGGATAAATACAAATCTTATCCCTAATTTGAAAAACAATAAACCAGTTAAAATTAATGAAGAGTAAAATAATTTTAAAAAAAAACATAATTCTAACCTTTAAAAAAAAGAATTAATTTTGTGCTTGTTGGAACAAATTATTTTTAGATTTAGGTAAGCATTCCTTTTTTATCATTGGTACGCGTTGTCGTGGTGAGTGTAATCTTCAAGAATTACTGTTTTTTTTTCTTCATCAATTGAATAAATTAAGACGAATGATTTTACTATATGTACTCTCCACCAACCGTGCATTGGTTTTCTCAATGGTTTGAATCTTTGAGGATTTTTTAGTATTTCAATAAGTTTTTTCTTAATTGCTTCTTCTTCAATAGGAGATTTCTTAGCAATGCGTTCAAATTCTTTTTCAACGTGTTTTCTTAGCTCCAATGAGTAAGGCATTTTATCGCCTTCTTAATTCATTGAAGTATTTATCCAAATTAGTTACTTTAACAGTTTTTTCAGTTTGATAAGATTTTAACTTTTCAATATACTCGGGTCTGAGTTCAGGCTCTAGCACTTCTTGAGCATATTCTAAAGCCAAAGCATTGATAGCTTCGCTTTTATCCTTCAAATCATATTTAGCTTTAACTATGTTAATTACATGATTCGCTTCATTACTTAATTGCACAATCGCAGTAGGCATAACATCACATTAATACCATACTAATATGGAGTTAAAAAACTTTGCTTTAAAACAAAATTAACTAAGTTAGGCAAATAAGGTAATACAAGCTAGAAATTATTGGAGAGTTTTGAAACACAGGCTTTTAGAGAAAGGAAACGAGTCGGTTACAAAATGTAACTAATAAAAATTAGTTGCTTTGGGTGATAAGAGCTATAATACAGGCGGCAATTACTAAGAATTGTTTCATTTAATCCAATTAAGAAAAACAACTAAGCATTTATTTTTTTAACTTCCCAATATCCTTTGCTTGTAGTGCCTTTTCTTTTCAAAACTCCTTTTCTTTTGAGTTTGTTTAAATATTCTTTAATTGTATCTAACTTGATATTTAATTT
>JAQVQA010000019.1:0-6152 GCA_028701835.1 Candidatus Iainarchaeum sp.
CATTTTTTCTTTTTTTTTCTTAGTGAAAAGATTTATAATTAAGTAAAGTCTATTTTTGTTGTTGATTTGTATGAATAGGGTTAGAACAGGAATTCTTGGGTTTGATGAATTAGTTGAAGGAGGCTTGCCTGAGGGGAGAGCTTTTTTAATTTCTGGTGGTACTGGTACGGGGAAGACTATTTTTGCTACTCAGTTTTTGATTAATGGAGTTAACATGAATGAGCCTGGAGTGTATTTAACTCTTGATGAGAGGCCTGATTTGATTAGGGAGGATATGTTGAGGTTTGGTTGGAATTTAAGGTCTTTTGAAGATAAGGGTGTTTTGAAAATAGTTGATGGGACTATGGCTAAGCTTGGTATTCCTAGTGATGAAGAGTTTTCTCTTCCAGCTACTGGTTTTGATCTTGACAAGTTGTTGCTTGAGTTAATGAGGGCGATTAAAAAAATTAGGGCGAAGAGGGTTGTTATTGATTCAATTCCTGCTTTGGGTTTGAATTTTGATAATGAGCATGAAGTAAGAAAAGCTGTTTTGAAAATGGTTTATCTTCTTTCAAGGGCGGGGGTCACAACTATATTTACTACTGAAATTAATGAGGATTCTAAACAATTGGGTAAGTATGGAGTAGAAGAGTTTGTTGCTGATGGGGTTATTGTTCTTCATTATATGGGGATTGGTACACAGTCTAACAGGACTCTTCATATTAGAAAGATGCGTGCGACGAAGCATAATGAGGATTTGCACCCTATTGAAATAACTGATAATGGGATTAAAGTTCTTAAAGTGGATGATGATTATAGGTTATAATATTTTAAAAAATTAGGGAAAAAAACTTGTTTAACAAGTTTTTTTCTTTCTTCAATATTACTTTTTCTTTTTTATTATATATTTCCATGCTCCAAATCCAATTAAAGCAAGGATTATTAAGATTAGAATCCAGTTTGGACCTTCTTGTGTTGTTGTCTTTGCTTGTGTTCGTAGTGTTATTTCTTTTGTTTTTTGTTTTGCATCGGAATCTAAGTAAGTTATTTTCATTGTTATTAGTGCATTATCTTGGGTATAATTTATTTTTGTTTTTATTGTGTCTACATCGTTTGCATTTAGTGTTCCAATGAATTGTTTTGGTTTTTCAATTGTTGCTTGGTTTGAAGTTAGTTCAACTAGAGTGAAATCTGCTTTTCCCATTCCTTTGTTGTAGAGTTCAAAGATTATTTCGCCGTTGTTGTTTTCTTTTATTGTTGCGTCAAGGTCTGAATTTCCAAATACTTTTAATCCAACATATGAAGTGGTTTCTGTTCTTTCTCCTGATTGGTTGTTAAAAGATACTTTTATGGGTATTGTATAATTTTTTATTGTTGCGTTGTTGCTTACACTAATTTTTAGTTTTGTTGTTTTTTCTTCGCCTGGGTTTATTGAATCAACTTTTATTGCGGCTGCTCCTAAAGGAGTTATTTCTCTTTCAATTATTCCTCCTGTTGCAGTTATTGTTCGGTCTTCAATCATTTCTAAGACTACTTGGTGTGCTGTGCTAGTGCCCACGTTTTGTAATGTAAATGTTATTTCTTTTTCTTCTCCCGGAAGTAATTTTTCTTCAGTTACGTCAATAATTTTTACAATAGGTTCTTTTCCACTTATTATTATTGGGTGGTATGTTTTCTTTTTGCTTTCTAACCCTTTTCCTTCCACAATTATTGGGATGTTGTATGTTTGGTTTTCTGCAGTTGGATCAATGTATATGTTGAATTGTACTAGTGTTTTTCCGTATGATTGTATATTTCCCACAAATTTTGGGTTTGGGTTGCTTTCGTCTGTTTTAACTGTGAAGGGGTAGGTGTCTTCTATGCTTACAGTTATGTCTTTTTGTGTGGTTGAATCTAAATTTTCTAATTGTACTAAAAAGGTTATTGTTGTGCCGGGCACTGCTGGATTTGGATCGTAATTTATTTGAGTAACTTGGGGGAATGCTGCGAGTGTGCTTCCTATTAAAACTAATATTATGGCAAAAACCATTATTTTTCCTATTGTTTTCATTTAATCACTTCCTCTTAAGTTTTTTTGTTAAAAATAGTTTAAATAAATACGCTTTTTAGTTTTTTTATATTCTTTGGGTGAGTTGAATTGAGGGTATTGAATTAATTTTTTCAATTAGTTTTTCGAGTTTTTGGGCGTTTTTAATTTCTAGTAAAAACATTGCGTCTACGTACCCGTTTTTCTTTATTTTAAAATTAGTGTTTTTTAGGGTGGCTCCTGTGTTTTTTATTTCTTCTAGTATTTCTCCAAGCAATCCGCTTCGGTCAATTGCTTTTATTCTTATTCCTGTTTCTCCCTTTTCTCTTTCAAAATTTATTTGAAGTAGTTTTTCTTTTGAAATTTTTTTTATGTTTGGGCAGTCTTTTTTGTGGACTATTATTTTTCTTTTAGTTGTTTTTACTCCTATAACATCTTCTCCTGGCAGGGGGTGGCAGCATTCCGCCATCTTTATTTTTTTAGTGTCTTTCATTTCAAAAGTGTTTTCTTTTTTTTCTTTTTTTGTGTTTAATTGAAAGTGATTTTTTATTTTTGTTTTTGCTTTTTCTGTTACTGCGTTTTGTAACCAACTTTTTTTCATTTGTGTTTTTTTATTTGTTATTATTTCTATTTTGTCAAGGTTTTCTAGTTTTGTTTCTAGTGTTTTTAATTGTCCATTTATTTTTACTTTTTCAGCTTTTTTTCCTATTTCTGTATGTACTGCGAAAGCAAAATCTAGTGCGGTCGCTCCTCTTGGCAAGGCTATTGCATCATTTTTTGGTGTGAATGCAAATATTTTGTTTCCTGCAACTTTTTTATCTAATTTTTCTTCTCCTGTTTGTTTTTGCCATTCTAGTAATTGTCTTTCCCAACTAAGTTCTTTTTCAAATTCTTTGTCTTTATCTAGTTTTTTGTATGTCCAGTATGTTTCTCCACTTATTCTTAAGTGTTGTGCCCATGTTCTTATTTGTACTTCTATTATGTCTTCTTTTCTTTTTACTGCTGTGTGAATACTTTTGTAACCATCTGGTTTTGGTTTTGAAATGTAATCGTCAAAAGCTTCTTGTATTATATTGTATTTTGAGTGAACTAACCCAAGGGCTTCGTAGCATTCTTTTTCTTTGTTGCATATTATTCTTATTCCATAAATGTCATGGATTTTTTCAAAGCTTGTTTTTTTGAGTTTGTTAAAGATTGAATTAAAGCTTTTTGGTCTTCCTGTTATTGTTGTTTTTAATTTAGTTTTTAATAAGTCTTGTATTTCGTTTATGACTTCTTGAATTAATTGTTCTCTTTCTTCTCTTGTTTTGTTAATTAGTCTTTTAATTTTTTCAAATGCTTGTGGGTTTAGTACTTTAAAAGAATAGTCTTGTAATTTCCATTCACAATCATTCATTCCTAATTTTGTTGCTAAAGGCAACCATATTTCAAATGCTTTTTTAGCGTATTTTTCTTCATAAATTATTTTTTCTTTGTTATAAAGGGCATCTGCTGTTTCTTCTATTTTTGCAATTATTGGTTGAAAATCATTGGGTAGGGTTAGTATGATTGAGGTGATTGTTTCGTTTGGAATTTTTGAATAGTTTCTTTGAATAACTTCTTCCATTTGTATTATTGTTTCTGAGATTGTTTGGCCTTCTATTGAAAAATTTTTTTGTTCTTCTAGAGTTATTTTGTTTGTTATTGTTTTTAGAATTATTCCTTCTATTAGAGAGTAGGGGAGATTTTTTTCAATTAAATTATTTATCACTCTTTTTAGTCTTTCATAGTTTTGTTTTTGAGTGTGTTTTTCTAATATATTTAAAATTTGGGGTAATTTGTTACTATTTTCTTTAGGTATCATCAGTATTAGTATTAGTCAATTCTTTTTTTAAGTAGTTAGGTAGTATTTATTTTAATAGTGTTTTTTGGAGGAGTGGTTTTAATGAGTGTGGTTAGGTTTGCGAATGTTAAATTAGTTAAATTTAAGGATATTGATGAAGTTGATTTGGCTTTGTTTGAAAAATCTCTTGAAAAGTTTTTTCAAAAAGTGGGGTTTGAAACTAGGCTTGAGCTTTCTTTAAAGGATTACGCTAAGGGGGGTCTTAGGGTTCAGCATGAGGTTCATGGTAAGCTTTTAGTTGGTTCTAAAAAGTTCTTTGCTAGTAGCGAGGGTTGGAAGCTTTTTGAAGTAGTTTCTAATGTTTTATCTAGCTTAGTCAAGGAATTTAATAAGGATTCAAAAAAGAATTAATTTTTTTAAGCCTTTTTGTGGGTATAACAATTGCTTTTTTGAATTTTTAAAGAATTGAAAGAATGAGCTTTTTCTAGTTCATTCTTATTTCTTTTTTTTAATAATCTTCTTTTTTGTTTTTAAAGGAGCTTTTTTCTTTGTTTTTGTTGTTGTTTTATTTTTTGAAGTTTTAACTTTAGTAATTGTTTTTCTTGGAGAGATTTCGTCTTGTTCTTTTTTGAGTTCTTCTCTCATTTGTTCTATTAAGTCCTTTACTGACATTTTTTTTTCAAAAACCATTTTTTAGTTCACCTATTTGGTGCTAATTGATTGTTTTTTTGAGTATAAAAACCTTTCTTTTTTTAAGCTTTTTTTTGGACGGCGTGAGTTCGAAGTTTAGTTTTTGGGGTGTTTAAGCAGTTATTACTCCACTCCGCTTCCCTTCAGCGCTCTTAATTAAAATTACCGTTGCTGCATTCCTGCCCTGGCGGGGTTCGTTTTAGTTAGGGGCCTGTAAGGACAGAGCTTCGACGTAATAATTGCTCTCACTCCTAAAACATACGCTCCTCATTCACGTTTTTGACTCCAGCATAAAGCGGGTTTCTGGTTACAAGCCACCGCTACCGGCCCAGTCTAGTCCAACTTAATTCTTGTTAGTAAAAGTTTTAAATCTCCTTGTTTTGGTTTTGTTTCTTGTAATTTCTTTTTTTAAAGTAGGGGTTAAATAGCTTTTTCATCTTAGTTAAGTTATGTCAAATTGTTTTGAAATAAAGTGTTCTTCTTCTAAATCTTTAGCAAGGAGTGGTGTTTTGCATACGGCTCATGTTGATGTAGTCACTCCTTTTTTTATGCCTGTTGCTACAAAAGGCGCAGTGAAGTTTGTGACACACCCTCAATTACAAAAAGAAATGAATGTTGAGTGTTTGATTTCAAATGCTTTTATTAATTATCTAAAACCGGGTCTTTCTTTAATAGAAAAAGCAGGGGGGTTGCATAAATTTGTGTCTTGGGATAAAGCTCTTTTCACTGATTCGGGTGGTTTTCAATTAATTTTGGATCAATTTATTCACAAAGTCACTGATAAGGGGGTTTATTTCAAAAACCCTTTTGATAAGAGTATTGAACTTGTTACTCCTGCTAAAGCAACTCTTATTCAAAATTCTTTAGGGAGTGATGTTGCAATGTGTTTGGATCATCAACCTCTTTTTGGTAAAAGTAGAGTAGATTATTTGGATTCAGCAATTCGTACAATTGAGTGGGCGCAGGAGTGTAAGAAGGCTCATGAGGAGAATGAGGGTAAATTAAATAAAAAGCAGTTGCTTTTTGGGATTGCTCAAGGTGGGGTTCATAAAGATATTAGGTGTAAGTGTGCTTTGGCTTTGCACAAAGTTGGTTTTGATGCAGTTGCTCTTGGGGGGTTTGGGATTGGTGAGGCCCAGGTTGATATGTATTCTATTATTAAGGAAGTTAAGAAAGTTCTTCCAGAAAATAATGCTACTTATATTATGGGGATTGGTTCTCCTATTGAAATATTAAATGCAGTTGAAAATGGGGCTGATATGTTTGACTCTGCTTATCCTACTAGAATGGCTCGTCATGGATTAATTTTTACTCATAATGGTCAAATTAAAATTGAGCGTGCTTTTCACAAAGATTTTTTTATTCCTTTGGATGAAGAGTGTGATTGTTTTGTTTGTAAGAATTATACTCGTGCGTATTTGCATCATTTATTCAAAACACATGAACAAAATGGTTTAATGTTATTGAGTTATCATAACACTTATTTTATAACAAATTTAATGAAAGAGATTAGGGTTGCAATTAATGAAAATAGGTTTGAGAAATTTAAAAGTGATTTTGAAAAGAAGTATTCAAAAAAAGATAATTGATTAGTTTATTTAATTAAGTTATTCTAAAAAAATTAAATATTCTTTG
>JAQVQA010000019.1:6252-14412 GCA_028701835.1 Candidatus Iainarchaeum sp.
TTTTTTATTCTTCAGAGTCTTCTATCCCATTTTCAGTTATTATATATAGTGCTTCTCCGTCTGGTAGTGAGGGTGAGTCAACTAGTTTTGCTACTCTTTTTTCTGCTTTGCTTTTTCTTAAGTATAGTCTTGTTTTGCTTGCGTGTCCTACTACGTTTCCTCCTACTGGTTCTGTTGGGTCTCCAAATAAAACATCTGGTCTAGACATTACTTGGTTTGTTACAAGCACTGCCACGTTATTCATTTCTGCGAGTTTTTGTAAAGTTCGCATGTGTTTGTTTAGTTTTTGTTGTCTTTCTGCGAGTGTTCCTCTTCCAACAAATTCTGCTCTGAATTGTGCTGTAAGTGAGTCTATTATTACTAGTTTAATGTTTTTTTCTTTAATCATTTCTGCTGCTTTGTCTGCGAGAATCATTTGGTGTTCAGCATTGTATGCTCTTGCAACGTGAATATTTTTTAGTACCAAATCCACGTCTAGTTCAAATTTCTTTGCTATTTGGATTACTCTTTCTGGTCTAAAAGAGTTTTCTGAATCGATGTATAAACATCCTCCTTCGAGTCCTCCTTGTTCTATTGGTAATTGTACTGTCACGGATGTTTGAAAACACCATTGGGATTTTCCGCAAGCCATTTTTCCATATACTTCTGTTATGGATTGGGTTTCTATTCCTCCTCCAATTAAATTATCAAGTTCGGTGCTTCCTGTAGTTATTCTTCCAATTAGTTTTCTTTTCTCTGCTAAAGTATCTGCTGATTCAAAACCCATGTCTAGTGCGTCTCTTGCTGCTTTAATCGCTTTTTCAGCAGTTCCTTCTCCTATTCCTGCTATTTCTTTTAATTCGCTTGCACTTGCTATTGCCATTGATTCTAGGGTTTTGTAACCTGCTTCGTTTAGTTTTTTTGCAGCGCCTTCGCCTATTCCTGGCAGGTCCTCTATTTTTTCTATTATTTTTGTAGCCATTTTTTCACCTCTAAAAAAGCTTTTTTGAGAATATTTTTTGGCTAAAATAATTCCCATTAGCATTTTCAATAATAGTAGCTTATTTGGTTGTTTATAAATAGCTATCCAACTAATTTACCGGCGTAATTTAGGGTTGTATTTTTTTGAATTAAACTCATAATTAGTTCCAATTCCAGTAGTTTTTCTAAGTTTTTGTATTGCTTTTAGCCTTTCTATTCCTTTTAATTTTCTTGATGCAATCACTTGGTTTACGTATGAGTAGTATGTTTTGGATGCAAGTGCATTTACTGCTTCTTTTATTTTTGGGTTTTGTAAGAATTTTTTTAAATTAGGGATAGTAAATTTAATTCCTTGTTTTTGCATTTCTCTTGCTGCAACATGTGCTCTGATGTGTTCTGAGACATTTTCAAGCAATTTAAATTGCACCTCGTGCTCTCCAGAAATTCTTTGAAGTTTTCTAGCATATTTTTGCATTACTCTGTCTTTTGATTCTTGCCCCATTTTTATTACTCTTGGTAAATCCTTTGAAGAGAATTGTCTTCCTTGTCTTTTTCTTAATTTTTCAATAAAAAGTTTTCTTAACTCTTCATCTTTTGGTATTGCAAGTCTGAATCCCGTTCTTCCTTCTTTTGTAGGTTTTACATTTCTTCCAGTGTTAGTAAACAATGCATTTTCTTTTTCAGCAGCTCTGTGTATTGGAGTTTGTTTTGTTGCCCCAATCATTGCTGTTGTGTAAAAATTAGCAGTGCCTTTCATTTCAAGTCTTAACGCAGAGTAGTATGATTCCATAAAGTCTCTTGCGCGTGTGTTTATTCCTCCTGCAAGCAAATAATTGTTTGCGCTAATACCTATTTTATTAAGCGCTTTTAGTACTTCAATTGCTTGAACTTTAGTGTATCTGTTTCCTTTAATTTCTTTTAGCATGTTATCATTTAGTGCTTCAAGTCCGATTTCCATTCCAATAATTCCCGCTCTCTTTATTTTTCTCATGAATAATAGATTTGGTTTGCCGTTTTTGATTAAAGATTCTATTGTTGCTGCACAGTCAAAAATAAACCTTTTATTTAATTTTCTTTTAATTATTTCATTCAATAACTCATTTGCTCTTTTTGTATCACTGAAGAAATGGTCGTCCATAAAAGATATTTGTTTTATTTCTTTATTTTGTGCGAGTTGTTCAAGTCCTTGGATTATAGTTTCAGTTTTAATCATTATAGGGTTTCCTTTTCGTGGTATTGTGCAAAAGATGCAAGCATTTTTGCACCCTCGTTCAGAATAAGTGAAAGCGATGTTTCCTTGTTTTACATAAGTGAATTTTGAATTTTGAATTTCTTCAGCAGTAAGTTTTGCATTAATTGGGTGTGAATAAATTCTTCCTTCTTTTCGAAACATTACTCCAGGGATTTCACTTAAGTTTCCTTCTTTTCGTTTTGAAAGTAATTCAATTAGTTTTGGGAGGGTGTTTTCAGCTTCTCCTCGTAATGCATAATCCGCCCCTGATTCTTTTAGGAACGCTTTTGGATTTGAATTAAATGCAGGTCCTCCCGCAATTAGCGTGCTGTTTGGAAAATATTTTTTTATTGCGCGCGAGATTACAAAACTTGTTTCTTTCTCTCCAATTGTATCAAAGAAAGTCATTCCAAAAAATTGGGCGCCCTCAATTTTTGGTCTTACTCCTCTAAAATAAGCATCAACTCCTTGTTTAAAATTTTCTACTCTTTTTCTTTCCCTAAAACTATCTTCTCCTTTTTCATCAAAAGTTTTTCCAAAGAGTGTTGCAAGTGAAATTATTTTTGTTTTCACTCCTCTTTCTTCAAGTTTATCCGCAAGTATTTTTTGACCTAAAGGTATTCTTTCAGCACTTACAAAAACAAATTCAGTCATGTTCACTAATAGAATCAGTTTCTTTGTATTTAATTATTTTATTTTGTATTTTAACCAATATTTTTGTCAATTTAAAGCGTTTTGAATTGTTTTTGATAAAAATAACTTTTGAGAGTGAATTTTGTTTTCTTGTTTTGCCAAAAAAAGTTTATTTCTTTCCTCTTTTTAGGTTTGTTGTTTTGTTTGAATCACTTTATTTATTCTAATTTACTTTAACTCTTTTTTTTCTTTTTCTTGTTTTTTTTTAATTTTTTTATCTCGTAAAACCAAGGTTTATTAATGCATCACATGATTAATTGGAGATGCAATTTTTTTTGCATTTGTTTTGCAAAAAGAAGTTCTTAATAATTTTTTAAGTTCCTTTGTAAGCTTCGCTTTCGCGATTTTTTATTAAGGGGATTAAAATTGTGTTTGAATGGAAAAAATTTGCTTGACGTAAGTGTGGAGTAAGATAAGTTATGAAAAAAAAGTATTTGTTTGTAATAGAATCTCGTTCTGTGGTTCAAAATAAAAATGATTTTTTGTATTTTGGGAAAGGGTTCTTTAAATATTTGGATTATTTAGTTTCAAAGAATAATTTTATTTTAAAAAACAAGGTGAAAGTTAGTTTGTTTTTATGTGCTTTTTTGTTTAGCACTTTTGCTTTAAGCTTTCTAATTTGAAGTGTTTTTGTAGCATTTTAGGTTTTCTTAGAGTTATGTTTTTTTGAGGTGAAACAATGAGTGAATTTGATGATTTGATAGTTTGGCTTGAGAAAGAATCTAAAAAATCCTTTGTAGCAAAGAAGGTTTCGTTTTCAAAAATAGGTTTGTTGAATTAATTTTGATTGTGGTGAGATAATGATTAAGAAGAAGTATTTGTATGAAACCGTAATTGATAATAAAACAGGATTTTCTCGTTTGGGTTTGAATTTTTCTTTTTCAAAAATAGAATTATTTTCAAAAGTTAAAGAGAATTTTTATTTGTACAAAACATTAATTGCAGTTATTCTAAGTGGTTCTTCTCTTGCAGCAGTATTTTTGTTTAATTGGATTTTTGTCTTTATTTTAATACCTTCTGCATTTTTAGCAGTAGCAAATTTTTCAGAAGATTACAGATTGATTAAATTAAAAGAAGATTTTGAAGAAAATGGAATTTTTTAATTCCAAATTCGTTTTCTGTTTTTTTTTATAATAAATTGGTTTCTTTTTCGTAATAGTCTTTAATGTTATTTCCGATGATTGGTTGTACGCTTTTTGCACATTCTACCATTTGGTGTACATATTCACGGTATGAATAATGTGCGTGCTTTGTTGTTCTTGTTTTTGCAACGTGGTGTAGTTCTTTTGCGTTGATATTGTAAAATACTTTATAATTTGTGCCTAAAGGAAGCACATATTGAGCGATTTCTTTTGAGACTCCTTCTTGCACAAGTTCTATCCATGTTTCAAATGCTTTTTTTAAAGCAGTAAGATAGAGTTCTTTTGTTTCTTTAGTTAAGTAGTAAGGGATAGCAAAACCAAACTCGGGGCTTACAATTGAATCAATCCAGGTAAGCATTCTGTTTCTGTGCACGTCTCTTCCTGCTCCAAAATCAATTATTGTTTCAAAGTAATAATTTGCAAGCTCTATAGCTCGGTGGGGTTTTTCCTCAATTTTGTTGTATTCAAACATTTTTTTTATTATTTCTTTTTTTTCTTCTTCATTGAGTTCTTTTCCTTCAAGAGTTACTTTTCCGTTTTTCATTTCTGGATAAAATTCTTCTTTTACAAGGTATTCATAACAGATTAGTTCTTCAGCGTTTTTAGTGTAATCAATTAGCTTTACAGTATTTTGGATATTTTCAAACTCAAATCCGTTTACAGTTATTTTTTCTTTTGCTCCTGTTTTGATTGAAATTATTTTATTGTTTTTGTTTAAATGTTCTTTTCTTCCCTCATCTGCTTTTGCTACTTCTTTACTTAAAAGAGCAGGGTATATTTTTTCTAGTTCTTTTTGTAGTTCTTTTGCACTTTCGTTTAACTCAGAATTATTTATGCTTAATAAGTCAGTAATTAATGCACGGTAAGTTTGGGAGTTTGTACTTATTGCAAAGTTTGTGTGTGTGCTTGAGGGAAGTAAATATCTTGAGGAGTCAAAAGCTTTTTTCTTGATATTACTCTCTTTTTCTACAACTCCTTTCTCTTTATACACTCGTGTAATTTCTTCTTCTATTTTTGGTAAAATTAATTGGTATGTTTTGAATAGTTCTTCTATTGATTCAACATATTTTTTCTTTTGTGTTTCGTTAAGTTCTTTTGGAATATAGTATGATGGATTAGAAAAATCTTGGTATCTTGTGCTTCTTTCAAGGTATGCTGCGAGTCTTTTGTTTTCAAAATATTTGTTTGTTGCAATAATACTGACATTTTCAAATCCTACGCTTGTTTGGGAGTGTTGTTCTATTGAGTGGTGTTTTATTCCTAAAGTAATTCTCTTATGAAAATCCATTATTTTTTCTTTATTTAGTCCGTTTTCGTTAAAGATTTCTTTGATTATTTCATTAAATGGTTTTGAGGATTGGGATAGTCTTGCAACAATTAAACCGTGTGCTTCTCCAAGGTTTTCTGTGTTTAAGTTTAGGTTAAGTTTTTGTTCGATTGCAACTTCTCTTACTAAATCATCAATAATTTGAATCTTTCTTTCAGCCATTTTTCACTCAACCCCTTGTAATGAAAAAAAGTAGTTCCTTTCAATTTATTAATTAATCCTAATTTTTTTGTTTTTGTTTCGCACTCATTTTTATTTGCTTTGTTTCTTTCTCTGTTCAAGAAGGTGCTCTGTTATGTTTGATAATATAAAAAAAGTTGATCCAGAAATTTATAATTATATTTTAGCGGAGAAGGAGCGTCAAATGGATGGGATTGAGTTAATTCCTAGTGAAAATTTAGTCTCTCCTGCAGTTTTAGAAGCTTTAGGATCTTATTTAACAAACAAGTATTCGGAAGGTTATCCCGGTCATAGGTATTATGGGGGTAATGAGGTTATTGACAAAGTTGAGCAATTAGCAATTGATAGATTAAAACAATTATTTGGTGCAGAGCATGCAAATGTTCAACCTAATAGTGGTTCTCCAGCAAATATGGCGATGTATTCTGCTCTTCTTAATGTCGGCGATAAAGCAATGGGTTTGAAGTTAACTGAAGGTGGGCACTTAACGCACGGGCATAAAGTTAATTTTTCTGGTAAATTATATAATTTTGTTCAGTATGGGGTTTCAAAGGAAACAGAAATGCTTGATTATGATGCTATTAGAAAACTTGTTCTTGAAGAGAAGCCAAAGCTTTTGCTTTCAGGGTACACAGCATACCCAAGATCAATTAATTTTAAAGAATTTAGGAGTATTGCTGATGAAGCGGGTTGTTATTGTGTAGCGGATATTGCTCACATTGCGGGGCTTTGTGCTGGGGGGGTTCATGAGAACCCAGTTCCTTATTTTGATGTAGTGACTACAACTACTCACAAAACATTAAGAGGGCCTAGGAGTGCGGCAATAATGTGTAAGAAAGAATTTAGTGAGAGAATTGATAAAGCAATTTTTCCCGGGCTTCAAGGTGGGCCTCATGAGCATGTAATTGCAGCTAAAGCTATTGCTTTTGGTGAGGCTTTAAAACCAGAGTTTAAGGATTATGCGAGTCAAATAGTAAAGAATGCAAGGGTTCTTGGTGAATCTCTTCAATCGCATGGTTATAGGTTAGTAACTGGTGGGACGGATAATCACTTGCTTTTAGTTGATGTTCGAAAGAGTGGAATAAGTGGTATTGATGCGGAGAAGGCACTTGAAAAAGCAGGGATATATTGTAACAAGAATACAATTCCTTTTGAAACGGGTTCTCCTTGGGATCCTAGCGGGATTAGGATTGGTACACCTGTTTTAACAACAAGGGGAATGAAGGAGAGTGATATGAAAGAAGTTGCGTCATTCATGCACCAAGCTTTAGAGAATAAAAATGATGATGCAAAGTTAGCTGAAATAAAAAATAAAGTTAAATTGTTTTGCAGTGATTTTGTTTTTTACAAATAATTTTTTGTTATTTTTCAAAATTTTTTTTCTTTTTAAAATTTTTTATATGAATTTAATTAAAAGTGTGTTTTAAATTTTTAGAAATAATAACTCTCACTTAATTTTTTTGAATATTCTTTTTATTTGTATTTTTGAGGTGTGTGCTTTTTAATATTAATAGTTATTTTGTTTTAATGATTTTTTGTTGATTATTATTTTTTTTGATAAAAAGATATTTTACTCTTTTTGTTAATTTATTTTCAAACTTTTGTTTAACTATTTGTTTGATTTTCTTACTTATTTTTCCTTTTCTTGGACATTTTTTTAGTTTGCTGTTTATTTATTAGCTTTAGTTGGTTTTGTTTTCAAAGTTGTTGTTTTTTGGTAGTAAGCTTTTTATAGGGCAAAATTCTTTGCTTAATCAATTGAAAGTTTGAAGGATTTTCAAAAATAAATAAAATAATAATGCAATTAATTTGGGGTGTTGCCTTTGCCTAAGTATGTTATTAAGAGGGATGGTTCTAAAGCTATTTTTGAAGAAAGTAAGGTTGCTTTAGCTATTTGGAAGGCAGTTAGTGCTGTTGGTGGAACGGATAGGGCACGAGCAGAGTCTATTGCTAGTGAAGTTGTTGTTAATTTAAATGAAAAGTTTGGTGTGGATGGAGTAGTTTCTGTTGAAGAAGTTCAAGATGTTGTTGAAACTTCTTTAATTAAGGGGGGGCATGATAAGACTGCTAAAGCATATATTCTTTATAGGCATCAAAGAGAGTTGTTAAGAAAGACTGAGGATATGGTTAATAATTTTGAGTTAGTTAATCAATATGTTTCTCAAGAGGATTGGAGGGTTAGAGAGAATTCTAACATGGCTTATTCTTTGCAAGGAATGAATTTTAATATTGCTGGTAGAGTTGTTTCTAATTATTGGCTTGGGAGAGTTTATCCTGAAGAAATTGCTTTAGCTCACAAGGGATCTGATATTCATATTCATGATCTTGATTGTTTAGCAGCTTATTGTGTGGGTTGGGATTTGAAACAATTGTTACTTGAGGGTTTTACAGGAGTTAGGGGTAAGGTTGCTTCAAAACCTGCAAAGCATTTAAGATCTGCTCTTGGTCAAGTAGTTAATTTCTTTTATACTCTTCAAGGCGAAGCCGCGGGTGCTCAAGCATTTAGTAGTTTTGATACTTATTTAGCTCCTTTTATTAGGTATGATAATTTGAATAGGGGTCAAGTTAAGCAGGCTATTCAAGAATTTATTTTTAATACTGCAGTTCCAACTAGAGTAGGATTTCAA
>JAQVQA010000020.1 GCA_028701835.1 Candidatus Iainarchaeum sp.
CTTGCGAGGAATGAGTTTAGAATTATTATTCCATAACTTACAGTTGTCATAAATTCGGGGGTAATGCTTATTGCAGCGGCTGCGAATTGCATTCCTCCTGCACTAGTGTCGGCTCCTCCTCCAAATGAAGAGGTTTGTGTTGATATTGAACCCAAGATGTTTAAGAATTGAACACTTACTGCTAGTAGCATTGGGGATGCTATTACTACTACAAATAATATGAATAGGGTGTACATTCTGGTTGAAGTGATTAATTCTTTTTTCAATCTGTTTGTTTGTTTTATGTCTGATGCTGTTGTTTCTATTAGTTGTGCTAAGTGTCCTCCGCTTCTTAGGGCTTGTGCAAAGAATTTTGTAGTATCATTTAGCACTTTTGAGTCAATTCTTTCACCAATGTCTTTTAGGGCATCGGAGAAGGATTCTACTCCTAAACTTTTTTGAGTAGCTATTTTTATTTCTTCACTTAGTGGGCCGAATTCTGGTCTAACAGCGGAGCGAAAAGCGTAGAAGGGACTCATTCCACTTTTTAGGTTATTTCCTACTAGGTACAAGAAATCTGGTAAGATGCTTTCCACCATTTTTTTTCTACCATCAATAACATAGGATACGTGTAAGTAAAAGAGGGTGAGGGTTATTAAAAAGAATCCTATAGAGAGGGTTAGTGTAATTATTGGGGCAAGTATTCCTTCGAAAATAATTTGGGTTCCGAACAAAAAATTGATTAATGGGATTAGGCTTGTTGGTATTAGGAATCCTATTATTCCCATTAGTATTGCAGTGAATATTCTTAAACCAACCCATTTTTTTGGGTCTTCGCGTGTTCCTGAATATATTAAAGCGGGTTTTATTCCTTCGTCCAAAACTTTTTTTGGAACTATTATGGATAAAAATCTTGATATTCTTTCAAACATTTTACTTCACTACCTTTGGAACTTTTGAACGAATTAACATTATCATTGACATTTGGATGATCATTGATAGTAGTACTATTAGGATTACTGCTTCGGGTCCAATTCCGCTTCCTCCTATTGAGGATGCTATTACTAAAAAAGTTATTCCTAGGGAGGGTACTGCTGCTGCTACGATTAAGTAAACTAGTGTCCAGAGGTTTAATTCTGCAGAGTATGCTTTTATTGAATCCATTTGTTGTGCTACGAGTGCTTCTACTTGTGAGTTTAGTGCGTTAACTATTGAGCCTCCGCTTCTTAGCGTGGTTATCATTTGCCAAGCAGTTTTTTTTAGTATATCTGATTTTGTTCCAAAAGCTAGTTTTTCGAGTGCTTCTGTTTCACTTATACCTGAGTTAATATCTCTTACAACCAGTGAGAATTCTTTTGATACTTGCCCGTAGTTTGATTTTGAAATGTTTTTAATTGACTCAAATAGGCTTTGTCCTGAACTTAGTTGTATTAGCATTGTTCTTAGTGCGAATAGTAGGTCTTGGTCAACTAGTCCTGCTATTTGAAATGATGCTAGTTTTGGGTATAGTAAGTGAAATAATAGCATTCCAAAAAAAGAGCTTATGCTTAGAATAATCATTATAATTATTGTAGTCACGCCTATTTCTCTTGTTATTATTGCTCCAAATGCTAGTCCTACAAAGATGAACATTATTGAGTAAATGAATGCTGATATTAGTGAAGCGAGGCAGTATCGTTCGGGGTCAATGTGAATCTCTGATTTTTGCAAATCATATTTTAAAGAAAATATTACTCTTGAAAGAAATCTTCCAAGGAATAAGTATTTGTCACTAAATTTTTTAGCGTTTTCTATTGGGAATAGCATCATTATTGGAGTATTTGTTTGTTTAACCATTTTTACTCAACTTCCTTTGTTGTATCTAACTCTGGTTTCATCATTGATATTATTTCTTCAATGCTAGTATTTTCTTGAGCCAATTTTTTTAGTTTTGCGGGGGTTGCGTAAAATATTTTCATCAAGAATCCTATTGTATCAAGTTCGTTTATGTTTTGTCTTTTCATCCATTCTAGAATTATTTGTCTGTCACTTATTTCTTTGTTAATATCTTCTTCTGTTAGTCCTGTGTGCATGTTTAGTAAGGTAATTAATTTATTTGGTTTGTTTAGTTTATCCCAATTGTCTGTTCTTGGAACCCATTTAAATATAGTGTTTATTTGTAGTCCTTGTCCGCTTGAGGTTTGTTCAACTTCGGCTATTTCGTATGTTCTTCTCTTATTAGTTTTTCTGTCTCTGTATTGTACTACAATTAAATCAATTAATTCTATTTGCATTAAGGGAATATTTATTGGTGGTTCTGCTAGTCTTCTTAGTACTTGGTAACCTGAGTTTGCGTGGATAGTTGAGTATATGCTGTGTCCTGTTTCTATTGCTTCCATTAGTACTTCTGCTTCTTTTTTTCTTCTTATTTCTCCAACAATTATTCTATCTGGTCTCATTCTTAAACTTGTTACCATTAAGTCTAGCATTGTTACTTCGCCTAGTCCTTCAGGGTTAGCGGATCTTGTAACGAGTGGTACCCAATTCCAATTTAAATAAGTTGGAAGAATTATTTCTCTAACATCTTCAATTGAGATTATTCTGTGGTATGTTGGTACTAGGGCTAGCATTGAGTTTAGTGCACTGGTTTTTCCACTAGCAGTTCCTCCTGCAATTATTATGTTCATTTCGTATTGCATTGCTAGCCAAAGAGTTGCAGCCATTTCTGAACTCATTGTGTGTGCTTTTCCAATGAAGTCAACTATAGTCCATGGTTTTCTTGCAAATCTCCTAATAGTTATTGTGTTTCCTTCGGAGGATATTGGGTTTAGTGTTGCGTTTACTCTGTCTCCACTTAGTAAGTGTGCATCAAGGATTGGGTTTAGTATAGTAATTTCTCTTCCAACTTTTCTTCCTATTTGTGAGGAGAAGTTATTTATTTCTTCTTCACTTCCAGGCATTATGTTTGTTTTTAACCAACCGTGTATTTTATGATAAATTGTAATAGGGGTTTTTGCAGAGTTTATTCCCACTTCTTCAAGCATATCATCTCCCATTAGTAATTCAATATCTCCTAACCCGTACATTTCGTGTAAGAGTACTCCTGAAAGCATTTGTCTTAATTCTTCAGGAGTGTTTGGAAAATATTTTTTTAAGTGATTGCTTAGTTCTTTAAAGAATCTGTCTTTTAGTTTCTTTGATTTTTTTGGGTCAGTTATTTCATCGAGTTCTATTGGCATGTTCTCTGCAACTTCATCTTTTATAAAAGAAAGGAATCTTAGCGTATATTTTCCAATTGAAGGCATTTCTATTGTGTAAATTGGTCTTGCTTCTTCATGAGATAATATTACTGATACTTTTGCAGGAACGTAATCAACTTCTATCGTATAATTATCAAGAACTTCTCCTTGAGGTATTTTAGTTATCTTTGAGATAACGGGGTTTTTTAGAATAATCTCTGGTTTTTTTGTTAAACTAGTTGGGTAAGTTATTTCAATTATTCCATCTTCTTCAAATGGTTTTATTATTTCTTCAATTGTTGATTCGGGTAATTTAGTAAATTTAGATAATTCGCCTGTATCAATTTTATTATATTTTTCAAGTAAAGTAAATACGTCGTCAATTGGCGTGTGTAGTTTAGTAAATATTTTTTCTGCATTTTTTTCTGAAATAATTTTTTTGTTTTTTGAGAAAGCAGTTTCTTTTTCAATAAAATCTTTTTCTAAGGGTTCTTCTGTTTCGGGTTGTTTTATCCAGTTAAAGTTAGTTTCTTTTATTGTTTCTATTTTTGATGGTTGTCCTTCTATCTTCATTTTTTTTTCTTCATTTGAATCAACTTTTTGTTTTTCTTGTATTTTTGGTGGTTTTACTATTGTTTTTTCTATTTTTCCTAAATCTTGACTGGTTTTTGTTTCAATTATTGTGTTAGTGATTTTTGGATTAGTGTAATCATCTTGGGTTATTGTTCCTTGAATTGGATTTTCTTTTAATTCTTCTTCGTTTTTTCTTAATAATCTTTCAAAAGCACTTTGAGTTGATTCTTTTTTATCTATTTTTGAATTTGTTTGTTCTTGAGTATTTTGTTTATCATTAAATGGGGGGTTATTTTGAGAATAATTAGGAGTATTAGTATTATCAGGTTTAGTATTAGTTATTTCGGTTTCTTTTGGTAAGTAATAATCTTTTTCATCAATAATTTCTTTGAGTGAATTTATTTGACTGAATCTTTTTTGTTCTTCTTTAAACAAGTCAATATCGTTTTTAACTTCTCTTAAAGTTGAAGATCTTTCTTTAGGGCGAGTTTGTTCATTTAGAATGGGTTTTTCTTTTTCTCCTAGAGTGAGTTTTTTTATTTCACTTAAGGGAGTGTTTTTCTTTTCTTCTTTTTTATTAAACAAAAAACCCACTTTTTCACCTTTAATAGACTCTGAAATAATAGTTCTTTCTTGTTTATAAATTTCGCTTTCATTAATAAAAAAAGGTTTTTTGAACTAGTTTTTTTAATACTGTTTTTTTTGGTTTTGGCTAAATTTAATAATGAGTTAGTGTGTTAGTTATGGTATGGGTAACGGGTTTTCGCTTAGTGATGAACAACTAAAAGCTTTTGAGGAGATTCTTTCAAAAAAAAATATTTTTTCTACTCATTTGACTACTCAAGAAGCGAAATATGATGCTTTCAAATCTCTTTCTGGTCATGAAAAAGTTTTGAGTGATATTAAAACAAAAATACCCTTGGGTTTTAATAATCAGGCGATTATTGAATGTGATTCATCAAATCTAATGGATGTTTTTGTTGCGAGTGTTAAATTTTCTATTCAATCAGGTTTTACGCCTGTTCTAGTTTTGTTTATGAATAATTATTTTACTGTAAAAAAAAGATTGGAGGAGGATGGAATTAGAGATAAATGTATTGTGATTGATGCGGTTTCTAGGAGCATTTCTCCTGTTATTGAAGGTGAGGGCTTGTTTTTTGCAGATTCTTTGAGAAATTTGACACAAATTCAAATAAAGATTTTAAAAATAATTTCTTCAAAGAATAATTTTGCTTTGATTTGTGATTCTATTTCCGTGCTTAATTATTATCACGGTGATGATGTAGTGTTTAAGTTTGTTTATTCTTTAACAAAATTAGCTAGGAAGAATTCTTCAGCTGGTTTTTATATAAATACAGATTCACAATTATCTCAAAAATTAGGACAGTTTTTTGATGAGCAATTAACTTTAAAGAAATATTTGTGATAAATGAGAATTTTTTTTATAGAGATTATTAATTATAATTGTTTTTTTTTTGTTGGTTAATAATTGTTTTTGTGATGATTAATAATTGTATTATTTTTGATTAATATAATTTATTGTTGACAATTATTATTTATTTTTTTTTAATTAAATTTTTTATTTGGTTAATTAATTTTATATACTTATTTTCCCTTAGTTTAGAGTATGTTTTTTGTTTCAAGAAAATTAATTTATCCATTTTTCTTAATTATGTTTTCTTTAGTAATTTTTGGACTTGTTTTTATATCGTTTTTGAATAATTCTATTATTGTTAATGACCCTTCAGTTTCTGTTTCGGGTAGTAATTTAGTGTTGAAAATGCAAATTGAGAATACATCAAATCATGCTATTAGAGGGGTTAATGTTTTGGTGAGAAATGGGGTTATTGAAAGGGGTTTTTTCTTGAAGGGGTCTGATAAGAATTCTGTTCTTAATCCTGGTGAGAAGTTTGATTTTGTTGCTGCAATTCCTCTTGAAGAAGTTTTAAGTTATTCTATTGAGGTTAGGGCTTTGTTTAATAAAACAATTTTTTTAGATTTTGAACTTGATGAGAGTACAATTGACCCTATTAAGGCAGAAGTTTACTTGCCCAAAAAGCTTGTTTATGGAAGAGAATATACTTATCCAGTAAAATTATGTAATGAGTCTAATAATGATTTGGATGAAGTTTATTGGATCCCTAGTTCTTCTGCAGGTGATTTTAAAGAAGTTTTTTATGAACAAATTGTTTCAATAAAAAAAGGTAGTTGCGAAACATTATATTCTACTTTGACTCCTAATAAAGTAGGTAATTTAAGTTTATTTTTTTTAATGAGGATTGGTTCTATTGAGAAAAGAGAATTAGTTGTTATTGAAGTTATTAAAAATGAGGAGGATTTGAATCAATAATTCTTTTGATTTATAGTTTAGTTAAATTATTTTTATTTAAATTTTAAATTAATTACATTTAATTTATTTGATTTGGTGGTTGATTATGGGTAGTAAAGATTCAATTATTGATATTATTCAAAAAATGGTTCAAGAGGGTCAGCCTCAAGAAAAAATTCTTCAAACTTTAAAAGACCTTGGGGTTAATGAGGAACAATCCAAGAGATTATTGTTGATTGCTGAAGCAGATACTTTTACTTTATTAAAAAAAGAAATTAATTCACTAGTAAAAGATGAATTATTTTCACAAAAAAAAGATTTTGAGGATATGATTCACAAAGATATTAAGCTTATTGAAGATGAAGAAAAAATGAAGGTTAATGAGATTGCAAGGACTCAATTAAAAGAAGTTGAGGGGGATATTATTGCTTCTACTAAGGATTTTGAAGGAAGAGTGAATAAAGTTATTGGAGAGTCTCAAAGATCGGTTTCTTTAGTTAAAGTTGCTCTTGATTCACTAAATTCTAGACTTGCTCAAATGGAGCTTGATGTTGAACAAATTAAAGTGCATAAATTTAGAAAAAAATCTATGTTCTTTTCTTATACTATGCTCGCATTAGGGAGCATAATTTTGTTAGTTTCAATAGGTTTATTCTTTTTTAATTTTAATTCTCTTGATATTGCCCAAATAGTTACTATTTGTGTTTTGATTCTTGCAAGTATAGTGTTAATGTTTGCTTCGATAATAGGGTAATTGATTTTTATTTTTATTACCCGTTGTTCGATTTTTAAACTCATCTTCTAGTTTATAAATAAATTAAAATAACATTATATTAGCCCTGTTTTATTTATTTTTTTTAAAAAATACTTGTTTTTTTGTGCTAAGGGATTGCTTTTTAATTGTTTTTAAAGGAGTTTTACTTATTAGTTTGGTTTTATTAAAAATTTATATTTTTATTATTTTTTTAAGTATTCTTTTTGGTGTGATTTTTATGGATTCGAAAATAGAGCAAAGTAATGATTTAGTGAATGAATTGGATTCAACTGAAACATTGGACGATAATAAACTTCCTTTTCCAAGGGCTACTATTACAAATCTTGTAAGGAAAAGTATTTCTAATGGTAAACAAATCAAGGGTTCTGTTAAGGATGAAATGAATTTATGGGTTGATGGACTCGTTGAGAAAATAGTAAAAAAAATGAATTCTCAACCTTATACTTTTGTGAATTACCAAATGCTTTGTGATTCAGTTGCGCCTTATGAGGATTTGCAAGAAATCAATAAACAAAGAGAGAATTTACTTAAAAAAATTGAGTCTATTAGATTAGAGTGTGATTTGGTAGTTAGTTCAATTAATGCTATTTCTAAAGCAAAATCATTGTCTTTAAAACTTGATGATGAAAAACTGCCCTTTCCTAAAGCAACTATAACAAACAAAATAAGAAATTATTTAGGTAATGATAAAACAATTAAAGGGCCTGTTAAAAAAGGACTTAATGTTTGGCTTGGCAGAATGGTTCAAAGAGTAAGTGATAAAATGAATTCTTATCCTTATCCTTATATTGATAGGAGTATATTTAAAGAAGCGATTGAACCTTATGAAGCGGTAAGTGAGATTGAGCTTGAGAAAGAGAGAATAATTCAACAAATGGAGTCAATGAAGATTTCTTGTGATTTATTAAAAATGGAAATTGAAAGAAAATTTAAACTTTAAAGAATATTTTCATTTTTTCTTTTTTTTTGAATTAAATTTAGTATCTATTTTTTTTTTAAATAGTTAAATTCAATTTTTCCCTAATTCTTTTAGCAATTACTCCGTTTGGATTATAAAAACACATTGCAAGTAATTGTCCAATGTTTTTTGTATGATTTTCTTTAATAGTTGCTTTTTCAAAATCAATTATTATTGGAAAATACTTAACCACTTTTTTTTCTTTATCAAATATTTTTTTTACTAAAATATTTTTTCCTATTTGCAATTGATTGTGACTCAAATTAATTTTATCAAGCAAAAGTAATTGTCTATAAATTTCTTTGATTAAATTATAAACTTGAATTTGAGTAATTTCGTTATCAAATCTTTCACTTAAAATAAAATCAAAAAACTTTTCTCCTTTTATGTACTCCATTACAACAAAATTTTTTTCAAAATTGATTTCCTTAACTTTGGGGCCTACTCCTATTGAATTTGCTAGTAAAAGCATTTTCCCTTCTCTTTTTGCTAAATCTTTTCTAGGTGATTTTTCCCTAACTTCTTTTAACACAAATTCTTTTCCTTTATTGTTTTTTACAATCCAAATATAAGAACTCCAACCCTTGGCTATTTGTTTTATTTTAGTGTATTTCATAAAAGAATTGTATTTTTTGGTTATTAAAAACAAAGCGTTCTTTTAGTTGTTTTTTAACTACCCCGCAACGTTTTTAACTCTTTTTTTTAGAGTGTTTTATAACAATAGAACTAATTTTGAGGTGTATGAATTATGGCTGAAGCAAATGAACAACAAAATGCTTTCATGAGTGAAGGAACTAAAAGAACTAGGGGCAGGGATGCTCAAAGAATGAATATTTTGATAGCTAGAGCAGTTGCTCAAGCGGTTAAATCAACTCTTGGTCCAAAAGGAATGGATAAAATGATTGTTGATGACATGGGTGAAGTAATTATTTCAAATGATGGGGCAACTATTTTAAGTGAAATGGCTATAGAGCATCCCGTTGGAAAAATGATGGTTGATGTTGCAAAGACTCAAGATGAAGAAGTTGGGGATGGTACAACTACTGCAGTTATTCTAGCAGGAACTCTTCTTGAGAAAGCAGAGAAGCTCCTTGATGATTCTATTCACCCTAGTTTAATTATTAACGGGTATATGATGGCTGCTTCTAAATCAAAAGAATTTTATGAAGAAACAGCTGATAGTGTAAAGTTTGATGATAAAAAAACTTTGTCAACAATTGCATTAACTTCAATAACTGGAAAGAGTGCAGAATACGCTGATACTTTGGCTAATTTAGTTGTTGAAGCAGTAACTAGCGTTGCTGATGTTGAAGGAACAAAAATGACTATTAACGAGGATAACATAAAACTAGAAAAAAAAACTGGTGGTTCACTAAAAGACACTCAACTAATAAGTGGTATTGTAATTGATAAAGAAATTGTTCACACAGGAATGCCTCGAAGCATTAACGATGCAAAAATAGCTTTGCTTGACTTAGCTCTTGAAGTAAAAGAACCCGAGTCAGATGCAAAGATAGAGATTAGTACTCCTGAAGAACTCCAAGCATTCATTGATACTGAAGAAAAACAGTTGAGGGGAATGGTTGATTTAATAAAAAAAGCAGGGGCTAATGTTGTAATAACTCAAAAAGGAATTGATGATTTAGCACAACACTTCCTTGCAAAAGAAAAAATAATTGCTGTTAGAAGAGTAAAGAAATCTGATATGGATGCACTTGCAAGAGCAACTGGTGCTAGTGTAATAACAAGCATTAAAGAATTATCGAGTAAAGATTTGGGTTTCGCTGGAAAAGTACTTGAAAAAAGAGTTTCTGGAGATGCAATGGTTTTCGTTGAACAATGCAAGAACCCTAAGAGTGTTTCAATTTTAATAAGAGGAGGAACTCAACACATAGTTGATGAATCCGAAAGAGCCCTAGTTGATGCAATTGGGGCAGTTTCAAGTGCAATTGAAACAGGAAAAGTTTTAGTAGGGGCAGGTAGTTGCGAAGCAGAAGTTGCTGTAAGACTAAGAGATTATGCTAAAACAATTGGTGGAAGAGAACAACTAGCAATAGAAGCATTCGCTGATTCGTTAGAAGTAATTCCAAGAACTCTAGCCGAAACAGCAGGAATGGATCCAATAGACGCATTAGTTACACTAAGAAGTGCTCACTCAAAAAAAGAAGGTAAATATGTTGGAGTCAATGTTTATAAAGGAAAAATAGAGGATATGAAAAACTCAAAGTGCCTCGAACCACTACCAGTAAAAACACAAGCAATTGATTCTGCGTCAGAAGTAGCTGAAATGATTCTAAGAATTGATGACATTATTTTAGGTTCATCAAAATCAAGAATGCCTCCACAAGGAATGCCCCAAGGAATGGGTGGCGGAATGGAGATGTAGATATAATTTTTTGAATTGAGAAGTCAAAATTGATTTCTCTTTTCTCTATTCTTTTGCTAATTTTTTATTTTTTCTCCTTACCTAATCCTTTTTATTCTCTTCATTTACTTTAATTGCATGGCTAAAGCAAAATTATTTATTATTACAGGTCCTTCTGGAGCAGGTAAAACAACTATTGCTCAAGAGATTCTAAAAAAAGAGAAGAGTATTACTAAAGTAATTACTTGCACTACTAGAGCAATTAGGAAAGGAGAGAAGGATGGAGTTGATTACAAGTTCTTTACAAAGGAAGAATTTGAGAAGTTTATTAGAAAAGATATGCTACTAGAAAAAGCATTGGTTTATGATAATTATTATGGTTCACTAAGAGATGATGTAGAAAAAATAATGGAGTCAGGCAAGAGTGTTCTCTTTGTAGTTGATGTTCAAGGAGCAATGACTATTAAAGCAAAGTTTAGGGGAGCAGTTGATATTTTCGTGAAAGCACCAACTCTTGAAGAGTTAAGGAAAAGAATTGAGAAAAGAAAAAAGGATTCAAAAGAAGTTATTGCTCAAAGAATGCAAACTGCAAGAGAAGAGTTAGAACTTGAGAACGAATTTGGTTTTGTAGTAATTAATGATGATTTAAAAAAATCAATTCTTGAAGTAAAAAAAATAATTCAAAATGCATTAAGTTAATAAAAAAAATTAACTCGATTTTTTTCCCCAATATTTTTTGAAGATTCTTTTCTCTTAAAGTGGTTCTTATTAGAGAAAGGGTTTTGCTTGTTTTAGTTAAAAAACTAATATTTTTAAATTCTTTCAATAGCGAGTTTATTGTAGATAGTGTTGTTTATGAGTGAAAATTATTTAGGGTTTGGGTGGTTAGCCATACAACCAATTAGAACGATTCAATGATTTTTTCTTTAAAAGCACTTTTTTAATTCTTCTTTTCATTAATTATTTTAGTTTTAGAGAGTTAGGGGCGGTTAGCTCAGCCTGGTTGGAGCATTCGTCTTATACACGAGAGGTCAGCGGTTCAAATCCGCTACCGCCCACTCTCTTAAAAATTTATTATTAAAAAGGAATACTTTTATGTCTAGAAGAGAAATTGAAAAAAAAATTACTGAGTTTTGGAACAAAGAACAATTCTTTCAACGTTCTGTTAGTGAAAGAAGCGTTGATGATGAATACGTTTTTTATGATGGGCCTCCTTTTGCAACAGGAGTTCCTCACCATGGACACATACTAGGGCTTACCAGTAAGGATGTTTTTCCAAGGTATTGGACTATGAGGGGTAAGAGAGTTGAGAGGAAATGGGGTTGGGATTGCCATGGGCTTCCAGTTGAAAACATTGCTGAGAAAGAACTTGGAATAAAACAAAAAAATGAAATTGAAGTAATGGGTGTTACAAAGTTTAATGAGTTTTGTCGTTCGAAAGTTTTCTATTTTGCAAATGAGTGGAAGAAAACTGTTGAAACTATGGGTAAGTGGATTGATTTTGATAATTCTTACAAAACCCTTGACACGACTTACATGGAGTCAATTTGGTGGATTTTCCAAAAATTATATAATGAGGGTTTTATTTATGAAGGAAAAAAGATTCTAATGTATTGCCCAAGGTGTCAAACTCCTTTAGCTAATTCTGAAATACAAATGGATAATTCTTACAAAGAAGTCACTGAAAAAACAGCTACAGTTGGATTCAAAATTAAGGGAAGAGAAGATGAGTATTTGCTTGCTTGGACTACTACTCCTTGGACTTTGATTGGGAACGTTGCGCTTGCAATTAATTCAAAACTTAGTTATGCAATGATTGATGTTTTTGGTAAAAAATTTATTCTAGCAAGAGATTTAGTTGAAAAGAACTTTAAACACTTTGAATTAACTAAAGAGATTCCTGGAAAAGAATTACTTGGTTTAGAGTATGAACCATTATATGAAGTTCCTACTGACGAAAAAAAAGGGTATTACGTGATTGATGGTGAAGAAGGAGTAACTAGCGAGGATGGGACTGGAATAGTTCACATGGCTATTTATGGTGAATTTGATTACCAAATGATTAGAAAATACAATATGCCCATAATTCAACACATTGGAAAAGATGGTTCACTAGTTTTGGGTCCAAAAGAGTGGATTGGGATGTGGTTTAAGAAAGTTGATAGAGAAGTTATTGATGATTTGTATTCAAGGGGATTATTAGTAGAAGCAAAAGAATATACTCACTCTTATCCGTTTTGTTATAGGTGTGAAACTCCTTTAATTTATAATGCAGTTGATTCTTGGTTTGTTGATATACAAAAAATAAAACCAAAACTAATCCAAAAAGCACAAGAAATTAATTGGTATCCTGAAAACATTAAGGAAGGTAGATTTAAATATATTCTAGAAACTGCTCCTGATTGGAGTATTTCAAGGAATAGGTTTTGGGCGACAGCTATTCCTGTTTGGAAGTGTGAGTGTGGAAAAATAAAGGTTATTGGGAGTATTAAAGAGCTTAAAGAAAATGCTGTTGAAGAAATTTCAAGCGAAGTTGATTTACACAAACACATAGTTGATGGTATACACTTGAAGTGTGATTGTGGAAAAGAAATGACAAGAATTCCTGAAGTCCTTGATTGTTGGTTTGAATCAGGGAGCATGCCTTTTGCTTCAAAACACTATCCTTTTGAGAACAAGGATTGGCTTGCAAAAAATTATCCTGCTGATTTTATTTCAGAGTACATTGCGCAAGTAAGAGCATGGTTCTATTACATGCACGTGATTGGAGTTCTTTTAATGGATAAAGCTCCTTTCAAGAATGTAGTAGTGTCAGGAACAATTCTTGCTAGTGATGGTTCAAAAATGTCTAAATCAAAAAAGAATTACACTGATCCAAATGTGTTGTTTGAAACTTATGGTGCGGATTCAATGAGATTTTATTTAATGTCTTCACAATTAATGAGGGCACAGGACTTGAATTTCTTGGATGATAATGTTAAAGAAATTCACAAGAAACTAATGATGATTCTCTCGAATGTTAAAAATTTTTACGAGTTGTTTGCAAGTGAAAATAATGTGTTTAATGATGTACTCTCAGAAAATGTTTTAGATAAGTGGATGATTAGCAGAACAAATGAATTAATAAAAAATTCTACTAAAAACATGGATGATTATAATACGCTTGGTGTTTGTAAGGATGTACTTGAGTATGTTGATGAGTTATCTACTTGGTTTGTGAGAAGAAGTAGGAATAGATTCAAGAGTGAAGACTTGAAAGAGAAAAGAGAAGCTATTAGAACACTGGCTTATGCTCTTGATTCGCTTTCAAAAATAATTGCTCCAATAACTCCATTCATTGCTGAAGAAATATATCAAGCATTAAGAAAAACAAAGTATGAAAAAAATGTTTCTGTTCACTTAGAAGATTGGCCAAAGAGTAATGAAGAGTTAATTGATGAAACACTTCATAAAGATATGAATAAAGTTAGAGAAGTGATTTCGATTGCTCTTGAAGAGAGGAATAAAGCAGGGGTAGCTGTTAGACAACCTTTAAAGAAAGTAATTGTTTCTGGTGCTCTCATTGATAAAAAATTTTTTGACATAATTCTTGATGAGTTGAATGTAAAAGAAGTGGAATTAATTGAAGGAGAGTTTTCTGTAACTCTTGACACTAATTTAACTAAAGACTTGTTGCTTGAAGGAGCTGCAAGGGATTTAATGAGAAAGTTAAACGAATCAAGAAAAGAAATGGGTTTAACAATAAAAGATAGTGTTGTATTGAATGTTTTGACTGAAAGCGAAATGTTAAAAGAAATGATTAACACTTTCTCAAATGATTTGAAGAAATCTGCCCAATTAAGAGAAATAAATTTCACTCCTTCGCTTGCTTCTTCAAAAGAAATATTGATACAAAAAGAAAAATTATTGTTCGAATTAA
>JAQVQA010000045.1 GCA_028701835.1 Candidatus Iainarchaeum sp.
TTTTTATTAAATAATTGAATTGTATTAATTAGAATTGCTTTTATTAATTAGAATCTTTTTTTTATTAAATAATTAATCCCTATCAATAATCTTTGTCTTATACTTAGAGTCCCTTCTTTTTAATAAAACAATCCTAGAATTTTTCTTCTCACTCTCAAACTTATAATTTGGTAATAATTCTAATAATTTTAGTGCAAAAGATTTAATTTCTTCAAAAGAAGGCATATTAGTTTTACTTAACCTATCCCTAGAAAAACCAAGCCACATGTAAGACTTAACCTCAATAAAATCAGAACCAGTTGCACTCAAAATATCTGCAAACTCTCTAACTAACTCACTCTTATCATTAATACCCTTAATTAAGGTTAACCTAATAACAGTCCTTGTACCAATTAAGGGTACTAAAGCAAGTGACTCTAAATAATTCAACCAACCACTCTTTTCAGAGTTACAAGTAATTGATTTGTAAACACTTTCATTAGGTCCAACCATTGAAATATACAATTGAGTAGGTAAAGAATCCTCTCTCTTTAAACGCTTAAGCATACTAGGGTTCTGGCCATTAGAAACCAAGAAAACAGTTTCAGTTCCCTCTCTATTCTTTATTTCCCTAATCAATTTAGGGAGATTCTTGTACAAAGTAGGTTCACCAGAAAGAGAAATCGCCCAGTGCCTAGATTCTTGAGAAGCATCAAAAACACTCTTACTAACCTTAGGATGGCCCTTAAAACCAGTTAACAATTTTTTTCTAGCCAAAATTAAACCCTCAATCATTTCCTTTGGATTAGCACCTTGAGTAACCTTATCAGGAGTAGGGCCCATATACTCATTTGGCCTCCAACAAAAAACACAAGAATTATTACACCAAAAAGTAACAGGAGTGATTTGATGACAACTCAAAGTATGAGCTCCATAAAAATCTTGTTTATAACAAACCCCCTCTCCCCTCAAAGCCTTCTTATTCCACTCACAGACCTGAATACTCGCATCCTTAAAAAAACCGTATTTTTTATGAGAAAAATCCTTCACTAAATCGATTTTTTTTATTTTTTTCATCAATAAAACCAAAAATAATTGCATAAGGAATGCTTATAAACAAAATTAATCAATTAAACTTTATTAACAAGGGTGAGAAATTTGGATGGAAGTATACAACTAGTTGCAAATTATAGTGATTGGAAAGCAATTAAAAAAATAACTGTAACAGAAAAAACTGATCCATTAACAGTAATGGAATTCTTAGCTAGTCTAACAGGAAGCGTTGATAATAAAGTAGAAGCTAATCTAAAAAAAATAGTTGATTTAGGAAAATTAGACAAAGCAATTGAAGAATTAGGACTAACAAAAGGAGACGCTACAAAAGCCCTTGAAGAAATAAATTCAAGAACTATATCAAAAGTAATTAATGAAATAAGTGCAAACCCAAAGTACCAAAAAAATCAGCAAAAAGAATTAGCAGAATTTCTAAAAGCATACGCTACTAGAAAAACACTAAAAGCATGTGGGTTAATGGTTGATTACACTCAAATAGAAATACCTGGAATGGGGAGACTAAAGAAAAAAGTTCCAAAAGAATAAATTAAAAAAAGTGATTTAATTGAAGAAGAGAAACGTAATAACCTCAATAAAAAATCCGATTCAAATTCAGGGTTTAAACATACTAATTCCAAAAAGTGTAAATAATGCGACAATTCGAAGAGCAAGAGCATTAGGGAAAAAAGAATTGGAGTTAAAAAGAAAAATTATGCAAGCAAAAAACTCTGCGAATTCAAAAATCGCAATTTGGGAAAGACAAATCGCAAATCTCATAAAAGATAGAACATTCGAAGTTAAAGGATACGGCTCTAAACAAAGCAAATTAATTCTAACAAGCAAAGATGGAAAAAAATTAACTATTTACCATGTTAGAGGTAGAACCAAAAAAGAATTAGTTACTGACTTAGGGGAATTCTCAAAATGCATTAATTATATATCAATAAAAATGGGTCTTTAAAAGAAAATTAATGATAAAATTCTTTTAATAAAAAAAAGTGTTGTGAAAAAAATGGTTTTTGAAGAAATACTAATTAATCAATTCTTACAATCCTTCATGAACCCTGTTTTGAACACATTACTCCAATTAATTACTTACTTTGGGCACCCATTGTTTTGGTTTATCCTTGCAGCATGGTTATTTTGGATAGGGGAAGAAAAAAAGAGTTTCACACTAATGACAATACTCTTATTCAGTTCATTTGTATCAGGTGCAATAAAACAAATAATTGCAAGACCAAGACCACTAGGGCTAATTGCACTAGACGACTTAAATGGATACTCCTTCCCATCCGGACACTCAACTTTAGCAGGAACAATTGCAGGATACACTTATTTTTCAAAATGGATAATCAAACAAATAAAATACATTGCAATAATACTCGCCATATTAACAGGAATATCAAGACTATATTTAGGAGTACACTTTTTAACCGATGTTTTAGCAGGACTATTAATTGGAACAATAATTGGTTGGATAATTTCAAAACTTGAAGTAAAAATAACTAAAGCAAACTTTCACATAACAAAACTAAAAGAAGAATCACTTCTAGTAGGGTTCTTTGTTTTAATGATAATTGCTGACTTAATTATTCCTGAAGAATACTTTGGAGCATACGCAATACTCGGATACTTCATGGGATATGCAATATTTAAACACACCAACTTAAAACAAAACCTAAACCTCACTCAAACAAAAAAACAAATAGCGATAAACTTCATTGGAGGAACAATACTCTTAGGAATAATTGGGACAAGCGCATATTACTTAACAACAGGAATAATAAGTCAAATCCTATTTCTTACATCAGGAATATTCATTACACTAATATGGCCAATAATAATTTCATTCACTATTGAAAAAAAAGAAGAACAAAAAAATAAAGAATTAAAAAAGAAAAAAAAGTGAATAAAAATGATTTCAAAAAGAGTTATTAATCAAGAGTTATTTAAAAAAAGAAAAATGTTACCCTCACTTAGAAACACTCAAACAAAATTAACCAAAGTGAATCAAGTAAAATCGAGAAAATTAGTTAGCGAATGCAAAAAATTAACAACTATCCTAAACCTTAAATTAATGCTTCCTAATTCAAGGAAAAAAGAAGTTGAGTTAAAAAGACTTGCACAAAGAATAAGTGACTGGGAAAAAAGAGCTGACAAATACGTTGCCCTTGAAGGACAACTCTTAGGAAAAATGAATCCAAATACACCCGCATACGAAAGAATTCATTTACTAAGAAACGAACTAACCATTCTTAAAACAATTTTGGAAATGGCTGAAAAGAGTGGACACTTAGAAAAAGGATACACTAAAAAAGCACTAAATCTAAGATGAAAAAACAAAAAAACTCCTAAAAACCAACCTTTAAAAAACACACTTCACACAAATTAATTACTTTGCCAGTTAAGTCAAACTTAACTGAAAAAAGGATTCAAAGAATCCCTCCATTGTTTTACTAGCT
>JAQVQA010000046.1 GCA_028701835.1 Candidatus Iainarchaeum sp.
CAAATGGCAAAAAGAAATTGGATGAAGGAGAGATGATTTTTAATTTATTTTTTAATTAATTATGGGTAAGATTAATTAAATTGTATACTAATGTAATTTAAGAAATTTGTTTAACTAGAGTAGTATTAGTTAAAGGGTGTTGATTTTTATGTTCTCGGCTCATTTAAGAAAAAAATCTTTTTTTAATGCTTTAAAAGTCGGACTTGCTTTTTTTCCTGTAGCAATATTTGTTTCAATGTTTGAATTTGCTCTTCCCATAGGACTTGAATCAATTAGTACCGACTTATCTTTAGTTGGGTTGTTTATTGGATTGTCTTGGATTATTGTAATGCTTGTGGATTTATTTATAGGGGACTTTGCAGATATTATTGGGAAAAAAAATGGAACTCTACTTGGTCTCTTCATATTTATGACATTCACTTTCTTGTTTTTTTTAACAACTGATGTTTGGATTTTATTTTTTTTAGTAATACTAGCCTATATTGGTTATGATTTATTTTATATTTCAGTTCAAGGATTTGTTGTTTCAGAGGCTCCTAAAAAATATCTTAATTTTGCTGCAGAGGGTTTTTATCCTTTGTGGGATTTTGGTTTAATTTTTGGGCCATTGTTAGGTGCTTTTCTTATTACAAAATTTGGTCAAGTTTCTATTTATTATTCTTCGATAGTGTTTTGCGGGATTGCGATTATTATGGGTTTATTTTTGCCAAGCACTTACAAAGTGAATTCAAATAAATCCGGTGATAAAAAAGTTTCTCTTAGAGAATTTTTTCTATATGTTAAAAAATTGTTCCAAGAAGATTTTTGGCTTTTATTCGGTTCAATGTCTTGTGCTTTTTGGTACATGCTAATGATTATCTCAATTCCTCTATTTTTTGCGGTGAGTGAGGGGGATATTTGGATGAGTGCGATTACTCTAACTGCTTTTATGATTCCTATATTTTTAACAGATGTTATAATTGAATATGTAGCTTCTACAAAAAAGAGAAGATTTTTTCTTGTTTGTTTAGGATATGCTTTTGCAGGGCTTTCTTTAATTGCTTTCTTTTTGAGTAGTAATTACTTAATGATGGCTATTTGTGCAGGGCTAAGTACAATTGGTTTTCAGACTATTTGGGCTACTTTTGATATAGAGGCAGGGCTTCTTTCGAAAAAAGGAAAAGAAGCAATGACTCAAAGTGTTTTCTTTTTCTCTAAAAATGTTGGGTTTGGATTCGCTCCATTCTTTTTTGCAATAATCGTCGCTTTTTTTGGAATAAAATCACCTTTCATTTCATTTGGACTAATTAGTTTAGTTCTTGCATTAGTGTTTTGGTTTAAACATAAGAAAATGAATTTCAAGTAATATTATATTTTTTATTAAAAATTTTTAAAAAAATTTATGAAAAGAAACTTTTTTTGGTTTCTTTTCACTTAAAGCATTTTTTATTCTTTTTGTTCATTTTTTAATTGTTTAATCATTTCTTTAATCTCTTCTAATATTTTTTCAGAGTGTGCTGAAACGAATTTTATTGTTCCTGCGCATTCGTGTCCGCCACCTTCAATATTAGCTTCGGGCATTTTTTGTTTTAAGCGCTCAATTATTCTAGCAATTGGTAGAATTGGTTTAGTTGCTCGAAGTATTATCATGTCAGATAATAATCCTAATGTTATTACTGCATGGTTCTCTTTTCCTTCAGATATTTCATCGTGTATTAATCCAATTACTTTTCCTGCAGGAGGGTATTTGAATCTCACAGTGTATTTCTCAAGATCAATGTGCGACAAAATCACTCCATTAAGTTCTTGGGTTTTCACGTAAGGCATTGTGCTTTGTAATTGTATTGCCATTCCTTTTGTAGTTTCTTCAAATATTAGTGAAACAATTTCTTGGTTTGTAAAGAATTCTTCATAAATTCCTTCTCCTGCATCAAATCTCAAGTTATAAGAAGCGAAATCAATTGCTACCCCTATTCTTTGTAGTTCTTCAATTGTTTTGCCACTATTTTTAATATATTGTTCAATTTCAATTCCCTCGCATCTGTCACTTATTCCAGCAAGTGCTGGGATTAAATTATTTTCAAATTTATCATTAACAAGTCTTGCAACTTCGTAAGAGAGCATTGCTGCACAAATCTTACTATCATATCCAAATATGTATGGGTTTAAGTGTAGTGATAATAATGGACAAACACTTGTTTTTTCATTTATTATCTCCCCCGGGTTATGATGATCAATTACAATCATTTCAAATCCTAGTGAATGCATCATATTTAGTGCGAAGAAATCTTCATGAGTTGAACCATTATCAAGTATTACGATTAAAGGTTTTTTTTGATTAAAATCATTCACTAATCTCTTTGAATGTGATAAATCTTTAAGCATGTCAGTTGTTTCATAAAATGGTGCTTTGCTTGGACTCCTATACAAATTGTATTGAGGGTTTGTTCCAAAATCTATCATGAAATCATTCAATGCTTTCTCTATTGCTATTCCTGCGCTAATCCCATCAGCGTCAGCGTGGTGTCTTATTAGAATGGGTTGTCCTTCAATAACTGCTCTTCTTAATCTTTTAGCGATTAAATAAATTCTATTCTTCATTTTTTCATACTTTTCAGAATTAATAGAAAAAGGTTTTTCTTTAGGTTCACTCTTTTCATTAATTATTTGAGTAAAATCGGTTTCAGATTTTTTTATTTTTTCAATCTCAATTTGTTTTTTTCCAGCTCTTTCACTAACATACCCTTCTAAAAATATTGTATCGTTAGTTTCGTAACTAGATTCTTTAGTAACAGCGTCAATTGTTCCAGTTCCGTCACTAACTAAAAAAACTACTGGTCCTGGTTTTGCTTTTCTTAATATTTTAACGTTTCCGCTAAAAATTGTTCCTGCAGTTGCTTCATTTATATTATTCACGTATTTCTTTTGCATATTTATCACTTTTTTATATTTCCTTCAAATTATTTAGAAAATAGGTTATAACCAATCTCAAAAGATTTGGTACTATTCTTTACATTTGATACAAAACTCATTTTTGTTAG
>JAQVQA010000021.1 GCA_028701835.1 Candidatus Iainarchaeum sp.
ATCAACAGCTTTTTATTCTTTGTTTGTCTATTTTTGAATATGCTTGAAAAGATTTTGGTATTGGTTTTTTTGTCTTGGGTTCCGCTTTTTGAGTTGCGGTGGAGTATTCCGATTGGATTATTTTCAGGGGTAATTGAAGGGGTTCCTTTTTTTGGTTCTATGCAAGGATTTGCTCTTCCTCTAGAAATAGTTTTCCTTGTTTGTGTGGGTGCGAATGCATTACTAGGTTTTTTAGCTTATTTCTTTTTTGATAAAATAATTTTTGTTTTTTTAAAAGTGCCTTTCTTGAAAAAATTTTATAATAAATTAATTATTAAGTCTCAAAAAAAAGCGTATCCTTTAGTAGAAAAGTACGGGTTAATTGGAATGAGTTTGTTTATTGCAATTCCTTTACCTGGTTCGGGTAGTTGGACTGGTGCTCTTGCAGGAAACTTGCTTAATTTTGGTTATAAGCGTTTTTTTGTTGCAAATTTAATTGGAGTAATTATCTCAGGGTTAATTGTTTCAATTGTTTTTACAGGCGCTTTTTCATTTTTTGGAGTTTAAAAAATAAATTTTGTCGTATCTTAGGCAAGTCTTATTAATTTGTTTTACTCTTTTTCTTTTATTGTTTGGTGTTATTGAATGGCTAATGTTTTTGAGTCAAGTAAAGTAGTTTCTTTGTTCAAGGATGAGCGTGTGCTTTACCCTGATTTTGTTCCTGATGTTTTGCCTTTTAGAGATGAAGAGGTTTCAGAATTGGTTTTTTGTTTAAAACCGGCTTCGATTGGTAGAAAACCTACTAATGTTTTTGTTTTTGGTAAACCTGGTACGGGTAAGACAGTAACGTTAAAATATGTACTAAATGAGTTAAAGGATTATTCAGATAGGGCTAAAGGAATTTATATTAACTGTTTTGAGTATTCTTCAAAGCAATCAATTCTTGCAAGGATCGCAAATATTTTAGGGGTTGCTGTACCTACGAGGGGTGTTAGTTCGCAAGAGGTTTTTTTGAGAATAATTGCGGTTATGAAGACAACTAAAGTTATTCCAATAATTATTTTTGATGAAGCGGAGCAGTTGCTAAGTGATGATTCAACAAAAGATATTTTATATGATTTATCAAGATTGCCTGAGCAACAAAAAGTTTTGCTTGGACTTGTGTTTATTTCAAATGATTCTTTCTTTCTTTCAAATATTGATGATCGTGTCAAGAGTTCTCTTCAGTGTTCAAAAATACCTTTTGAACCTTACACTGTCCCTGAATTAAAAGAGATTCTGCTTGCGAGAACAAAGTTTGCTTTTTTTGATTATTCTCTTGATAAAGAAGTTATTCCTCTTTGTGCAGCTCATGCATTTAAAATGGGGGGAGATTCTAGAGTTGCTTTGAGTGTTTTATTAAAAGCGGGTCGACTTGCAGAGAGAAAGAATTCAAAAACAGTTTCAATTGTACATGTAAGAGCCTCTTTTTTAGAAGAGAAACCAGTTAAGCAAGAAGTTACTTCAAATTTGAGTCGGCAAGAAAAAATCATTCTAGATTATTTATCAACTCTTTCAAAGAAAGAAGCTGAATCGGGGGAGTTGTATAAAAAGTTTGAAGGAGAGTATTCTGATAGATCAATAAGATTAGCTATTGCTTTGCTTAAAGAAAAAAAATTAGTTTCTTGCAAACAAGTAAAAAAAGGTAATCTCTTTACGAGGTTAATAAAAAAAGTTAATTGATTTTTTTTATAAATTAAGTATAACTTCTAATTTGGTTAATTTTTGTTAGTATTCTCCAAAAAAACTCTTTAAGATAAACTTTTTATAGTGCATTAGTTAATTATATATTAGTGTTTGGTGAATTTTATGGTTGAAGCTAGGGTAGTTGATAAAAAGATTAAAGTTGTAAAAAAAGCAGTTAAGAAGGAAATGAAGAAGGAAAAGAAGTTTCAAAATAAGAAGAATGCGAAGCACGAAGCGGATATTTTAATGTTAAGGAATGAGATTGAGAAGTTGAAGAAGAAAAAGGTTTCAAGGGGGCATGTTTCGGAGTATAATATTTTTATTAGAAAGCAAATCAAATCAGGAATGACTTTTTCTAATGCTGCAAAGCAATGGAGTAAGTATAAGGCTCTTGAAAGTAAGAATAAGAGGAGACCTTCTGCTTATAATCAATTCATTGGTTCTCAAATGCGTCTTGGAAAAACTTGGGTACAGGCAGTTGCTCTTTGGAAGTTAGCTAAAGCAGGTAAACTTGGTAAAAAGGGGATTAATAAGACAGTGACTAAAACTGTTGTAAAAAAGATTAAGTCAAAGCCTCAAATAAAATATAGGACTAGAACTAGAACTATAATAAAAAAAGTTAATTCAAAACCAGTTAAGAGAACTTTTACAAGAATTGTTCGTTCTTCGCCAGGAGTAGATGTTTCTCAATTGACTAAGGCTTTTGAATCAAGCATGTCTTCTCATTCAATTAGTAAGGGTGATTTAAAAGAAGCTTTTTCTCCTGATGAAGAAGAAATTGCTTTTAAAATAATTCAAACTTACTTTATTGAGATTGCTCGTCAAGGGTTTAAGAGACAATTGACACTTGATGAAATAATTAATGCTTATTTTTATGCTCTTGCAAGGGTTAAGAATAAGAAGAATTAATTTTTTGGTTCAAGGATTAATTAGGGTTTTTTTTACAAAGTATTTGTTTATAGTTTTTAAGAAAAGAAAGAAAATTTAATTTGGAGAATAGAGTGAGTTTTATGCCTGTATTAAAGAGATTGAGTTTTAGAAGAGGGTTAAATAAAAAAATAGAAAAGAGGTGCATTGCTCAAAATAGGTTAGTTGCTGCTAAGCATGAACTTGTTAGAGAAAAGCAACTATTGAAAAATTTACCTACTTCAAAGAGTGTTCCTGTTAACAAAAGAGCCTTTGAGTCAACTAGACGTGAAAGTAAATTAAGGCGTGTTAATAATTTGGAAGGAAATTATGTTAGAGAACAAGTTGAGTATAATCAAATTAATAGGAAAGTTAATAATGCTAAAAAATTTAGAAAAAAGCCAGTGGTTTCTAAGTTGAGGTTAGGTCAAACCCTAGCAAATATTTTTTTGGGTTCAAATAAAGTCACTACTATGACTCAAAAGATGAAGCGTGTTTTTAATGTTTCAAAGCCTAAGCCAAAAATTGTCGTGCAAAAACAAAAAAAATCAAATAGATTGAGTTATCCTAAAGGAGTTCAATCTAATAACAGGGGACTTAGAAGGTAAGAATTAAATTTATTAAAGTATTAATTAATTTCTTGGGGGGAGTTGTTTATGAATGATGAAGAAGTAGCTTTTAGGATAGTTAGATTGTATTTTGAAGAGATTGCTAGACTTGGTTTTAAAAGGACTCTTGATTTGGATCAAATGATTGATGCTTATTTTTATACTTTAAAAAAATTGAGTGGAAAGGAAGAGGCTGTAAAGAAAGCTAGTAAGGATTTTCAAGGGAGTGAAAAAGATAATTTGAAAGAATCTAAGTTAGTTGAATCTTCTACAACTCAAATTAATTCTTCAAATGAAGTAATAACAAAAAATCCTCAAAACAGTGAGAAGACAATTACTCAAATAGTGGAAGAGAATTGAAACAAAACTATTTTTTGTTTTATGCTTTACTCTTCTTTATTTTTTTAATAAATTGTTTTTGTTAACCAAGTTTTTTAGTGTTTGTTAAAAATTATTTCAATAACGTCCCCGTATTTTAGAGGGTGATCTCTTCCAATTATTTGTTTTGTTTTTACATCAATTGCTCTAATAAAACCGTCTCCCATGTCAGTGTGTAAAGTATAAGCAAAGTCAATTGCTTTTGAATCCTTTGGAAGCAAAAAACAATCCGGTAGAGTATTCCCATTTTTATCAACAAGTCCTTTTGTTCCTCCAGGAAAAACTGGAAAGTATTCAAGGAGTTTAAATATTGCTGTATCAAGGCATTCTTGTACTCCTGTTCCATTAAATTTTTCAAGAACATTTTTTTTGATAGTTTCAAGTCCTGCTTTTTGTTTTTCATTTAAATCTGCAAGTATTTCAAAACTATTCCAACCAGGGTAATATTTCAAAATATTTTGTTTCGCTGCTTTTCTTAGTGATAATTCGCTTGCTGCGGAACAAGGGATTATATTTATTTTTGGAAAAGCTTCTTTCATTTTTTTAATATTTTCTTCGCTTGTTTGTTTATCGCACTTATTAGCTGCTATTATAATTGGCTTTGAGTATTCTCTACACTTTTTTGCAAATTCTCTTTTATCCTCGTTACTCCATTCAAAAAGCATTTTATCCTCTAGTTTTAATATTCTAACCGATTTCTCTACATGGTAAGGCATTATTTTTACTCCTGCTAGTGCTTGTGAAATTAAACCTATTTTTTTCTTATAATCCTTCTCGGGACTTTTTTGAATCTTTATCCAATTATTTTCAATAATTTTTAGGAACCATAGTTCAATTTCTTCTTCCAAAAATCTTACATCCTCGCGTGGGTCGTGTGTCCCTTCTTCAACTTCTTTCCCCTCAGCATTAGTGCCCCCACTTGCATCAACTACATGTATTAAAGCATCGGCTTGGCTTAAATCATTTAAGAATTTGTTTCCAAGTCCTTTTCCTTCGTTTGCTCCAGGAACTAGTCCTGCAACATCAATTAATTCCACAGGAACATACCTAATAGGATTATTGTTTTCATTAACTAAAAATCCGTGTCTTGGGTTACTCACTACTCCAAAAAATTTTCCTGCATCTTCTACTCTAACAAACCCAATTCCTTTATTTGGTTCTATTGTAGTAAAAGGGTATGAGGCAATTGCAACATCAACTAGAGTTGCTGAACTAAAAAAAGTACTTTTTCCACTAGAAGGCTTCCCCACTATTCCTATTTGCATTCAATCACAAGTATTTTATTTGAAACATTGCTTATAATTGTTATGCCTGTTCAAAGAAATTTAAAAAGAGTTAAACCTAATAGAAAAGCTTCTTTAAAAAAGCTTAATAGAAATCTTGCGATTGGTTCTGTTGCTGCTTTAGCTGCATTTGGGGCTATTAAAACTAATAAACTCATTTCTGAAAAAAGAGTTCAAAAAATGGAGTTAGCGAGTGCACAAGAAGCTGCTTACAGAAGAGGACTTGAAAAGAGGTGGGTTAATCGATTGAATCAATTGGAAAAAGAACAAAAAAATAGAGTTGGTTTAATTAATGATGCAATAAAGAGAGGGATGCTTCCAAGATTTGTTCGAACAAAAGAGGGCGAAATGATAATGGATTATATTGATCCTCCTTCTAAAAAAGGAGTTAAGAGGGCAAAGCCAATAAAAACAGAGTATGGGAAAAAACTGGATGAGGATTATGCGAGGTTAATGAAATTTTATAAGAATCAATCCAAAAATAAAAAATAACCCCATTTTTTTTAAATAATTTTTCTCAATTAATTATTATTCTTATTTTTTTTTTAATTAAGTTTAATTTTGTTAATGATGTTGATTCTATTAAGTTTAATTTTGGAGTTTATTCATTTTTTAATCTTTTCCAACCATCATCATGTTATGGATGCTACTCTTTTTACTGACAAATATTCTCCAAGCAAGTTTGAAGAATTTATAGGAAATGTTGAGATAGTGGATAGGGTAATTGAGTGGGCTAATGCTTGGAAAGAGGGTAAAAAACAAAAACCTATTCTTTTGTTTGGTAATCCAGGAACAGGAAAAACAGCACTCGCTTTAATGGTTGCAAAAGAATTTAATTGGCAGTTATTTGAAATGAATTCCTCTGACTTGAGGGATAAGGAATCAATAGAAAAAATAGTTGGAGCTGCAATTTCTAACTCTTCTTTATTCTCTTCAAAGAGATTAATTCTTTTAGATGAAGTTGACGCAATTTCTTCAAGGGATAGGGGTGGATCGAGTGCGATTCTTTCGGTACTAAAAGAAGCAAACAACCCGATTATTTTAACTGCGAATGATGCGTTTGATAAGAAACTTTCAAGTATTAGACCAACTTGTGAGGTTTTGGAGTTTAAGAAAATAAATTATTTAAGTATTGCAAAAAGATTGAGAGAAATTTGTTCTCTTGAAGGAATAGAATTTGATGAAGAAGCCATTAAAGAAATTGCAAAAAACTCTGCAGGAGATTTTAGAAGTGCTCTTTTAGATATTCAATCACTTTCCCCAAAAATAACTCTTGATAGTGTAAAAGCTCTTTCATTTAGAGAGAGAAAAGAAAAGATATTTCCTGTAATGTCTAAAATATTTAAAGGCAAATCAATTTCAGAAATAAAAGAAGCAGTTGACTCTGTCGATGTTTCAATAGATTTAATGAATTTGTGGATTGAAGAAAATATTCCTAAACAATTTGATTTTATTGACACTGCAAACGCTTTTAACATATTTTCAAAAGCTGATATTTTTAATGGAAGGATAATGAATCGCCAACACTGGGGCTTTTTGAAGTACTCTATTTTTCTTTCAACTTGCGGAGTTGGTCTTTCAAGGAGAAAAGATTATAATTTTTTTCAACCCCTCTCTTTTCCTACTCTTCTTTCTTCTTTATCAAAATCCTCTTCATTAAGAGAAATTAGAAAATCAATTGCTCTAAAGATTGGTGAAAAAATTCATTGTTCAAAAAACCAAGTTTTGCAAGATTTTTATTATTTTAAAACTCTTTTTGAAATAGAAAAGAATACTGTTGGTTATATTCAAAATTTTGGGTTTGAGGATAAAGAAGTTGCATTTTTATTAGGTTTAAAAGAAAAAGATAAAAGAGTATTGGGTTTAATTAAAGAATCCAAAGAGTATGGTAAAAGAATTGTTATTGAAAAATTAAATGGAAAACAAGCCACTTTGTTTTCCTAATTTGTTTAGATAATAATTATTCTTCTTTAATTAATGAATTGTTTTCTACAAATTCTTCTATTGCATTAACTATTTTTTTCCTTTGCCAAAATAAAAATCCTATCAAAATGACTACTGCTAGTATTGTTAATTGTCCTGTTTGGGTTCTAAATAGAAAAGCATTTAATTCACTTATATCAAATAAAGGGTCCATTTTTTTCCACAAAACATAATTGAGTGAAAGTTTGTTTGCACTTTTATACCCTTGCCAAGTAACAGTTTTTCGTGTTCCTTGAGTTGATATAATTGCTTCTGGTTCAATAGTCTCTCTAACTTCTGCTCCTGGAGGTAAATCAATTATTAGTTTTGTGTTAGTAGGAATTATCCATAAACCAGTTTGATAAAACGAGTTGAGATAATTTGCTTTTAAATTATACTCACTAACCATGTTAGTTTCTTTTCCCTTAGCCATAAACTCTTCTGACAAATCATAACTTAAAAGCAAATAGTTTTGTATTCCTTCATTATAAGATATTTTTTTATTCAAAGTATTTTGCGTAATGCTTTGAGTAAAAATAGGATTGAATAATTTCCATTTATCCAAGTTTGTTCCAAGTTCTAAACTTTTTTCTCTAAAAGAAACTTTTGAGGACTCGTCAGAGAAAGTCAAGTAAAATCTTTCCTCTATTTTATCAGCTTCTCCTGAATTAATTTGTACTCGAATACTATGTTCTATAATAGTGTAATCAATTGCATTTACAAATGTTAGACTAGAAACAAGAATAATAAAAAATAAAAATATTTTTTTATAATTCATAAAAAAAACCCATACTCTTATTTAGCATATTTCTTCTTTTAATTCTTCGTTTTTTGTCAATAAAATAAGAAAATCACTCTTTTTAGGTTAGCTATTTAAACCCTATTCGTATTCAATCTATATATGGTTGAAGTCCAATATTTAGGTCATTCTTTTTTTAAGGTTCTTGATGGATCTTCAAGTATTCTCATCGACCCTGTTTTTGAATCAACAAAAACTGAGTTAAAGAAAAAAGCAAAGTTTAAATCAAAAGTTTCTGATTTTAAAAAAGTTTCTCTTATTTTGATTACAAACGAAACTCCAGAGCATTTTGATGCTAGTGCTGTTGAAGAGATTGCTAAAAAAAGTAATGCTATTGTAGTTGGGCACGAAATTGTTTTGCAAAGATTAAATCTTCCAAGGAATCAAAAAGCAAACATTTTATCAAATTCTGAAATTAATTTGAAGGGAGTTAAAATAAAATCAAAAACAGCTCATTTTCCAAAGAGTTTTTATCCTTTAGCTTATCTTCTTGAAGTTGGTGGTAAAAAAATTTATCATGCAGGAGTAACTTCTCTTCTTGATGATTTTAATCAAATAAAAGCTAACGTTGCTTTGCTTCCAATTAGTTCAAAGACAATGGATGTTGTTGATGCAGTGAGAGCCACGAAATTAATGAAACCAGATTTTGTTATTCCTATGCAGCATGATATTTTTGAAGAAAAGAAAATTGATACTCCTGACTTTAAACGGAGGATTGAAAAGAGTGTTCTTAAAACCAAACCAATTTTATTAAACGCGGGGCAGACTTTTAAATTATAATTCTTTAAAGAGGTGTTTTTTTTGTTTTGGGAGTTAATATTTATTTTAGTAGTAATTATTTTATTGGTTTTAATGTTCAAAATTGGCTTTAATCAAATAGAACGTGATAACAAAAATTATGAAAAATATTTTAAATCAAAAAATAAGAATTAATTGTTTTTAATATACTAATTTTTTGCTAATTCTTTATCGAAGCAAAGTAATTTAATTAGAGTCGTTCTTTTTAATTTGAATGATTGAAGTAATAGTTTTTTTGGTTTTAGTTCTATTAGTTTTTCTTATTTTAATTGGTTATTCTGTTTGGCAGGAGAGAAAAACTATTTTGATTCTCAATGAAAAAATATCTTCTTTGAATCAACAAACTGATATAGCAAAGAGACGTTTTTTGCAAGGAAAGATTAAAAAGAATGTTTTTGATTTAATTATTGAAGATCTTCAAACAGAGCTTTATTCTACAGAGCTTTTATTGTTTCGATTTAGTAAGGGTGTTTCTAAAAAAGTGAGTGCGAAGACTGATGAGATAATGGCTAGAATGGATAAGCCCACTAAACACAGAAGAGCTATGGTGGAGAAGATTCTTTCTGAAACAGAGTTAATTCGAGAAGAATTGGTTCTATTAGAAAATAGATTATTTAAGCATGAAATGAAACAGAGTGTGTTTGATAAATTGGTTTTTGAAAAAGAAGCTGAATTAATTTTAAAGGAAAAAGAGTTAATGGATATAGTATTGAAATCAAAAATAAGTTAATTTTTTATTTATTAGATTGTGATTGTTTCTAGTTCGTTAGGTATAATAGTATTACTAAATTGTTTTTTTGCTTCCTCTAGAATTTCTTCAGTGTTAGTGTTTCTTGCGCTGAAGTGAAAGAGTGCAAGTTTTTTCACTTTTGCTTTTTTTGCAATTATTGCTGCATCAAGTGCTGTTGAGTGCATTGCTTCGTTTGCTTTTTCTTTTTGCTTATCTAAAAAAGTTGCTTCATGAATTAGTAAATCTGCTTTTTTGCTTTCTTCAATAACTTGTTTTAATGGGAGAGTATCTGCAATTATTGCAATTTTTCTTCCTTCTCTTTTTTTCTTGTAATTCATTACGTCTTTTTGAGTGAATGTTTTTCCATTAATTTTTATTTTCTCTCCTCTTACAAGTTTTGCGAAAAATGGGCCAATTGGAATCCCTAATTTAATTGCTTTTTCTCTGTCAAATTCGCCAATTTTATCATTTTCTTTAAAGACAAATCCATAGCAAGGAATTTCGTGTTTGAGGGGGAGGGCTTTTACTTCAAAAAAATCATTTTTCTCAATAACTCCTTTTTTTAATTCAATAAATTCAATTGGAAAGGAAGGGTAAATTACTTCTTTTATTATTTTTTGAATTTTTTCTTTTCCTCCTTTTGGAGAAAATATTGTTAATTTTTCTCTTCTTTGATTTAGAGTCATTGTGCTAATCCAACCAAATAATCCTAAGAAATGATCCGCGTGCATGTGGGATATGAAAACCTTGTTAATGTTCATTAAGGAGTGTTCGCTTTGCATTAATTGTCTTTGAGTTCCTTCTGGGCAATCAAAAAGCATTGTTTCTCCTCTAAAAGAAATTATTATTGAAGAAAAGTTCTTGTCTTTTTGGGGTACACTTCCGCTTGTTCCTAAAAATGTTGCTTTAATTGGTTCCATATTTAAGTAGTTCCTCCAAATATTTATATATTAACTTGATTTGAAATTTTTTCTATTTTTCTTGAATTCAAAAGTCTTATTTTGAATAGCTTTTTTAATCTTCTTCATCAAAGTATTTGCATGAGTGTTAAGAAAAAAAAGAAGGTTTCTTTAAAAAAACTTAGTGGTGTAGTTGAACCTGTTTTTAAGGAATTTGATTTGAATTCTTTTTCAAATACTTCACAAGTTGGTGTTCCTAAGAGTTTGATTGGGCAAGTAATTGGTCAGGATAAAAGTGTTGAGATTATTCGTAAAGCTGCTGCTCAAAAAAGGAATGTGTTACTAATAGGGATTCCTGGTACGGGTAAGAGTTTACTTGCTCAAGCAATGAGTGAAATTCTGCCTGTTGGTAATTTACAAGATATTTTGATTTATCCTAATTCAGAGGATTCTAATAATCCTCGGGTGAGGGTAGTTAAGGCTGGTGAAGGTAAAAAGATTCTTGATTCTTCTAGAATGGAATCAATGAAGCAAGAAGATTCTTCAAGATTAATTTCACTTATTCTTCCAATTGGTTGGATGGTTCTCTCGACTGTACTTTGGCAATTGGGTTGGTATCCTGATGTTGTCTACGCAGCATTAATTATTGTAGGCGGGTTTTTATTAATTGGAGTTGCCTTGGGTGGGCAAATGCGTGCAAAGGATTCTAATTCTAATCCAAAGTTACTTGTTAATAATTTGGGTAAAAAAATTGCTCCATTTTTTGAAGCAACTGGTGCAAGAGCAGGGGCATTACTTGGGGATGTAAGGCATGATCCCTTGCAAAGTGGGGGTCTTGGTACTCCTGCTCATTTAAGAGTAGAGCCTGGTATGATTCATAAAGCGAGTGGTGGTGTTTTGTTTATTGATGAAATAGCTACGCTTAGTTTAAAATCCCAACAAGAACTCTTAACTGCAATGCAGGAAAAGAAATATGCAATTACTGGCCAGAGTGAAAATTCTAGTGGGGCAATGACTCGAACAGAGCCAGTTCCTTGCGACTTTGTTTTGATTGCTGCAGGGAATTATCAGGATTTGGAGAAAGTTCACCCAGCTTTAAGAAGTAGAATTAGGGGTTATGGTTATGAAGTTTATATGAATGTTGATATGGAGGATAATGAATCTAATCAAAGAAAAATTGCTCAGTTTGTTGCTCAAGAAGTTATTAAGGATGGAAAGATTCCTCACTTTAATAGGGAAGCTGTTGAGGAAATTATTTTTGAAGCACGGCGAAGAAGTGATCATAAAGGAAAATTGACTTTAAAGCTTCGTGACCTTGGTGGGCTTGTTAGGGGTGCAGGGGATATTGCAAAAGAAAAGTCCCATCCTTTTGTAACAAAACAGGATGTGTTTGAAGCAAAGTTATCTGCGCGCACTCTTGAGAATCAAATCGTTGATAAGATGATTGATACTAAAAAAGATTATGAAGTTTATTTAATTAAAGGAGTTACTGTTGGTAGAGTGAATGGACTCGCAGTTTTTGGTGATGGTAGTGCAGGGAGTATTATTCCAATTGAGGCCGCGGTTACTCCTCCTAGTTCAAAAAATGAGAGTAAGGTAATTGCTACTGGTAAACTTGGAGAGATTGCTAAAGAAGCTGTTCAAAACGTTTCAGTAATATTCAAGAAAATTAGTGGTAAAGAGTTTTTGAAGGATATTCATATTCAGTTTCTCCAAACTTATGAAGGAGTTGAGGGGGATAGTGCTAGTGTTTCTATTGCAACAGCGGTTATTTCTGCAACAGAAGAATTGCCTGTTCGGCAAATTGTTGCAATGACTGGTTCGCTTTCAGTACGAGGAGAAGTTCTTCCAGTTGGAGGAGTGTCTGCAAAAGTTACTGCCGCAATCAAAGCGGGTTTTAAAGAGATTATTGTTCCAAAATCAAACTTAGGGGATATTGTTGTGAGTAAGGAAGAGTTAGCAAAAGTTAAAATAATTCCAGTTTCTAATTTAGTTGAAGTACTAAAAATTGCTCTTGATGATTCAAATAAAAAGAACCAATTCTTGAAACAATTAACTAAAGCAATTTATCCAAAA
>JAQVQA010000047.1 GCA_028701835.1 Candidatus Iainarchaeum sp.
TAACTTGTTCAGTTAAATTTGTTCCTTCTTTTACTTCAATATAAAAGTCAAGATTTGCTGAACCGCCTGCATTTAGTGAAGTTAGGGTAGTTGGGCGTATTTCAACTTCAAGGGGGGTTGTTGCTGATGGTATAACATCTTCTATATTAAATTCATTTCCTGAATTGAATATAACTAGTTTTCCTTCAATTCTTTGTCCTTCATATATTTTAGTGGTTTCTATTATGGTTGTTAGGGTTGCATTTAAGTTCCTAACTAATTCTATGTTTTGGGTTGAATCTTGTTCTGTTTCACCATCAATAGTTATGACTTCACTTTCTTTTGTTTTGTGGCCTTCAGCGGTTACTCTTGCATAGTAATCTCCAGGGAATAGGGTTACTTTAAATTTTGTTGAAGTTCCTTTTGGGTTTGTTTCAACTAGGTTTCCGCTTGAATCAGTTAATTTTAGTGTTCCTGAAATTGATTTTCCATCAGCATCAGTTATTCCAATCCAGATTTCTCGTTGAGAACCAAGCCAAGTTAATAAAAAAAAAGTTACTATTAGTAACACGCCTAAACCTATTATTAGGGGGAGATATTTTTTAATATTGATTTGGGGTTTTCCTCCATTCATATCGTATCCTTGTGGACCATACATATCGTTTCCTGGAGAGTATCCTCCTGGAGAGTAATTAACATCATTATTTGGGTCAAACACTTTAAATTCACTTTAAGGATTAAGAAGTTCTTTTTTATAAAAGTTTCTCTTTGAATTTTTTTTCATGATTTAAGTTATTTTTTTGCATTTTGTGTTATTGGACTCTATTTTTTTGTGTATATTTTTTTGTTTTTAAAGAGAAAGTATTTAATTCTCTTTAGTTGTTTATTTATTATGAAGATTAGTTTAATCGGGTGTAAAACTAATTCAGTAAATATTTTTCCAGAATTAATTAAGTCTCTTTCAAAAAAGATTTCTGGACTAGAAGTGTCTGTTAGGTTTGTTCCTTTTTTTGAGGATATTCCTATTGTTTGTGTCGAAGAATCTTCTTCTTCAGATTTTTTAGTTGCTTTTGCTTTTCTTGATGAAGAGGATGAAATTAATTTTTTGAAAAAAAAATTGATTGATGTGGAGCTTTTAACAAAAACAAGGGTATTAAAGTGGATTGGGGTGGATTCTCTTTCTTCTAAACTGACTCAAGATTACTTTGATCAGAAAGAGGTTCTTGTAGAAGAATTGAGTAAAACTGTTTTGAGTATTTTGTTTAAAGAAACTGATTTTATACCAAATGAAGAGGATTATTAATTTAGTTAAAGGTTGTTAGTTTAATAATATTTTTAAGTTGGGGTAAGTATTATTTTTTGAGTAGAGTTTTAATCACTTTTTCTTATTTTAATTAATGTTTATTTTTTTGATTTTATTTCTTCTTCTAATTGTTCTATTAATTTTTGAGAGTTTTTTAAAGCAAGGTTCTTTTCCTCTATTCCTTTTTTTAATGCATTTAGTTCTTTTTCGTATCTTTGTTTTATTTTTTCTTCAAAGTCATTTTTCTTTTGTTCAAATTCGATTAATTGTTTAGTGTACTCGCTTCTTTTTTCAAGAGTATCTTTTTCTATTTCTAGGGCCAAATTTTTTGAATAATCCCTTTCTTTTTTAAGATCTTTAATTAGTTCAATAGTTTTTTGGGTGAATGTTGAGTAATTATTTTCAATTTCTTCGATTTGTTTTTTTAATTGAATAAAGCTTCCTTCAACGTAAGATATTTGTGCGAAGTGGGTTTTTAGGGATTTTTTCGTTTCCTCTAAAGTAATGCCTAATTGTTTATCCATTTCTTGGAGTTCAAATTCTGTGTCAGCAATATTTTTTTCTGCTAGGTTTCCAAAGTAAGTTTTTCTTTTTAATTCAATGTTTTTTTGTTTTAATTCATTTAATTCATCTTCTTTTTTTTGAAGGGCTTCAACTAACCCTTTTGATGTTGTTCCTTTTGATAATGGACTTGTTTTTCTTGAGAGTAAAAAATTTCTTGCTTTGTCTATATTATATCTCATTTTTAGACTTATTGTGAGTATTTTTTGTTGAATTGCTGCGTATAATTCAGGAACTTCAATTGGTTCATTTTCATTGATTAGTTCTTGTCTTAATTTTTTTCTCTTTTCCATAGAAATATTTGCTTCAAGTACAATTAGTTCTTTAGCAACTTCGTTTATAATTTCAGTGAAATCGGGTGAATTTTTTTCAATTAACATTTTTATTTCATGATTAATCTCATCAAATTTCAAGTAAATTGTTTTTATTTTTGAGGTGTTTTGTTCTAGGTTAAATACGAATCCTTCTCGATTTAATTCTGCCCAATTAGTTCTTGAAACTGCTGAATGGAGTGCATTTATTTCATTAATGCAAGAATCCACATTTTCTTCAATAATCTTTGTGTTCATATTCAGAGAGTATAAGATTTTTTAGGTATAAAAGATTTGCCTGTATAAGAATTTTTATTAAAAAAGCTTTTTTTGAAGTGATTAGTTTTTATGATGGTTTGTGCTTGATTTCATTTAAGGTGTTTTTTGTGTTTACTCAAAATAGAGGGGGTCTTTTTTTTAAGGATTTGTGTATTGATCCGCATCATTCCCCTAAATCAAAATTTGCTTTTCTTTCTCATGCTCACTCGGATCATGTTAAACTCTCTAAAAGAACAGAGTTTTTAGCAACGAGTGAGACTATTGATTTGGTTAGGAGTAGGTTTGGGGAAGCTAATTTTAAGTCCGTTAGTTTTAATAAAAAAAATAAATTGGATGATTTTGAGTTTGAATTAAAGCCTAATGGGCACATTTTGGGTTCTGCTCAAGCAAAAATATTTTCTGATGGTAAAGACTTTGTTTTTTCAAGTGATTTTAGGTTACAAAACTCGATTTTGTTTAAGGGTAGTGAGGTTTTGAATGCAGATACTTT
>JAQVQA010000022.1:0-8396 GCA_028701835.1 Candidatus Iainarchaeum sp.
AAATCCAATTTCTTTAAATAGTTCTTTTGTGTTAATCTTTTTGTATGCGTTTATCATCACTTGTGAGTAGAACCAAAAAATTTTTTTCAAAAAAGAGAGTGGGTTATAAGAAAGAACTTGGGGACATTTTTGCGGATGGTTTGAGTAGGAGAAAAGTAGAGGCGGAAGCTAGGGAATTTCAAGCAAAAGCAATAAGGCGCGAAGCAAATGCAGCTTCTCATAGTTATAGAGAAAAAAAATTGAAATTATTTTTGCATAATTCAAGGGTGGGTAGGAGTGATAGTGAAGTGAAGGTTTCTCCTTCATTTGATACGACTATAGATATGGGGGAAAAAGCTTTGATTGAAAAAGATAATGCTTTTATTTTTAGTGAAAAAGCTAGGGTTGCTAGGAGAAAAGCAGTTGCAAGGAGATTGTATTCTCAAAGAGAATTAAAAAAAACATCTAGAAAAAAATAATTTTTTTTAATAATTGAATACAAACATTTTCAATAATAGTATGAATATAATGAATGCTATTGTTAGTCCTATTATCAAGTATGGGTTTAATTGTGGGCTTTTTGAACTAGCATCAAAGAATCTAGTTATTCCAATAGCTGAACTAGGCCCGCTTCCCGCTTCACTAGGTTTTGATTTAAAAAACTTTACCATTCAAACCACCATTTTTATATATTCTAAACTATTAATAGTTATTAATTAAGCGGGTTTATAAAAGTAGTTTTTTTGGTGAAAAAATGGATAAGAGTCAGTTTGATTTAGCGCTAAAGGTTGTTGGGATACTTGTATTAATAGTTGTGTTATTATTTATCTTGACTTGGTCAGGTATAGTTAAGTGTAGGGATATTTCACCTTATTATTGTGATGTTTATGATTTTGTAATGGGTTCCCCAAGAGTGTTAATTGTTTATGGGGATTATGGACTTGGAGAACCAGAATTATTAAGAGAGTATTTAAGAAATCCTCAATGGGTTGCTGTTCAAAATGTTGATATTCAACACGTGGATAGAGTTACTCTAGGTAATTTGAAATCTTACAAATTAGTAATTGTTGAGAAAGCAAGAAAGCTTTCAATGGATCAATTAGTAATGTTCATGGATTATGTTAATAAGAATGGCGGGAGACTCGTTTGGGTTGGGGACTCAGGAGTAGAATTTGGTGATGATGAAGTAAGGTTGGTTAGTGATGAAGAAACTGCAAAAAAGATTCTAGATAACCCTTGGGTTAGAGTGAAAGAAACTGATACAGAGTATAAAGTAATTTCGTTTGATGAGTTTTTGGGTTTAAGGTATGTGAATAATTATTGTTCAGAAAAAAATTGTATGGATAATTATTTTTCAGTAGGAAACCTTGAAACTGAATTAACGGGAGAACATCCATTAATTTATGGATTCTCGCCTGCAATTAATTTTAGAATAAAAAAGGATAGGGATTTTGCTTTAGTAAAACAAATATCTGATTCATACGCAAGTAATATTGTAATGACTCTAAATTTTGGAGGAAATATTCAAGGAACTAGTGGGTATCTAGGAAAATTCTCTCCAATGATAGTAACTTCTTCAATGGGAATGGGGGAGAGGATTGCATATTATGCTTACCCTCCTGAATGGTTTATATCAGATAATAATTATTCAAGTGGAATATTGTTGAAGAATATGTATTATGGTATTCTTGGAAAGTAAAAAGAGTTTATGATTTTTTTGATTAATTAGTTATTTTTTTTGTTTAATTGAAATTATTTTATTTAACTATTTTTATTATTTGTTTTTTCATTTTTTTAGTTATTATTAATTTTTTAATAATTTTTTTTGTTTTGAGGAAAGTTTATTAATAAGGGAAATTAATTTATTTTGAGTGGTTTTTCTCAAAAGAGAAACTATTAAAAACAGTGAAAAACAATTATATGTAACCACTTAATGTAATTGAGTGAATTAAAGGAGAGGGTTTGTAATGTATGAAGACGGAGCAGATGCTGCTGGTGGTCCAGTTCCTAGTTTGGGCGGAGCAGTAAAAAAGTTCAACCTTGAAGGATTAATTCCTCTGATTCTTTTAGTAATCATTGGAGTAGCTTCTTTGAACTATTTTGGTGTAATAGATGTGCCTTTTCTTCCAAAAGGAAGCGAGAGGGTTCAAGTATTATTCATAGGAACTCCTAGTTTGGGAGAGAAAACAGCTTTGGATAATTTAAATTATTTCTTGAATTATACTTCAAGAGAAGCATCATCTTTTGGTAATGCTGCTGCAGAGACTCTGCAACAATATGATATAGTGATTTTGGATCAATCTAATTCAAACGATAAGAGTGTTTCAGTTGCTTTGAGTGAATCCATACAAAACTATGTTCGAAAAGGTGGTAAATTAATTATAGTAATGAATTCAGCAATATACTCTAGTGTAGGGTTTCAAGGTTATACTGCCGCTGATGCAATTGGGTGGCAAGCTACTCTTGGAAAAATATCTCCTGCTTATTGTGGTGCAGATCATTTAGGGGTACCAACTTGTAAGGAAGGACAAGAAATTAATTTGCTTGGAAGAATTTGGAGACAGGATTTTGATCATCCAATAATGCAAGGAATAGAAGTTGCTCCTGCGATTGGGGATGCTCCATTTAGATTAACTGCTCTTCCAATAACAGCTGATGCTGGTGCAAAAACAATAGCGTATATGAAAGCAGAGAATACTCCTCAAACTTTCCCAGCTATTCTTGAGAAGAAATCGTTCCCTATGGGCACTGTAATATACTTCAATTATGACCCAGGGTATACTCAAACAATATTAAAGAATACAATTGATTATTTGAAGTGAAAAGAAATTTTTGGAGGAGATTAATTCTCCCCCAAATCCTCTCTTTTAAATCTATTTTATTTATTTTCTTTTTTTTTTAATAAGTTATTAGTTTTTCCTAATTTTCGATGCATTTTTAAATTATTTTTTCAAGAGTTTAACTAACTAATTACTTAAGGAGAGATCTATTATGGCAGAAAAAAAAGAATCTAAACAAAAACAAGTTGAACAAGTTGAAGAAGCTTTAGTCCCAGAAGCACAAGGAAACTTTGTATACATTGGGAAAAAAGGGGCGATGGCTTATGTTTTAGCTGTTGTGACTCAATTTGAAATGGGTGCAAAGACAGTGATAGTAAAAGCAAGGGGAAAATCAATTTCAAGAGCAGTTGATGTCGCCGAAATTATTAGGAATAGAGATTCAGGTATTAAAGTTGAAGGGATTGGGATTGCAACTGAAGAAGTTGTTACTCAAGAAGGAAGACCACTCAAAATTTCTTCAATAGAAATAACTTTGAAAAAATAGTTAATATTCTTCTCTAGTTAATGCAGGAAATTTTTTTCCTGCTTTAATTTTTTTAATATTTTTTAAAAAAAGCAAATCTATTTATTTGCTTTTAATCTATTTGTTATTTATGAATAAGAGTGTTTTAAAAAAAATTGATGTTTTGGTTTATCCTTTTCATGGTTTAAATAGTACTCTTGAAACTCCTCAAGGAATATTGAAATTTATTCAATGGACTAAACAGATTGAATTTGCTAGTAAAAGCAAAGACACTGCTTTTATTATTGTTCAGGATTATTTTTCAGAAGAAAATGTTGTTAGAGAAAAGTTTGAAAGATTTTTATCAAAACAATTGGGGAGTAAATTTATTGTTATCAATTCTGGAGTTAGCGGGATGTCTAAAAATAATTTAATTAATTTTTTTAGAAAGATTGAGAGTAATTTTGTTCTTCCAAAAAAAGTTGAGGTGAGGTTATTTGGTAATTATGTTCCCGGCGCTTCAGTAGAAAAAATTGGTTCTTCTATTACTAGTCAGTTAAAAAGTGTTTTTGAGAAAGCAGGAGTGGGGTTTAGTCAGAGAATAGTTAATGGGTTGAGTGTAAAGCAAAGTGAAGCTTATTTTACGAAAATTGTTTCAAAGAGATTAAAACACAAATTAAGTTCTTTTGAAGAATTATTAATATTGTCTCTTGGTTTGTCTCTTAAAAGAGAAGGTTCTATAAAACCTGTTTCTGTTGCGCACTTAATTAAAAAAAGTAATTCGGTAAGTGAAATTCGATCAAATTTTAATGCTTTAAAAAATAAATTGAAAAAAAAATAATTTTTTACTAGATTTAATTAGTTTTAATTAAAACATAATTATTTATTTGAGTTAAAGTAGAATTAATTATGGTTAATCCTGTTTTGAGACAAATTCAAATAATCGTTTTTCCTTCATTTGGAGGAAACTTGGAGCTTCACACAAAAGAAGGTTCTAGAAAATTTAATCAATGGATTAAACAAATAGAACTTGCGGGGAAAAGAAAAGACACTGCTTTTTTAATTATTCCTGACGCAATAAAAGAGAGGAATGTTTACTCGAAAAGAATTAAAGAGGCCCTTAAAAAGAATCTTCCTACTGCGCATTACTTTCTTTCACCTGAATTTGCTTATTCTCAAAAAAAAAGAGTTGAGGAAGTTTCTTTTATAATTAACTCTTTTCTAAAAAAAAGATTTACTTTACCTTCTTCTATAAAAATTATTCGTTATGGGCAACATGCTCCTAGTGCTTGTGTTGAAGAATATGGTGGAGAATTGAGTAAAAGTCTATCAAAAAATCTTTCTTTAAAAAGAATAACTGTTTTACAAAAATCAGCTAATGGTTTAAGTATAAAATATCCTAGTGATTATTTGCTTTCGATTGCAAATAAAAGAATGGGTGAAGAAATGGATTCGTTACAAGCAAAGAACATGAGTTGGGCTGCAAGTAGATTGTTTAGCAAAAAAAGAGTCTCTCCAGTGCGAATAGCACATGCTTTAAGAAGAGGTAATTCTTTTGAAGAAATTACTCAAAATTTATCTAAATTAAAAAGAAATAGAATTAAAATAAGGGGCAAGTTTTAGTTAAAGAGGGGGTTAAAAGTCTTGGATTTTTGATTTATCAAGAAAAGTTTAAATAAAAGTTAGGATTATGATTAGTTTGGAAAACTAATTGAGTAAAAGGTTTGGGTTTCTGTTTCTTTAGCACAAAGGTTTATATATATCATGACACTATCATGATAGTACTATGACTAATCATGATTCCTCATATGATGCTCAAAAGCTCTTGAATGACTTTAACGCAGTTAAGCGTGTTTCTCCGGATTTCAATGAGCTTAGCATTGATATGCAAGAAGTATTGAAAGAGTCTAGTAATCCAGCTTTCTTAGCAGCACTTCTTTATAAATTAACTAAAGAACGTGAGGAAACTAATAAAATACTCGCTAATCTTGAAAAAAAATTCGCTAAGATTGAGGAATTATTACTTAATAGGACCCCTATTAACCCCAACACAATAACTCAACCAAAAATCCTTTCAGAACCGGATCAATTCATCATGCATTTAGTTGATGAAGGAAAGATGGTTTCTGCACAGGATGTAAAGTTGAGACTTGCCTATAGAAATACTAACGCTGCAAGTCAGCGTTTGAATAAATTAACAAGAGAAGGTCATCTAGTGAGTGTAAGACAAGGTAGAAAAGTCTTATTCATGCGCCCAACCCCAACCCCAAATGCATGAATATATAATTTTGTCTTAACTTGCTTGGTGACTCTTTTCTGTTATTAATCCAATTTTGTTATTAATTTATTTTTGTTATTAATTCAACTTTTTTTTAATATTTTTTTTAATTAAAATTATTTCTTTTTCCAAAAATATTAAATACTCCTTTACTCCTCTTCTAGTTCATGCAAGAAGATTTTAACCAACTCCCAGCTGTTCTTGGCAGAGATTTAAAGGACTTGGATAAATATGGTTCTCAGGGAACAGCTTACATTGGTAAAGTAGTAATGTCTAGTGGAGAAAAACCTGTTCTTGGAAGAAAAGTTTTGGTTGATGTTTCTCGTCCACACTTAATGCTTATTTGCGGAAAGAGAGGTGGAGGAAAGTCTTACACACTCGCAGTTCTAATGGAAGAAATGGCTCGACTTGATCCAGTAATTAAGAACAGAGTTTCTGCAATCACTATTGATACTGTTGGAATTTTTTGGGGACTAAAACTTTCTGCGGGTAATGACTCTGATTTAAAGGATTGGGATTTATCCGCGCAAAAAACTAATGTAAAAGTTCTTGTTCCAAAAGGCCAGTTAGCTTTTTATGAAGAGAAGAAACTTCCAATTGATGGAGCATTTACTCTTAAGTGTTCTGAACTTGAAGAAACAGAATGGATGGCTCTATTTAGATTAAGTTGGAGAGACCCTGAAGGAATTTTGCTTTCTCGAGCCGTTCAAAAAGTAAGGGAAAAAGTAGGAACTTACTATGGTATTGATGATATTATTTCCGCAATTAATAGTGATGAAGAGAGTGATAAGTCAATGCGTCAAGGAATGATTAGTAGAATGCAAATGGTTAAGGGTTGGAATTTAATTGAGAAAGAAGGTACAAAGATTTCTGAATTAGCGTCACCCGGAATGATTACAGTAATTGATGTTTCGTCTTATAGGCAAACAGTGGGAGCTGAAGGAGTAAAAGATATTGTAGTAGCATTAATTGGAAAAAAATTGTTTGAACAAAGAATGCTTTATAGAAAAGAAGAAGAAGTAAAATTAGTTACAGAGAATAAACGTTCAAGCAAAATGCCTCTTGTTTGGATGATGATTGATGAAGCCCACATGTTCATGCCAAAGGATGAAGCAAATATTGCTTTACCAGTACTACTTGAATGGGTGAGGGTTGGTAGACAACCAGGGTTAGGATTGATTCTTGCAACTCAAAGGCCTGAGAAACTTCACCCAGATGCGATTAGTCAATGCGATTTATTTATTTCACACAGAATGACTTCACAACCTGATATAGCTGCTGTTGGAGCTCTTCGACCAACTTACATGAGTACTGATTTGAATAAACTCTACGCCGAAATGCCTAGGCAAAAAGGATTTGCTTTAGTAATTGATGATAATACTGAAAAAGTTTGGATGATTAAAGTTCGTCCACGATTCTCTTGGGACTCTTCAGTAACAGCAAGTGCGTTCTTGATTTAAAAAGTTAAAAAATTAGGGGTGTAAGTAAGAGTAAAGTTATTTTACTTTACTCAATACTCAAAATTTATTTTATTCTACTCAATTCTCTAATAATTGAATTCTCTGCTTCTACACTAACTTCTCTTAGAGTCTTTAGAACTATTTTAGCTTTATCAGTTTCAAATATTAAATCGTGAAACATTTTGTTTGCTACAAGAGCAGTTATTAATTCAGAGAACCTTTCCTTTTCAACTATTACTCCAGAATTGTTTTTAGTTAACTGCATGCTCACAGCCATTTTGCTTAAATCAATCATTCCAATAAATTCTGGTCTAACTGAAATAATGTCTGCATCAAGCACTTCTACACTCTTTTCAAGAAAATTAAATGTTTCTTCAGTCTCTACAAAAGAAAAAGATTTTTTTGTTCTCACTGATTCAATGAAATCAAGTATTTGTTCTTTTTCAATACTCTGTTTAGTCATTTTTTGTCTTAGTTCTTCAAAATCATCTTGAATACTTGTAAATAAATTAATTATTTCTTTTTGCTTTAACTCATTCATTATTTGTTCTTTAGTCTCAGGATTAGCATTACTCCTACTTTTGAGTATACTCATTTCTTGTAAGATTTTTTCAAAATTAACATTAGCTTGCTTTGCTTTACCCAAATCTTCTCGGACTCTTAACAAATCCCCTTCTAGTTTAGTTAATGACATTTTCACTCACACCCCTTGTTGAGTACAGGACTAAATAGTGAAAACTGTTTTCTTTTAAACCAATTAAAACCCCTTTAATTGATTCTAACAGTTGAAAAATCGTCCAACCCGATTCTAAATTGCATCAAACTTGTATTTAATGCTTGCGGGAAAACAGTTTTCCCAAAATTATTTTTTTTAAATAGTTTTAATTGCAAGAAATAATCATTCTTCTAATATCAAGTAAAAGAGCTAAAACACATGCGAGTAAAGCAAGAATAACAAAATCCATTAAAGTTTGTTGACCAATTCCTCCTGTGTTGAAACTTAAACTAATCCAACCTAAAATTATTCCTGCTAAAACAGCGAAAATAATTTTAATCCAAGAAGTGCTTTTTGAAACTTTTTTTTCTAGTGAAGAAATCTTTTTAACCATGCATAATGTTATTATTTTAAAGTATTTAAACCTTTTCTCCAATTTTTTTTTAACTAAATTTTAATTTTTTTTAGGAACTTTTATAAAACGTGTTAAACTAAATTTTGTTAGTAAAGGACTAAAGTAGTGTGAAACACTATTTTTTTAAATAAAAGCACGGGTTGGGGAGTGGTCAAACCCACAGGGTTTAGGACCCTGCCGCTTAGTGCGTTCGCAGGTTCAAGTCCTGCCCCGTGCATGAGCCCTTTTTGCTTCGCAAAAATCGCTCGCGGAAAAAAAGCTTTCAGC
>JAQVQA010000022.1:8496-11506 GCA_028701835.1 Candidatus Iainarchaeum sp.
AAGAACTTTGAAAATAAGTTCTCCTTTAGCGAAAAATTCTTATTCTAGAAAGTGTTCTTGTTTTGCATGGAAGTAATCTTAGGAAAGTATCACCACTATAAGGGGGGAGAGTATGAAGTTATTGGTGTTGCAAAGCATAGTGAAACTTTTGCAGAGCTTGTAGTTTATCAAGCGCTTTATGGGGATAAACAGCTTTGGGTGAGGCCTAAAGAAATGTTTTTAGAAAAAGTTATTGTTAATGGTGTAAAAAAGAATAGGTTTGAATTAATTGAATAAAATTTAAAAGAATCTCTTTATTTGATTTATTTTTCTTGGAGGAATACTCTCAAAGTTAATGTGTTTTATTATTCCTTGAACTACTTGACTTAGTGCAAGTATTTCTTGTTTTTCTTTTTGAGTGCTTGGCTCGAGTTTAGCGTAGGACCAATTATTCCCTTTTTTAGTTCTAGTTTTTTTTACTATAGAGTAGGGTAACCAATGTGTTTTACTTCCTTCTTTGGTTAACTCGAGTACTTGGGCTAAAAAAATTGCTCGCCCTTTGTCATCAATTGCAATTACGCTTCTCTTAAAATTCCCTTGTTCTTTAAAACCGGTTCCAAGGATTATGAATTTCTTTTCACCCGCTTTTACTATTATTTGTTTTTTTAAGAGTTTGTCAAAGAAAGGGTCTTGTCTTAGTGCCCTTGCATGAAGCAACCTTTTTTTAATTAAAGAGAATTTTGTTTTACTCTTTAAAGAATCATTTATTTTGTTGTGGTGCATTTGATTTTGATTCCTAAGTGTTTTTACTTGTGATAATTTTAAACCCATTATAATCAACTTTTTAATAGCATAAAAACTCTAATAATAATGTTTTTCGTGGTTTTTATTACTTTTTAGAAAAAAACTAGTTCTTCTCTTAGGATTTAAAATTGAAAGGGTTTTTTACTTAGCTTTATTAATCTTTTTTCTCCAATTCTTCTAAAGTCTGGTGAATAAAAGGGACTATTATTTTTACGGGGGAATTAAAGATGACTACAGATAAACTAGTGTATATGTTTGAAGAGGGAGATAAATCAATGAAGGTGCTTCTTGGCGGAAAAGGAGCTAATTTGGCTGAAATGACTAGAACTGGTTTACCAGTTCCTTACGGTTTCACTATTACTACAAAAGTTTGTAAAGATTTTTATGCTAACGGACAAAAACATTCTCCTTTGTTAGATGAACAAATGATGGAAGCGGTAAAGAAATTAGAAGCAAAAACTGGTAAAAAATTTGGGGACCCTAAAAACCCTTTACTTGTTAGTGTTAGAAGCGGAGCACCTGCTTCAATGCCAGGAATGATGGATACAATATTAAATTTAGGGATGAATGACACAGTTGTAGCAACAATTGCAGCTTCAACAAAAAACGAAAGATTTGCTTTTGATTCTTACAGAAGATTCATCACAATGTTTGGTAATGTTGTAATGGAAATGCGTCACTCTGCTTTTGAAGAAATTATGGAAGAAATAAAGCACAAGAACAAAATAAAACTTGATACAGAAATGACTACAGAAATGCTAAAAGAAATGGTTGAATTACAAAAAGTAATGTACAAGAAAGAAACTGGAGAAGATTTCCCACAAGATCCAATCGAACAATTAAAGAGAGCACGTGACGCTGTTTTTAGAAGTTGGATGACTGATAGAGCTATCGTTTATAGAAGACTAAACCACATTTCACCAGAATGGGGAACTGCTGTTAACGTACAAGAAATGGTTTTTGGAAACACTGGAGACGATTCAGGTACAGGAGTTGCTTTTACTAGAAACCCTTCAACTGGAGAAAACAAGTTCTACGGAGAATTCTTAATGAATGCTCAAGGTGAAGATGTTGTTGCAGGAATTAGAACACCAAAGAAAGTAGAAGAACTTGATAAAGTATTACCAAAAGTTTACAAAGAATTAGTTGATATAAGAGCAAAGTTAGAAGAACACTATAAAGATATGCAAGATTTTGAGTTCACAATCGAACACGAAAAATTGTATATGTTACAAACTAGAAACGGTAAAAGAACTGCTCCAGCTGCTGTAAAAATTGCAGTAGATATGGTTAATGAAGGATTAATTTCTAAAGAAGAAGCTGTGCTAAGAGTAGAACCTGCTGCTTTAGATCAATTACTACACAAACAATTTGATTTGAAATTATTAAAAGAAGCAAAAGTTCTAACAGAAGGTTTGCCTGCATCACCAGGAGCAGCAGTTGGAAAAGTAGTTTTCAATGCTCTTGATGCAAAAATGATGGCAGAGAAAGGAGAGAAAGTAATTCTATCTAGACTAGAAACTTCTCCAGAAGATATTGAAGGAATGCACTCATCAGTTGGAATACTAACTGCAAGAGGTGGAATGACTTCACACGCAGCAGTTGTTGCAAGAGGAATGGGTAAGTGCTGTGTATCAGGTTGTGACGAACTAACAATGGATGAGAAGAACAAAATGTTCACATGCAATGGTACAGTAGTAAAAGAAGGGGACTTAATTTCTCTAGATGGTTCAACAGGAAAAGTATACCTTGGAGCAATTCCAGTAGTAGAACCAACTCTATCAGGAGACTTTGCTACACTAATGAGTTGGGCTGATGGATTTAGAACACTAAAAGTTCGAACAAACGCAGACACTCCAAAAGACGCTGAGATTGCAAGAAAGTTTGGAGCAGAAGGAATTGGACTTGTTCGAACAGAACACATGTTCTTTGAAGCTACTCGTATTAAAGCTGTTAGAGAAATGATTCTAGCAAAAGATTTGGAAGGAAGAAAAAAAGCTTTAGCTAAAATCGAACCTTACCAAGTAGAAGACTTTGAAGGAATTTTTTCTGCAATGAATGGTCTACCAGTAATAATTAGAATGCTAGATCCTCCATTACACGAATTCTTGCCAAGAGCAGAACAAGTAAAAGAAATTGCTGAACTTGCTAGCGAACTAAACTCTACTCCAAAAGCAATTGTAGAAACAATTGAATCTCTACACGAATTCAACCCAATGCTTGGATT
>JAQVQA010000048.1 GCA_028701835.1 Candidatus Iainarchaeum sp.
AACTGGTCCCAAGAAACAAGAAATTTTTTAAAGAATAGATTACGCACATTAAAATTAACAAAAAAAGTTGAGAAACTAACTCAAAATAGCGAATATAATACTAAGACGATTGACGAAACTTTACAAAAACTTTTAAAAGAAGGCAAACTAAACATGTCAGATGATTTTAGTGATATTTATGCACATAGTATGGAATCACTAAAAGAAGTTTGGGATAACAAAAGTGACGAAGTATGGGAGAATTATTTAAAGAAGCACACCAACAAAAAGAAATTATACTAGTCCCTGTTTTATTTAGCAATCAAAAAGAATCAAAAATCAGACCAGCAATAATTATATCAAACAACAATTATAACAAAAAATGTGAAGACCTACTTGTAGTCCCTCTAACAACAAACCCAAACGAAAAAGAATATTGCATAACAATTAACCAAAGCAATTTAGAGAAAGGAAAACTATACTATGAAAGCAAAGTAAGAATAGACAAAATCAACCCAATAAAAAGAGACCTAATCGTAATGAAAATAGGAATAATAAATGACGAAACTCTAGATCAAATAATAAAAAAGTTAATAGAATTACTAACTAATTAAATAACAAAAGAACCATACCAATTCATTTAAAAACAAAAAAATTAATCTAATTATTATGTTTGAACTTGTTTCAATCTTAGTTTCTTTTATTAGTGTTCTACTAATAATGCCTCCTTTTATTCGAAGAATGCATGCTCAAGAATTTGTCGGAAAAGATATGAACAAATTTGATAAACCGGCTGTTGCTGAACTTGGGGGAGTAGTTGTTTTCTTAGGATTTGCTTTTGGGATATTTTGTTCTATTTTTATTTCTACTTATTTGAAAGTTTTTTCTCTTGACTTGGCGGTTTTATTTGCAGGATTTTCAACAATAGCCATGATTGCTTTTGTTGGATTCATTGATGATATTATTGGATGGAAAAAAGGAATAAGACAATGGCAACATGCATTATTCCCAATAATTGCTGCCCTACCTTTAATGGCTATTGCTGCAGGAGAAACAACAATGACTTTCTCATTACTAGGAACAATTAATTTAGGATTAATCTACCCATTAATTATTATCCCTCTTGGAGTTACTGGAGCTTCAAATGCATTTAACATGCTTGCTGGTTTTAATGGACTTGAAGCAGGACAAGGAATTATTCTTACTACAACGCTAACAATGATTGCTCTAATTACTGGACAAACCACTGCAGCAATTCTTGGAATTGCGATGATTGGAGCACTAATTGGATTTTTATTTTTCAACTGGTTCCCTGCAAAAATATTTGGAGGAGATTCATTAACTTTAATGGTCGGAGCAAATCTCGCAGTAATGAGTATAATTGGAAACATGGAGACTTTTGGAGTAATGATAATGGCTCTCTTCTTTGTTGAATTCTTCATAAAAGCAAAGCACAAATTTCAAAGCGAATGTTTTGGAATCCCAAATAAAAAAGGAGAATTAACTGCAAATCCAAAAGGGGGCTCTTTAACACAACTAGTAATGAAACTAGGAAAAGGAAAATTTACTGAAAACAAGGTTGTGCTAATTATTTTAGGGACCCAACTAATTATATGTATTGGAGCACTATTATTCTATTTATTATATTAAAGGAATTTAAAATGGATAAAATAAAATTTGCTTTCAAATATATGCCTAGAGAAGCATCAAAGGAAGATAATTATTTTTACAATTTACTTACAGAAAATTTCAATATTGAATTAAGCGAAAAACCTGATTTTATTTTATTTTCTACATTTAATGGAAAAAATACAAAAGAGATTCCAACTATTGAAGGAAAAGCAACCACAATTTTCTGGACAGGAGAAAATATTCGCCCTGATATGAAAAAATGCAACTACGCTTTTGGTTTTGATTATGAAGAAAGAATAAAAAGCCAAAATTATTTAAGACTCCCTCTTTATTCTTATTTTGGCGCTGGAAAAAATTTGACAGCAAAAAAAAATCCTTCCAAAACATTACAAAAGAAAACAAAATTCTGCAATTATATTTATTCAAAAGATGCAAAAGAACGAGTTGAATTTTATAAAGAACTATCCAAATATAAAAAAATTGATGCTCCAGGACGATCAATGAACAATAGTCCCCCAATAACCCCTGCTAATTTATCATTTTTATTAAAACCTCTTCAATTCACAGAATCATTCACTAAAAAATACCCTATTTCATCACTAATTTCAAGGCATTTTAGCAATTGGAGACAAGATATCATTAATTATCAAAAACAATTCAAGTTCACAATCGCTTTTGAAAATAGTTCTTACCCAGGATATACTACTGAAAAAATATATCACCCAATGCTTGCAAATTCAATTCCCCTATATTGGGGAAATCCTGAAATCAAAAGAGATTTCAACACTAAAAGCTTTGTAAATTGGCATGATTATAACGACCACAAAAAAGTTGCTGATGTTGTAATTGATTTGGATTCAAATGATAAAAAATACATTAAAATGCTTTCAAAACCTTGGTTTAATAAAAATAAACCAAACAAATGGTGCAACAATGAAAAGATAATAAGACAATTTGAAAAAATATTTAAAACTAAAAGAAATAAAAAATAAAATCAACATTAAATCATTGTTGACTATTTTCAAACCATTCAATTGTTTCCATTAACCCTTCTCTAAAATCAGTTTTTGCTTTGAACCCAAATTCTTTTTCAGCTAAAGAAACATCAAGACATCTTCTTGGTTGTCCATTTGGTTTTGTAGTAT
>JAQVQA010000049.1 GCA_028701835.1 Candidatus Iainarchaeum sp.
GAAGCTAAAATAACAATTGATGAGAAAGATTTGCTTAGTGAAGTTGCAAAAAATGGAAAAGAATTGAGTGCAAGTTTAAAAGCTAAAGCGAGTTCTGACTTTGAAGGATTGATTAAGGATGTTAATAATATTGAAGAGATTAAATCAATTGTAGGAACTGGTATTGCAAGAGCGAATTTCTGTTCAGTTGAAAAAGACGGAGAGGCTTGTGCTGAAGTAGTTGAGAAAGAAACCGGCGGAAAAATAAGAGGAACAAGAATTGATGTTACTGATAAATTAATCGGCAATTGTAATTGTGTTGTGTGTGGGAAAAAAGCAACTAAAGTTGTTTACATTGCAAAAGACTATTAGTTAAATTGTAACTTGAATAAGTTCTGCTTTTGGGTGCAGTTCATTTGCTTCTTTAACTACACTTTCCAAGTAAGCTAAAATTGCTTCTTTGACATTTGTAATTGCAGCTTGTTTTGTTTTACCATCGGAAATACAACCTGGTAAATCTACACATTCTGCAATGAACAATCCATTTTGATCTTTGTATAATAAAACTTTGTAATCCATACTAACCATATTGCTCACACCTCTTTTTATCACTTTCTTGAGAAGAACATTAAGTATTCTTCTTTAGAAATTTTAGATTCTCTTAATATTGCTAAAATAGTTCCTATTGGTAATTCATTTCTGAAAGGTACTACAATTCTTGATATGTTAGGGTTTATTAAAACAAAATGACTTCCTTTGGAATGGTGAAGGCAATAACCTTTAGTTTTTAGGAAATTAATAAGTTCAGTTGAAGATACTTGTTTCATATTTAAAATTAGTTAAAATTTTTTATTTATAAAGCAATTAGTAGTTTTCGTCTTTTGTCGAATCAAATTCAGATTTTTTGTTCCCAAACTTCAATATCTGAATCATCTATTTTCTTGTCATGCATTTTAATGAAGTCAAAATTTGTTTTTTTGTAGAGTGTTTTTGCTCCAACATTTTCTTTTTTTACTAACAAAAATATTTTTTGTATTCTCTTGTGTTTGCATTGGTTTATTGTATATTCTATTAGAGTCTTTCCTATTCCTTGGTCCCTCCAAGCATCTTCTACAAATATTGCGTTGAGTCGTGCTTCTTGCTTTTGAGTGAATAATTCAGTTTCGCAAAAACCTGTTTGTATATTTCCTTGTCTTGCAACTAGAATACAAAAATTAGGGTTATTAATTTTTTCAGTAATTTTTTTCTCATTAAATTCAGTGTAAGGAAATTCTATTCTTATCACTTCATTTAACCACTCAACGTCTTTTTCGTTTGCTAGTGTTATGTTCACTATTTAATCACTTTCTATCCTTAGCATTTTTAACATACTCGTTAATTTCATTTTCACTTACTGCACATCCATTAAACTTTGCGGAGTATAATGCTGCTTCGAGTTCTAGTTTTCCGTGGTCTAGTTCATGGTCAAACAAATCTTGTTCATAGGAAAGGGCAATAATGTCAACGCTTCTAAACATTTTCAAATCAGGGAACATATTTCTTATAGTATTAAGATTTTCTTGGTTTATTCTAACTGGTTCATCTTGTCTTCTTTCAAGAACTTGTTTTAATCTTTGAGGGTTTTCTATTAGTGAGCGAGTTGTTCTTTCATCAACAAACATTGCTTTTGCAGAGTATATTTTTGCAAGGGCTAGTGCTTCTGCTTCTCCTGCTTGGATTATTGTAATTGGCCCGTTTTGTGTAAAAAAAACATTGTTGGATATTCTCAAAATTTTTTCCATTTCAGAATTTATTTGAGAATTTTTTGGAATTGATTTTACTACTTGTTGGTTAATCGCGTATTTTATTCTAGCTGCGTTTAAAGCAAATTTCTTGTTATTAATTGGGTTCCATACACTTTCTTGTGCAATTGTGCTTGAAATCATTAACTCTATTTTGTTTGTTTTTACAAAGCTTTTGAAAACATTCATTAAACAGGTTCCAGATAAGGTAATCATCGTTCCTGTGTCAATAACTGCTTTTATAGTCATTAAATCCCCTCATTCTCCTTGAAGTATTTCTTTTAATTCTTTAACTCTTTGACTCAAGTTTTTTGTTTCTAGTTCTTCATCATGCATTGTAGTTGCTCCAATGTATTCTTGTAATTCTTTTTTATCTGCTCCTGTTAGTTGGGCTGATTGTGCAATACTCAAACCGTATGAGTATGCTAGAGAAGCTTCTTTTATTTTTGCTTTGTCATAAATTCCTATTGCGTAGTTTCCTAATTGGGAATCAATTTTTGTAATGTGTTGGATTACTTTTTTTAGTGATTCTAAAAAAGCTTTTGTGTTGTTTTGTTTAATTGCTATTTGTGCATTTCTTAAATCTGTTTTCACGCTTTGCTTTAATCTGCCCCATTGGGGACTCTTAACAAAGTGTTGCTTTGATTCTATTTTGTGTAAAGCATAAGCAATTACTCCAAGTTCTGCTTTAGCGTAATCATTATTCAGTGATGCTTCTCTAACTACTCTTGAACTAAGTCCTCTTAACTCAAAAACCTTGTTTGATTCAAATAGTTTTAGCACTTCCCCAACATCAAATTCAAGTGATTTCATAACCAAAAAACAAGGGGGTTTTTGTATTTAATAATTTCTTTTATGAAATTAGATTGTTTTTTAACCAGAATTAATGTTATTAATTTTATTGTATTGGTTTTTTTTTTAAGGGAGTTTAGTTGGTTTAATATTAGGAAAGGGGTTTTGTTTATGAAGATATTAATT
>JAQVQA010000050.1 GCA_028701835.1 Candidatus Iainarchaeum sp.
TAAAAGAACCGCAACGGTAATAGAATTATTAGTTTTTTGCATTCAATTAATAGCATTGCTTTTTGTATTTAAAGCTTAAGAAGATTTGAATGTAATAAAGTATACACCTAAATTAATTTGTTTTTTGTTTAAAATAATCTTTCAAAACATTTTTCTCCTCTAATTCTTCTTTAGTTCCAAATTCAATTATCTTCCCTTTATTTAACACAGCTATTTTATTTACTTTTTGTAGTATTGCGGGCCTGTGAGCAATTACTATTACAGTCTTTTCTTTGAATTCAGTTTGCATTAACTCTGATATTTTTTCTTCTGTCTTTGGATCAAGGGAACTAGTTGGTTCATCAAGTATTATTATTTCTGCATCCTTTGCTAAAGCACGTGCTAGTGCGATTCTTTGTTTCTCTCCTCCTGAAAGATTAGCTCCTTTTTCTCCAATTAATGTTTGTTCTTTGTCCTTTAGTGAATTAATTGTTTCGTTTAAAATAGTTTTATTAAAAATTTCTTTTAATTTTTCTTTTGAAAGAGTAGGATTACTATACAAAATATTTGCTTCAATAGTATCATTAAAGAGCATTAAATCTTGTGAAACAAAAGCCATTTTGGATTTTAATTGTGAAACTTGGTATTCATTTATATCAATTCCATCGATGAATATGCTTTCTTTTGGACAATCATAGAATCTTAATAATAAATTTATAATTGTTGTTTTTCCTACTCCTGATGGTCCGATTAGTGCTACTTTATCTCCCTTAATTATTTCAAAACTAACTCCTTCAAGAACTTTTTTAGTTGGTTCGTAAGAAAAATTTAAATTTTTTATTTCAATTTTATTTTTTAATCCATTAAATTCTCTCTCACCCCCTTTAATTATATATTTATCAGTGTCATCAAATATTTCTTTTAACATTTTTGATTGAGGGGAGATGCTTGCTAAGCGTGTATCAAAATTGCTTATGTTTGTTAAATTAGGATTTACCCTTAATAGGAGATATAAGAAAACTATTGCGTTTGCTGCAGTAATGGTTGGGTCACTAATTGCTAAAAACCCCATTGCTCCTGCTACTATAAGTGTGGTAGTAGTAGAGAGTATTTCTTGTACCGGTTGAAATAATTGCATTCGTCTTTGTAAAGCAGTATCTTTTTTTACTTCAATTGCATTAACTTTTGAAAATTTATCTAATTCTTTTGCTTCTTGAGAAAATCCTTTAACTAGGGGCATGCAATTTAAAATGTCTATTAATTTATCTGTAAAATTACGTTCAGCGACAGCTTGTTCACTTGAGAGAGTAGTAATTCCTTTTTTGGCTTTTTTTGATAAGACTATATGAATTGGAACTACAAGAAAAACGAGTATTGTTAATTTCCATGATATTGAAAGCATTATTCCAAGGGAAACCAAAAGTGAGGACACTTCAACTACAATATTATTAATTAAATCCAATTGCATTTTTAGACTTTTTGTTGAATTTAGCATTATGTGATTTAAATGACTGATTGTAGTATTATCATAAAATCTTTTTCCAAAAAGAAGGTATCTATTAAAAATAGCTTCCCTAACTAGAAGTGATGCTTTTTTGGATTGTTCATTAGTGCAAATAAACAAAGCATATTTTAAAGCACTTTTCAAAATAATTGTTCCATACAACCAAAGCCCAAAGAAAGAAAAAAGAATTAATGGATCAGAGAATAAATTAGGGAATTTACTCACTATTGACCCAATAAGAGGTTGTTTTGCAAGAATTGAAAAATCTTTTGTGATAAGGCTATTTGCGAGTGGAAAGAGTAGAGAAACTGAATATAAATTTACTAGCATTAAAAGAAATGAAAGAAATGCACCTAACATTATGAACTTCTTATCTACTTTTGCAATATTAAAATACTCGATAGTATCATTTAATGAAGCAAATAAATTAAAAGAAATTAATTTTTTTAGAGGCATGTGAGAGATAAGTTTTTAAAATATATAAATTTAATTGAATTATTTTTTTCAAGAATAAATTTAGTAAAAGTTTTTTTTAGGTAAATTTTTTATTGGATTAATTTTCTATTATTTTTAGGATTTCTTCTATTGAATTAACTTCAAACAATCTGTTGTTTATTTGTTTAAGTTTTAAGTATCTTTCTTCTTGATTAAGGTTTTTTGTTGTTTTAATTAATATGTAATTAGAGTCAATTTTTTGAGAATTTCTATTAAATATAGTTATTTTTGCAGAAGGATTATTCAAAAAAATTATTGAATGAAAAGCACTTCCCATAAATCCAGCTATCCTTTCTGCATAGCATATCATTTTAATTTGAGTTTTAACTGAATGTTGTTCTGGGTGAAATATAATCCATCCTTTTTTCTCCAAAACTTTTTCCAGTTCTGGTTCGTTTTTGATTGTAAACTTGTTTTTTAAGACATCTCCTGATCTTGATAACCAAACCTTTTTCCCTTTTTGTATCTCTTTTGAGTCAAAAAGGCCTATGCTTTTTGCATGTTCACAATTAAAGTGGTTTTTGTAAATAAAACCTGCATCAGGAACGATTAGAGTTTCAATCTTAGTGGGTTGAGATACTAAAACATATTTGTTTTTTATGTTTAAAATGTCTAAAATTTCTTCCTGCCATAAATTAAATTTTGCTTCTTTTGAACCTGTTATCCAAATAATTTTTTTGTTAGGAAATTTTTTTAAGTACCAAGCTCTATTTATGCTTTC
>JAQVQA010000051.1 GCA_028701835.1 Candidatus Iainarchaeum sp.
AAGAGAATTAACTCCTAACGAATTTGTAATGAAGTACTTTGGATACAAACCCCTTTCGGTTAAAGTAACTCACAACCCTGATTCTATTAGAGGAAAATTTATTTCACAATGGGGTATTCAACCAGAAAAGACTCTAAGTTGGGGTAATTTTAGGGGAGAAAATAGTGCAAATTCAAGAAAAGCACTTATTTTTGTTAATAAGAATCTTCAAGAGTATATTAAGGCTAGGGGAAACAAGAGAAGAGGTTTTGAAGTCAAATTTAGTTTAGTTTATGAATTAGCTAAAGCTTATTCGGAAAGAGAAGGGAAAGTTAGTCAAGTTATGCAAGAACCTTTTGCAAACATGATTGCTCTTGAATACTTTGCAAAAACTAATCCCTTAAAGTTAAAACTAATTATGAGAGCTGCTTTGAACAAAAATACTGAAAATAGGTTTTTGATTCAAGAAAAGATAGTTAAATTATTTACTTACTTAACAAGAGAACAAAGAGAAAAAATAATTAAAGATACGCTTGAAGGAAGAATAACTTCTTCTGGAAAAGAATTTGATTTACAACTACTAAACCTAGTTTCAAAACAAAAAAACCCTCCTTTAGATTATATTAATTATCTAAAAAAATCTATAAGTGCTTCTTGAAGGAGTTAACTTTTTAGATGAATAAGTCTTATTTATTAGTTAGAGTATATTTTGAATTGAATGGGTAAACCAAGAACAACTAGGGCCGTGCTTGAGTATAGGACTAAAAGAGTTTATGGGTTAATTAAGCCTTTTGGCGGGGAAGTTAGTGGAGCTAGTTATTTAATTAGGCATAGGAAAATGAGGGTTGAGGAAATTGCGAGGAGAGTAGAGTTATTAGAAAAATTGAATTTAAAACCTGGGATAATAAGGGTGCTAGGGTATACAAATAAAGAGTTTAGCGAGTTTATTGCAAGAAAAACAGGGTTTGGTAGAGATTCTTTACAACCAGCTCAAAGAGAGGCTTACGAATTATTGATTAGCAAGGGGGTGGGGTTAGAGAATTCTTTAAAAATAGCTTTTAGGAGAGGAATGAATAGATTTTCTTGCGAGAAACGATTTGCTTTACTTGAACAAGATTTGTCCCCTTCAAGATATGGGTTAAAGAAGATTCCAAAAGAAGTTATACCTCTATTAATGCATTTAAAACCATTCGTGTTAAATGAAGTAATTAAATCACATGTTCTTTTAGTAATGGAGAATTATAATGCTAAAAGGATTCTAAACACAGTTTTTCCTTCTTGGAGAAAAATGAGTGTGGTTTATGGAAAAATTGAGCCAAGAACGGTTCTTGCAAAATTTGAGTTAATAGTAAAAAAAAGGAAAGTGCCGACAATGGGTGTGCTAAGAGAGTATTCTGTAAAAGAAATACCTCAAAGAGTTAAGGGTTTAGAATTATTGAATCCTAATTTAAGAAAGTGGATGATTGAAAAAATGAGTGAATTAAAAAGAACTCCTTTAACTAAAACAGAAGAGAAGGAATTAATTGAAAAAATAAAAAAAGAATTTATTAGGAAAAAATAAAAAGAGATTAAAAAAAAATCTAATTATACATAATTATATTTTTCTTTGTTTTTTTAACTTTGCTTTTAATTGTTTAACTTGTCCTTCTTTTGTTTTTGAATGATTGAATAATGCTTCTCTTGCTTTAACTAGGGTTTGTCTTGGAGCGTTTGATCTTCTTAAAAGTAAGTTAATTGATTTAATGGTTTTGTTAGACAATTTTTGGGAAGCCTTAGCTGATTGAATATTTCTTAAAGCACTTCTTCGTTGAGAACCATTTTTAATTGATTTTAATCTTGCTAATTTAATTGCAGAAAGAATTCTTTTAGGCATAATTTATATATAAAAAAAGTTGTATTTAAACATTGTGGGTGAATTATTTTCTCTGTCTTTTTAATAATAATTGCCTATTTTTAGTATTAATATCTATTCTCTTTTGATTTTCTTTAAGATTTGCACTACTCTTAATTAACTCGGCTCTTATTGAAGGATCTAATTTTGGGTTTTGTAATAGTTTGTTAATCTGTGCTATTGTTTTTTTATTTTCTTGCGATAATTCTATACTATGCTTAATTAATCTTAATTCTCGTTTTCTTTGAGAACTTTTTTTAAGTGTGTTTAATCGCTTTAATCTTAATGCACTTAAACCAGTTTTGTTTTTAGTTATTCTAATTAATTTTTTAGGCATAAAATAGATTAATCATTTTAAGTATATAAATATAACTACTTTCTTTGGGAGTAAATTTACTTTATTTTGTTATTAACTCTTGCTTTTCTTGCCCTCCATTTCCCTCCCATTATTCCTGGTAAGGGGTTGTTTCTTTGAGTTAACTTTTTTTCTAGTGTATAATTAGCATTGTTTTTTTGACTAATTCGCCAATTTCTTTGGAGTAAGAATTTTGCGAAACCTTTGTGAGTATTAACACTAGTAAATGTTAATCCTTGTTTTTTTAAGTGTTTTTCAAGTAAATGCATCATTAAATCTAGTTCTTTTGCAAGAGAACTTGTTCCTATTTGGGTTGAATCCACAATACATAAATCCTCTAACCTAGCTCTATTTTCTGAATAAAAATATTGGAAAGAAAGAATTGGTTTGTTTTTTAGAGTCATTTTAGCAGAACAAAAACCTCCTCTTAGTCCACTTGGTTTTTGATTATTAAAT
>JAQVQA010000003.1:0-5572 GCA_028701835.1 Candidatus Iainarchaeum sp.
TTATTACTATTACTACTATTATTACTATTACTACTATTACTATTATTATTTTTAACTTCATTTTTTGAAGAAAAATTAAATGAACCCATTTCATTTGTTTGTGTAGTATATACACCTCCTTGGTATGCTCCATTCACAAATCCGTTCGCAAGAGCTGTTCCAATTATCCCATTTAATCTTTTCTTATTATAATTCTCTGAATCAATTCCATAATCTCCACTAGTGTAATTAGCAACTTCACTTATTTTCTGGGAATTAAATCCAAGCCAATTAGCTGCATCAATTGCTTCGGGTAAATAATCTATTAGATTTTCAAGAGCAAGTTTTGTTTCATTTACTTTGGGAATTAATTCACTTAGTTTTGAAGAAGAGTTCATATAATCTTGTGAATAATCATTAGTCATGTCTTGGTATGTTCTTGCAAGACCATATATCGAGTTTACTAATCCAATTGCACTTGTGACAGTACTTAGTGTTTCTAATCCTGTTAAGTTAGTTGATTCTATTGCTGTTAAAGCAGCTGGCCCTGTAGTAGTTGCTAGAGTACAACAACCCACACTTGATCCTAAAGATGCATCGCATTCAGTAGTAGCTGCCGCAATAGCTATTATTGTTTGTTCACCTGCAGTATTCATTAATGCAAGTATTTCGCTAATGTTTAATTCTAAAAAAGGTAATTGTGTTATTAGAGTTGTTAGCATTGCAGTTATTTGAATAATATTTTCGGTGTTGGATTGAACTTCAGGTAATCCTATTGTTATATCGTCAATGGCATCAAGCAAATATCTTTGAGCAGTTATAATATATTCTAAAGCATTTTCAGAGTGAGTAAGTAATATTTCTAGATTTTTCTTCGCAGCAAAATCTTCAATATTTATTGAATAGAATGAATTAATTGATGCTTCCACTAAAACTAGTTTTGCATAATCTAAAGAAATGTCTGCTTCGTTTTTTGCAAGTGTTATATTTTCAAGTGCTCTTTTTGTATTCTCAAAAGCTGATGTAGCATTAATACTTTCAACGTCATTTGTTAAAGTAATTAAACTTGAGTATAAACCATAAATCGAAGAAAATGTAGTGGCTATTGTTATTGCAAGTGCTGATGCAGTTGATGCTGTTGCTTCTGCTTTTGTCACGGCAGCTATAGCTGCAGCAACTGGGACTTCAGCAGAGGGACATACAGTTCCTTCCATAGCTGTTGTTGCGGTTAGCGCTGCAGTTACATTTGCTGTTAAAAAATTTGTTGATATTACTATACTTGTTGCTGTAGTTGTTAATCCAACTAATTGACTTGCTAAATCTAATTCAGCAAATTCGTTTATTGCTTCTAATTTTTCTTTTAATTCTTTTAAATCATTAACCATATCTTCATTACTTTGACTAGTTAAAATCAATTTTTCATGCATATTTTTTGTAAGTAAGTAAGCTTGTTTGATTGAACTATTTTGAATTGTTGATTCGTTTTGAATCTCTTTTGTTTTTTCATCAAGTTTTTGTGTTAGGTTAAATAAAGCTGATTGGTATTTTCCACTTCCTGCATACTTTTCAGAATCCATTGAGATAGAACTCCACCAAGAATTGTTAGAAAAATCTTGCATAATATAAGATTTTGATGCAGTGTTGCTTAACCCTAAAGAATTCTTGTACAAATTGCATATGCTTGTACTAACTTCTACGTCTTCTGCAAGGGAATTGTTTCTTATTTGAATTGAGTCTTTTGATGTTCCAAGTAATGATACAACATATTTTTCAGGGTAAACTTTTTCTCCACTAAATGGTTCTATAGTCACTGTTTTTTCATCAACGAATACTTTTGATGCTCCACTTACTCTTGCATAAATTGGTATCCCATATACTCCGGGTATTTTGTCTTTTGTAATAGTAATTGTTTTAGAAGAATTTGTTTTTGGATCTAGAGTAAAACTTGATTGGGATAAATTTATTCCTCCTTCTACTCCTCCTGCACAATTAGGGTCATTATCGCAAAGAGAAATAGTTACTTTATCAGAGTGGCAAGTTGATGCATCTATTGTTAGTGTAGTCGAGTCAGAGTCTTTTGGAATAACTAATTCGTTTGAACTTAATTGTATACATTGTTCTAAATTATCTATTGGTACTTCAAAATCAATTTTTGACTCTATTCCTTCAATATTAAAATTGATCGCGAAATACGCTTTTTTTCCTGCGAATTGTTTTAGTGGAGTGAATACTAATTTAATTGAGTATTCTCCAACCAAAGGCGAGTTTATAAGTGACTTATTATAATCTGTTAGAACCATCGAGGATCCATTTTCAAGGATTAGCTCGACATTACCCATTCTTTCGCTTTCCCATTTTATTGATGACATTAAATTTGAATTGGTTTCACAAACCACTCCTAATTTTATGAGTACTGGTAGTGAACCGTAGTGTGTTGATTCGTTAACAAATGTTCTGTTTAGTTCGATGCATGAAGTTTTGTTTGTTTGATTGAATAAAAAATCTACTGGAGCAATTATTATTGTTTCTTCTCCCGTTTCTTCATCAATTATAACAATCTCGAATGTTGTAGAGTAATTAAAATCGAGGGGGAATTCGTATTCCTCTGTTTCTTCATTATAATAATCCTCTAAATCAATTAAATCAGATGGGTCTATTGTGAATATTAGTTCTCCTTCTTCATTTATGTAAAATCCTTCTCCGTTATTTAGAATAGTTATTCTTCCTCCCAAGTTAGTTATAGTTATTTTTCCACTTTTTTTTGTTCCTTTAATCGAAGTTGAAGTTATTTTTCCTTTTATAGTTTCTAGTGGATTTGCGTTTATAACTAGGTTTTCTCCTTCTAAAGATAATGAATCTATTAGTTTTCCGTCTTTTGATATGGTTATGTTTTGATTGAATGTTTTTCCGTCAGCAAAAAAAAATAATCTGTTATTTTCTTGGGATAATAAGTTTATTGCAAGAATAATTATTATTATAATCACAAATATTAATAAGAAAGCAATCATTATTTTTTTTGTGCTTGAAGATTCTGTCTTTTTGCTAGAATTATCATCTTGAACATAATCTGAATAGTAATCGTTTGTTTTATTCACTTGTCGCACCTAAATTTTTTTATTCACTAAGAATTATTAAGAATTCTTTTTAATTTAAATGCACTTGTTTTTAATTAATTGATTTAATTAATGCAAGAGTTTGATTTATTGTAGGGTACTGTTTCTCTTAGAGTATTTAAATAATCTTGACTCCACCATATTTTTAGTTCTTCTGCTGCATTTTGGGATACACAAACTTTTCCTTCCGAAATCATGTCAAATAACCCTTGTAGTGAATTGTATTTATCATAATCAATATATTTATAATATTCTAATTGTACAGCATTCCCATTTTGAAGCCCGATTCCTTCTGTTGTTAATAATTTTGTTGTATCAAAATACCCTCCCACTAAATCTAGTGAGGTGCTTTGACTTGAAACATTTATTGAATCACTAAATAAAGGTGGAGTAAAGAAGGTAGTGTATAATTCAATTGTACCTGATTTTGTAGAGTTGTTCCACTTAAAGTATTTTTCAGCACCATTTGTTTCTTCAATGAATGAATAAATTTCTCTTCCCAAAAAATCATTGCATTTCCCCAAGTTTCCTAGAGTTGAGGATAATAGAATCCATTCTCTATCAACTTTAGCATTAGCTTCGTTTCCAATTATTTTGTAAGGTGCTTTTATTAGTCTTGGGTTGATAGTATCATTTTCTTGGTTACTTGTTATTCTTAGTACTACTGGAGTTGGTTGCATTGGATTAAAAGTTAGTTCTTTTTCCTCATTCTTATTAGAATATTTCAAAAGCACTTGATTTTTTAAATCCTCTAATTTGTTTGAAGTAGAGTAATTTATTGAAACTAAAGGAGTTCCTTCATATTTTACTAAATCAATTGAATCAACAGCTTGGTTTGTTATTGTTATTCTGTCTTGGTTTAGTGAGGAACCGTATCCTTTTCTATCAAACACTGCTACCCCATTAATTACTCTTCTTCCTACACTTCCATCAAAGGGAGTCTCGTAAAATAAATTATAATTAGGAGCTTCTTGTACTAGTGTGAATGTAACATTTATTCTTGCATTTGGTTGTCCTTGGTTGAATAAACTTTTTACGGCAGAGTTATCCATAACCGTTCCAATTTCTACTCTATATAGTCCTCCTTTTGTTAGTCCTCCAAAGGGTTCTAGTTCAAGATTAGTTCCACCCGATTTTAAGTTAAAATCTATTCTATCATTTGTTATTAGTGAATCGTATCCAGTGAAGTCGTTTGTAGTGTTGAATCCAACGCTTGAAAAGGTTGTAGTAGAATAGTATTCATCAAAGTCACTTAAAAAGTCAGTTGAGTAACCATCTTTAATTAAGTAAGCGTAGAAGCTCGAGTACTCGGGAAGTATTTTGTTATCATTACTCATTAGAGCTGTGTTAATTAGTTCTAGTCGCTTAAATAAGCTTATAGTGAATTGGGTAGCGTCACAGTAAGTGTAATTAGGGTTAGTTGATTCGCATTGGTCGTAAGTTATTCCTTCCCAATCCCAATTAAATAATAATCTTGGAGAGAATTCTTCTCCTGTTAGCCCTGCAATTCCGTCTAAAGAATAGCAATTACTTGGAGCCCCCATTAGCTTTACTTGGAATATTCTTTCAATTTTTTCTCCGTTCACCCAATCTCTTACAGTAATTACAGCGTATTCTGTTCCTTGTAAATTAACTCTCGAAATAGTGAAATTAATTTCGTTCCCTGCTTGTGCTTGGTCTTCTCCAATGTACTCTGCATAAATATACCCTCCTTTTAGGAATAATCTTAGCCCTTCAGGAATAGTTTCTGCAGGAATTTCTGCATAAATTAATCCATTGTTTCTGTATTCTACTAAAGTATTATTTACATCAGGAGCTTGGTATCCTTCTGCTACTTCAAATGGAACAATGCCGTGTGGAATAACCATTAATTCTTCAAGTAAAACATTCTTATCAGCATATTCATCCAAAATATCTTCAGTAATTATTTCGTCAGTATTTGACCATCTTGAATCAATTTTGTACTCGTACCTTGGTTCGAGTCTTGTTACTGTTCCTTCTTTTGGTTTGAACTCTAATTCTTTTTCCCAAGTAGATACTCTCTCGTTAAAATAAGTGATTACATGAGCATATTCATCTTGCACATACAACCTTGCAGTACTTCCACCACTACCTAATAATCCTCCAGTTGCTTTATGCAATCCATCATCATCCTCTCCTTTTGTATACAATCCACCTAACCAGTCTCCAAAGTAAAGTACTTTGCATGGACTGCAGCCACTTGCTCTTAAAACCTCTAGTCTTCCAACTACACTCTCTTCAACTCTTGTCCAAACATTATCCCCATTAACATCCACAGTGTCTTCTAAAGAACCAAATAAAGTTTTGCCTCTACTTAATTGAATTAATTCACTTTCTTCTAAATCCCCTTCAACTTCCTCAACTTCTTCAAAACCCCCTCCATAATCAAGTTCATTAATTACTACCCCTAATTTACATTCTTCACTATCGAATCCTTCTGGAGGAATCGGATTAACACT
>JAQVQA010000003.1:5672-40168 GCA_028701835.1 Candidatus Iainarchaeum sp.
TTTCTTCTAAATCCCCTTCAACTTCCTCAACTTCTTCAAAACCCCCTCCATAATCAAGTTCATTAATTACTACCCCTAATTTACATTCTTCACTATCGAATCCTTCTGGAGGAATCGGATTAACACTTACCCTGCGATAATTAATTTCACATTTTTTGCATTCCCTACTATACTCTCCTTCCCCTAATTCCATTTCTATACTTTCTTCAACAAAATCTCCACTTTCTTCTTCATCAAAATCTTCACTAAATTCTTCATCAAATTCTTCTTCCTCAACAGCTCCACTGCAAGAACCACAACCAACTGAAGGTATTCCATTCTCACAAGTAGAATTACTAAAACCACCAGCCATGTTTGGAATTATTTCATAAATATGCCCTTTTTTTGGTTTTAAAGGATCTCCTTCTAAATCTCCACCAAATCCTTCTTCATCATCCTCGTAATCATCTTCGTCTTCTTCCTCACCCTCTTCATCTTCTGCAAAGTAAATCAATTCATTATCTTCAATAATTTTAGAAGTATTAGCAGTTTGAGAAATACTTCCACTTGTTGCATTTAACTCTGACCTAATTTTGTTTTGGATTGGAACTGGAAGAACATAAAGTGATTTTGTTGGGTCTCTATCATCAGCATCAGGAGTCTCTATAGGAGCAGCTGATTCTATTTTATCCATTAAAATATCGGTAATGTATTCAGTGTGATCTTGTGCAAGGTCATTAAATATAAGTTCGTTTGGAGTAATTAATTTTGTTTTTGAATGACAATTATCTTTTCTATTTGTTTGATTAATTACTGAACCATAGTTATAAGCATGGGTTATTGCTTCAATTGCATGACTTTTTACTACAGCATTGAATTTTATTGTTTCAGGAACACCTGGTTTAGTGTAAGTTAGTCCAACTGAATTAGTTCCTATATTCATTTGAGGGTAATAAATATCTAACCTCTCTCCATTAGTGTTTGCTTTATTAATTATTTTTGATGAAACTGAATTGGTTTTTGTCATATCAAAAATAGGGTTAATTAATTCAAATTCGCTTGAATCACTCGAAACAATTACATCAATAAAACCTATTTGATTAAATTTACTTTTATTAATTATTTGCATTATTTGCATTGGGTAGGCTCCAAGCATTCCTCCTCTTTGGGAAACAATTGAGGAAGGATCATTTATAGTTACTGTTTTTGTTTCACCAGCATTAATTGGAAATCTACTTCCAGTACTAACACCTAAATCACTTTGAATCAACACTTCTCTATCATCACTACAACTAGACTCTATAGTGAAACTTCCTCCACTAGCACCCAATTTTGAATAAACTAAAGGATTATTTATTTCATTAATATTAACTCCATTAATTTTGACACTAATGCAATCAGGCACTGTTTCTGTAATAGGATCATTAAATGCTTTTTGTAGAGTAATTTCTAAATAACCTGGGTTTGAATTATTAGAATCAATTGCAGTAAAAACTAGTGTTGTTCCTTCATCATAACTTGATAAATCAATTGCTCCTACCCACTCTCCATTCACATCAGTTTCTCCTTGTCTAATTGGAGAATTATTTTCTCCTTTTACACTAACCTCCCAAATTGTTTTTACAGGCACTTTTTCTAGTTTGTAACTGGTTTTAATATAAACGTAAGGATAATTATAATTAGCATAAATTACATTAGGGGTTCTTGATGCAATTACTTGGATAACTATATCTTCTTTATTCTTAATATCAAATTTCAATTCTTCATTATTTCCCTTCAAATTTTTTAACTCTTCTCCTTTTTCAATTGATTCAATTATTGAAGCAGTAGGAGTAGTTGCAATTGGATTTAATTTAAATACAGTATTATTTTTATCAAAGGGTTTTAGATTTATTTTTGAAGAAACTTTATTAGAGTCATCATCAAGAGTAATTTTTGTTTGAGAAGTACTCTTTACTTTCCCTACTAAATCAATTTCTCCAAAATCACTATCAGTTAAATTTTCTACAACTACTTTTAATTCGTAAGAATCACCTATTTGTAAATTTGAATAGTTCTCAGCAGGAACCCATTCAGAGTTTTTTGAAGAGTCGATTGAATCTATTCTTCTCAAGTAATTTGAGAATAATACTTCAGGGCAACTTCCTTTTCCAAAGCAAAACTTTTCCCCTATTATAAATTCTTTTGAGTAGAGTAAACTCTTTTCTTCCCCCAAAATCCCTTCCCAAAAAAGAGTTGTTGAACCAATAGCATTTAAGTCAACACTTGCCTCAACCAAGATAGGATACGCAACTAATCCACTAACCTCTCCAAAATACACGTTTAATTGCTTTGCTTTATCAAAAGGAATTGTATTTAATAAATCTTGTTCAATTATTGAAGAATTCATTACTAAAGATTTTTTCACTATCGAATTTTTTATAGAGTAAGCATCTTCGACATACATTTTTGTGTTAGCATCAATTGTGTTAGAGTCTTTTGGTGAAACAAATACATTAGCAACTGCTATTGAAGGATCACTAGCTCTTGTTATTAGAGTAAATAAGAAGTAATATTTTTTTCCCGGTAATAGATTAGATGCTTTTGATTCATTATTAACCCATGGGTTTGAATTATACACTCCTTCTAAAAACATTTGAACATTATTAGAATTAGGTAAATCACTTTCTTTATACAAAATTAATTCTTTTGTTTGATTCCCTCTCTTTACCTCAACAACTGGACTTTGAGTATAAATAAAGTTTGAGTCATTAACAACTAGATAAACTTTTTTTTCTGATTTGATTGAAACAGCTTGAATATACCCGTTTGTAGAAAGAGCTTGATGAATCAAAGAATTTTCATCATCTATTTTTTCATACAATTCACAATAAGCATTCGTTGATTTTCCTTCATGAATTAAATTAAATTTTACATTCCCTGTTCCTGTAACTAGTTTCAAAACAACTTTTTTATCAGCACTAACTTGAATTGAATTCATTGTGCCAGTGTGAGTTGATGATTTTGCTTCAATTTCATAAACTCCATTAGGAAGATTTTTGAATTCAACTAAACCATTCTTATCAGTCGAAAGCGGTTCTAAAAACAAAGCATCAAATCCATTCTTTTTAATCGAAACAACAGCATTTCTAATCACTTTATTTAAATCATCAATTACTTCTACTTGTAGAGTAGCTCCTCCTTTTGACATTATTACTTCTTGAGGCTCTTCGCCCGAAACTTTGTAAATTACATCAATTATTTTTGTTTCATAATTAGTTGCACTTATTATTGCATAATAGCTTCTATTATTCGAATCATTTAATGGATAGTGTTCAACAAGCCCAGAGTAACTTGAATTACGTTTAGCATAATAATTAAAATCATTATCTTTTTTGTAGTATAACCTCACTTCAGCTCCACTAACACCACTGTTTCCATCAATTAATTTTAAGTAAACTCCTTTAGCAGTTCCATTCAATATGGGTGCAACATAATTTGTGGTTACTTCTTCAAAAAATATTTCAACAGTTGTTGTTTGTCCAGTTAATATACTAAAAGAACCTGATTTTTGAGAACCAAGTAAGTTTGCAGTGTAAGTATATTCTCCTGGAGAATAATTTTTTGAAACTACTCCTGTTGAATCCAAAATCAAATTGTATTGTTTACCAAGTTCGTCAACAACAAGAATCATTGCTTCTTTTCTTCCCGAATTGCTATCAACTTCAAAAACCACTGTTCCATTCAAATTAATTTTTTCAAGATTCAAAGTTTTATTCTCTTCTTTTGAACCAAGTAACTCTTTTTTTTCATTATACCCTTCTGCAATTGCTTTTAGTTGAATTGATTCACAACCTTGAGGAATATTAATTAAGTAACCTACGGTGGATTGATCCTTATCCCCTACTAAAATCTCATCAAGTTTTCCTTCTTTTTCACAAAGCAAATACAACTCTGCTTCAGGAATTATATTTCCATTACCCTTGACTTTTACATTAACCATTCTAAGAACCGAAGTTATTGGAGACAAGTAAATCCTTGCTTTGTTATCTTCAAAAGAAATATCTTCGGATTTAGTTGAATAACCTTCTTTTGATATTCTTAGATAAGCAGAATCCGAACAAGCACTAAATTTTACTTTTCCTTCAGAGTTTGTTCTTAAAGAAACATCTCCTTTATTAGAACAATCTTGATTAAATGAAACAACAGCTCCACTAACTGGTGCTCCTTGTAGAGACAAAACAGTTACTTCTGCTTCAAAAGAAACGATTCCTCCAAAACCACTTCCCCCACTAAAAAACAACAAACCAAATAAACCAAGTAAAATTAATACAAAAAGCGCAATGACTATCAAAAAACTAGGAACAACCTTGTCAATAGAATCAACTACATTAGCAACTGGAATATATTGATTTAACCAATCAACAAAATCATACCATTTGTCTTCTAAACTTGTGTAAATGTTAATAATAATCACTTAATCCAATAACATGGATGCTATTTCTGTTTAATAAACCTTACTAAAAAAGTTAAATTATAAAAAAAAGTTAAAAATATAAATAAAACTTTTTATATTAAAGAAAATTGATCAAAAAATTAATCAAATTATTTTTTTGTTACAAAATACACTCCAATCCCAAGACAAATGAATGAAAGAAGCATACTAAAACCAGGTTCAAGAAGCTTAAATTCAAGCATTTCAAGTCCTAATAAGAGGAAAAAAGTTGCAGCAATTATAAAAATAACACCTTTCTCCAAATTTTCAACCACAACTAACCCCTCCAAAAACCATTTACTTAAAAAAACAAATTAATTCACTAAAACACTAATAATAAACTATACAAAATAATATAAAAAGCTTTCTTTAACTGTAAAAAGTTACATCTTAACATTTTTGTTCTCACCGGCAAACCACCCCCAATAGGTTTATAATCCCCTTCAAGCAATAAATCCACTAGGAAAGTTAGTAATTTGTGCTTATATAAAAAGTACAGTACTGCTTTTTTTTAAAATAAGGTGAAAAAAAAATGGAAAGAAGATATGGAAATAGTAGACCTAGCTTCGGCGGGCCAAGAGAAATGCACGACGCTACATGCTCTGATTGTGGTGCTCAAACTAAAGTACCGTTCAAGCCAATTGAAGGAAGACCTGTTTATTGCAGGGATTGCTACCAAAAGCACAAGAACGACAGACCAAGTAGACCTAACTTCAGAAGAGAAGACAATGACGAAGCACAAGAGTCTGACGAAGAATAAAATAACTGCTACTTTCAGAAAAGAATAAGGGAAAAAAAATCCCTTTTTCTTGATTTTTTTAATATTTTTTTAATTTTCTTAATTTAATTGATTTATTTAATTAATTGAATTTAAATAAAAACAACACTTTTTTTACTAAATTTAATTTGTTCAAAAAAAAATCTTTTAACTAAATAATCCACCTCAACCCTATTATTATAGATATATACTATAATTAATCCAAAAAAAAAAGAAAAAGCCCTTAGTGGGATTCGGACCCACGACCATCGGTTAATTTACCAATAGGACTATTAATCCCTATTAGATACAAAACCGGCGCTCTACCAACTGAGCCATAAGGGCATTACTACAAAATTATCATTTAATAAACTTTTAAAGCCTTCCCTCTTCAATCCTAAAATGAAAATAAACGAAAATAGTCCAAAACACTCAAAAAAAGAAGAGTCCAATTTTTGTCTTGAATGTGGAGAGTGTTGTAAAAGATATTATATTACTCTTCTACCAAAAGAAGTTGAGATTATTTCAAAGTTTTTAAAAATTTCTAAAAAAAAGTTTTTAGAGAATTATTGTGAACTAAATGTAAAAATATATCCCAAAAGTACTCTTGGAGTATTAACTTACCCAAGCACTTTTTTTCCAAACAAGATAATTGAGTTAATCAAAAAAAAGTCTTTTGAAATACCAACTAGTTTTTTTGTTGTACCCCAAGTCGTCCTAAAAAGAGAGAACAAATTAACTCAAACTTTTTTTAATAATGAACCAAAAAAAGATTTTAGAAAAGCGTGTATTTTTCTAGAAAAAAATAATTTTTGTAAGATTTATCCAAAAAGACCAATTCCTTGTAAGTTATTCCCCTTTATTGCAATGCCTGATTTAAGAGAACAATATCCTTTTTGCGAATTATTTAAAAATTCTCAAAAAGATTTTTCAATCGAATCAAAAAAATACTATTCAAGAATTCAAAAATATTTTAAAGAAGTTAATAAAAAATCTTTCAAGAGTATTTGGTTTAATCCTCCAAAATCAGGAGAATTATTTTACTCTGATACTCTTTTAGGAAAAATTTCTATTGAAGAATTAATTGAAATGATGCCAAAAAAATAGTGTCTAAAAATAATAAAAATTATAAAATCAAGTTTTTTTATTCCCCCTAACTTAGTTCAGACAAAAGAATTATTTTTTTTGCATTCACATACTTTGCTTTAACATCAGTATTTTCTTGCATAGATTTTTGTTTGAATTCTAAATAATCCAAGAATAATTGATTTAAAGTATTTGAAAAAATATTGGCTTCCCTAACATCCCCTTCAAATAATTCAATTACTTTGCTTTGAGAAAATATTATAGGTATTTGGTTATTATTTTCAGCTAATTGAATTGTGTATTCATATTCAGGTTCGCCTATTCTCACACTACAAGCTTCATTTAATTCAATCATTTTTAACAAGAAAGTTGAAAAAGCTGCTTCTTTAGCATAAATATCGTTAACTGGTTTTGAGTTAAATAAAGTAACTTCTTTTTCTTTTAACCAAATAAAATCGTCCTTTGCTGAAATTAAAAAATATTCATCAAGCTCTTCTTGGACAACACTTAATTCCTCATTAATTGCAATTAAATAAGCATCAATTTCTGATTGATTAGTATAGTACATGTTAATGGCATAATTTGCTTTTTCTTCAAAAACTCCACTTTGTCCAACATTTAACTGCAAAAATAATATTGAGCAAAGCAAAATTAAAAAAGAAATCATGAATCCTTTATTTTCTTTTGTAAAAACCAAGGCATCTTTCAAATAATCTTTTTGATTTATTTTCTTTATTTTTTTCATAATCATAATATGTTTATAGTCCTTAAAAATTAATGCTTTTTATTTAGAAGAAGTTTCTTTAACAGATATTTTTTCAAGTTTTATTTTATCAAATTTTATTTTTTCTCCAATAAAAACACCTATAGTAGTAATTATATTTGAAAATAATATTATCAAAAATATTATTGCAGCAATTTTTTCAAACATTTCTTGAGAAAAAACAGATATTATTATTGGAAAAGACATTAAACTAGCAGCTGCAAGCCCTCTTGCCCCAAGAGTAGTTATAAACAAATGATCTTCTTTAAACACAGGATTGAATTTACTTATTAACTTTGAACCAATTATTCTAGCAACTATAATTGCTATTAAAATTAAAAATGAAATGAATATTACTCCTAAGTCATTCAAAAATTTTAATTTAAATAATAAACCCAAATAAACAAAAAAGAAGGTTCTTACAATGAATGATATTTCCATTTGGAATGATTTTATACTCCCCTCTACTTTTCTTGGAGTTAATCTAAGCATTCTTGTTAAATCTTCACTATTCCCAAGAATTATTCCAAACACGAGGGCAGCAATTGCCCCATTCCCTCCAAAGAATTGAACTATAGAATACATAAATAATATAACTGCCAGAGTAAGTAAATACTCATAAGGTTTTTTTTCAAGGAAAACAAGTAATTTAATCCAAATAAAACCAAATATCCCTCCAACTACCGCAGCTATGCTAAATGCTGATAAGAGATTTGAACCAACATTTGCTAAATTAATTCCTCCCCCCCCAAGATTTGATAATATAATTACTTCAGCCATAGTAACTGCCATTATTACACACAAAGCATCAGTTAATGCAGATTCGAGTCCAAGAAGAGATTTTGTTTGATCATTTGCAGAAGTATTACTAACTAGAGGAATAACTATTGCTGAACTAGTTCCTCCTAGTATTGCGCCAAGAAGCACTCCTTCAAATAAATTTCCTGTAAAGAAAAACCAAACAATTGCTATTAGAAAATTAGTTGCTATAAAAGTAATTATTGTAAAAATAAATGCGCCTGGTAAGTCCCTAATAGTTTTAAAAAAATTTAAGTGCATCCCTCCTTCAAATAGAATAATCATTAGAGCAAAACTAGCAAAAAAAGGAAGAAATCCTTCAAAAAGAGTTATTTCAAATTCCCCAACCAAACCAAAGAAAGGACCTATTATTAATCCAATTAACATTAAAACTAGGGTTTCAGATATTTTTGTTTTTTTGAAAAAAAGCATTCCAAAGTAACCAATGAATATTATTAGAGCCATTGCAATAAAAGCACTTTCAACTTCAACCATTTCAATAGAATTGATTTTAACATAATAAAAAGCTTGCTATAAACAATTTTTTTTTGATTTAGAACAAATCAAATTAATGACTGCTTCCTTTGCTGACTAACGTCAGTGGGTTTCCCCACAAATTGAAAAGTAGTTGCATACAAAACAACATAATAAAACAAGGATTCATTTCACTCTAAAAGAGAGGGGGTAGTTTTCTTTAACCTTTATTAAAGATTGAATAAAAAGAAATTATAATTAAGTTTGGATATGAGTTATAGAATTTAAGCATAATTATTGGTTTTTAAAAAAATTTTTTTATACACTTTTATACCTTCAAAAATAATTACTGCCATTAAACCAGCTATAAAACAATAAATTAAATCAATTAATTCAAGTGCTGAGAATGAGAATAATTCTCTAAGAAAAGGAACACTTAAAACTAATAGTAACAAAGTAATTGCAAATCCTGAAACAATATAAAGTGCTTTATTTGGTTTTGAAAAAGACTCTATTATTGTTTGAGTATTTGACCTCATAGAGAAAACTATTAACAAGTTAGCAATTATTAAAACAGTGAAAGCAATTGTTCTTGCAACTTCTTCATTTGCCCCATTAATTAAAATGAATCCATATAAAGAAATTACTATTAATAAAACTATTACTCCTTGCAATAATCCTATTAACAAAGTTTTTTTATTAAAAAGAGGTTCATTTAATTTTCTTGGTTTTCTTTTCATAATATTTTTTTCTTCTACTTCTGCTTCGAAAGCAATTGAGCAAATTGGATCTATTATTAATTCAAGAAAAGCTATGTGTGCTGGAAAAAAAATTAGGGGCCAATTGAATAGAACTGGGAACAGAGCTAAACCTGCAATTGGAATGTGAATTGCTATTATGTAAGTCATCGCTTTTTTTATATTATCAAATATCCTTCTACCCATTCGCACTGCTTTTACTATTGAAGCAAAATCATCATCTATTAACACCATTGCTGATGCTTCTCTAGCAACTTCTGTTCCTCTTGCACCCATTGCTATTCCAACGTGAGCAGATTTTAGTGCTGGCGCATCATTAACTCCATCCCCTGTCATTACTACTACTTCTTTATTTGCTTTCAGTGCATTCACTATTAAGAGTTTTTGTTCAGGAGCAATTCTCGCAAAAATATTAACGGTTCTTACTTTTTCTTTTAATTCTTGAGTAGTCATTTTTTCTATTTCTTCTCCTGTTAAAATTTCTTCTATTCCGCTTAAACCAGCTTGCAAAGCAATATGTTTTGCTGTTCCAGCATAATCTCCTGTAATCATTATTACTCTTATACCGGCTTGGTAACACTCTTTTATAGCATTTGGAGCACTTTTTCTAACAGGATCTTGTAAAGCAATTAAACCAAGGAATTCAAATTCAAAATCATGCTGTTTTTTTGGAAAAATTAAGTCATTGTTTTTCTTTAACTCCTTTTTAATTACTGCTGAAGCGACTCCAATTACTCTATACCCCTCATTAGAAAATTTATTAACTTGATTCAAAATATCTTTTTTACTTTTGTTATCCAAATGACACAAATCAATTATTGCTTCAGGAGCACCTTTTGATGCTACAATGAATTCTTTCTTATTTTCACTTTCCCAAACTTGGGAAAGAGCAAGTAAGTGTTTTGAAAGAGGATATTCTTTTACTATTTCATAATCATCTTCTTTTATATCAGAAAGTTTTTCAAACACTCCTAACTTAATCGCTTTTTCCATTGGATCAAAAGGAATTTTTTGACTGGCTAAAACTGAATACTTTAATAATTTCTCAAATTTTTTTGGAGTAAATTTACTAGAAAAATCATATTCTTCCCCATTAGCAAAAGCTTTTTTTAACACCATTTTGTTTAGAGTTAAAGTACCTGTTTTGTCAACACAAAGCACTGTAGCAGAGCCAATGTTTTGAATTGAATTTAGTTTTCTTGTTAACACATTATGTTTTGACATTCTCCAAGCCCCAAGCGCAAGGAATAAAGTTAAAACTACTGCGAATTCTTCAGGAATTATTGACATTGCAACAGCTAAAGCTGATAATATTGAATCAATTAAATTATTAGTTGATAAGTAATAAAATATTATTATTAATAAACATACTAAAAAACCAGCTATCGCAAAAATCTTAATTATTTTTTTTGTTTCTTTTTGGAGAATAGTCTCTTCAGGAATTGTTTTTTGTAACTCTTTTCCTATCCCCCCAATTTGGGTTTGTACCCCTGTTTTAATTACTCTAGCAACACCACTTCCTCCAACTATTAAAGTACTTGAATAAACAAAAGGAGTATCTTCTCCCCCCGCTGTTTTAAATTCTATACTCTCTTCACCCTCACTTTTTCTAACAGACAAACTTTCTCCAGTTAATAAAGATTCATCAACTAACAAATTATTTGATTGTAAAACTATTGCATCAGCAGGCACTCTATCGCCTTCTTCTAGAATTATTAAATCTCCTTTAACTACTTCTCGACCAGGAATCTTTTTTTGAACACCGTTTCTTATAACTGAAGCTCTTGGACTAGAAAGGTCTTTTAAAGCCTCAAGGGCTTTCTCTACTTTTAACTCTTGGTAAATAGTAGTTCCTATTATTAGAATGACAAAAAAAAGTAATAGAAAAGCATCGTTTATTGAACCTAAAAATAAGTACAACAAACCACAAATTATTAACAAGAGAAACATTGGTTCTTTTAATACATCAAGAATTATCATAATTAGAGTATTATTCTTTGAAGAGGGTAATTCATTATAACCATTTTTTTTAAGCAATTCAATTGCTTTAAAATCACTTAAACCTGTAAAAGAATGATGCTTGAATATATTAACCATTAAAATAATTAAACTAGCACAAGAATAAAATAGTTTCTTATTAATTAAAAATTAGATTATTAAAATTAAAGCGCAATTTTTTTAAAATTAGATTCAAACAATTTTTAATTAAAAAATTATTGTCTTTTTATATTCATATTGAAGAGCACTCTTTTTTCTAGCATTTTTTTGTATAAATCGTTTGAGTTGGGAAAGCAAATTCTATTTTTGCTTTCTCAAATTCTTTTTTAATTTCAAATCCTACTTCATCACGTGCTAAAACCATGTCTTTCCAAACTCCTCTTTTAGTAAAGAATACTACTAAAATATTTATTGAACTTTCGCCAAATCCTTCTAAAGCTATTGTAAAATCACTATCACAATACTCGCAGTTTTTAATCGCTTTTTCAATTATTTTCTTAGCCAACTCAATTTTCTTGTTAGGAGTATCATAAGTCACTCCAATAGTCCAAACAACTTTTTTCTTCAAAGCCCCTGTTACGTTAGTTATTATTTCTCCTGAAAGAATACTATTTGGAACAATCACTAGTTGTTTATCCAAATCCCTTATTTTAGTATACCTAAGATTTATTTCTTCTACTGTTCCAGTATAAGCTCCGTTTGAGAATTTAATAGTGTCACCTATCACAAATGGCCTTGAGAATAAAATTGATATTCCTCCAAAAGCATCTGCAATGGTTTTTTGAGCAGCAAAAGCAAACGCTATTCCCCCTATTCCAAGTCCTGCGAGTAGCGCCATTACATCAATACCCATATTGTCAAGGATTATTATTATTGCTAAAAACATTACCGTTATTTTCATTGATTTTTTTAACCAAGGAACTAATTGATCATCAAGTTTTGTCTTAGTTTTACTAGTAATCGGTTTTATTATTCTTTCAAAGAAAGAATCAATGAATCTTATTACAAACCAAGAAACATCAAGCATTATTAATAATTTTATTGCATTATAAAAAAAATCATTGATAGTTGAATCAAAAACCAGGACTTGATAAGCTACTAAAAAACCTATTACTGTTAACAAAAAAGCAAAGGGTTCTTCAATTAAATCAACTAAAATATCATCAAAATCATTTTTAGTTTTGGAGGTTAATTTAGTTAAAACATTTTTTGAAAAATAAAGGGTTATCCTTGAGAAGATTACAAAAACTATGACTATTATTAAAGCATAAATCCACAAAATTAATGGATTTCCAAAATAAACTAACGAAAAAATATTTGATAATGACATAAAAAACACTCTTTTTTCTTCTAAAAAAACTTTTTTTTAGTAAACTAATTTATTCAAGAATAAATTTTTACAACTCTTAATTTATATTTTCTTAATTTACTATAAATTAAATTTCTTTAATAATCTTTAAAAACAATTCTTTTTTTAAAAAAATCAAAAAAATGTCCAAGAAAAGAATATAAACTTAAAGAGTTTAATTAGTTTCATGTTTAACCCTGATTTAGGTGGATTTAATCAACGTGGTTTTATTTCATTAATTATTAATGAAACAACTTATTACAAGGATCAAATTGGAATTGTTTTAAAGAGAACTAAACTCTTTGCTTATAAATATCCTAAAATTATTTTGTTTATATTAATTTCAATCCTAGCTTTTTATTTATTCCATAACGATTTTTTTTCTGATTTTATTTCTAACCTTGGTCAATTTGTTTTTTTAGGAGAATTTATTGGAGGAGTACTATTTTCTTTTGGATTAACAACTCCTTTTGCAATAGCTATTTTCCTTAAAATAACTCCTCAAAATATTTTTCTTGCTTCTTTAATTGGGGGATGCGGAGCATTAATTTCAGATTTATTAATTTTTAAATTCATTAAAATTTCTTTTGAAGATGAATTTGATAAATTAAAAAAAGAAAGACCTTTTCTTTTCATGAAAAAACATATTCATACTTTTATTAACCCTACAATAACACATTACCTAACATTTGCTTTTGCAGGAATTCTTTTTGCTTCTCCTTTACCTGATGAAGCTGCAATAATGGTTCTTGCAGGAATAACTAAAATAAATCTTAAAACACTTGCTTTAGTCAGTTTTGTTTGTAACTCAATAGGAATATTTTTTATATTATTAATCTAAAATTTAAAAATTAAAGTATTTCACTTAATTTATCCCCAGCAACTACTTCGGGAACTATAACTACTTTTGCGCCAGCTTTTTTTAGTTTAGAAACAAATTTTTGTTCATAAGCTCTTGCAAAAACATCTATTTTTGGGTTCAATTCTTTTGAAGTTAGGGTTATTAAAACATTTGACTCGGTTTTTGGGAGAGTTAGAATTATTTTGGTTGCTTTCTCAATTCCTGCTTCTATTAGTACTTTGTCATCTTCAGCATTACCTTCAATCACTAAATACTTTTTTTTCTTTAAAATCTTAATTACTTCAGAATTATTTTCTATAATCAAAAATTTTTTTCTTTTCTTTTCAAGATTTGAAGCAATTTCGCTTCCAAATCTCCCTCCACCAATTATTATTATATGATTATTCATTAAACTCACTCTTAAATCATTGAATTTTTTGTTTAAATACCTTTCCAAGTTCCTATCTAAAAGCATATCTGCTAGACTCCAAAGAACCCACCAAACTAAAAATACCCCTACTATAGCAAGAAATATTTCAAGTAATCTTTCAGCAAAGTTACTCTCATCAGAGAATATAAATGCTAGTGTTTCAAGCGTTCTAAACAAACCTTGTTCGAGTGAAATTGAAGAAATTAAAGAAAAACTAATTGTCCCAAAAATTATTAATAATAAAATTATTTTCACAAATATTTTTATTCTTCTTGGAAATTCATCAACCTCTTTTAAAGAAGCTCCTCTTGACATGAAAAAAACCTTGTAATAAATTGATTTACCTAGTTTAAAACACTTAGGGTTTAAAAAAATTAAGATAAAAAATCTAAGGGTATAAATTAAATACTAACTCTCCTAAATTTATTAATGCCTATTTTGAAACAACTTTTAGATTGGTTAATTTTAGGTTCTAAAGGAGGAATTTCTAGGGCAAAAATCCTTTTAGAATTAAAAAGAAAACCATCTAACATCCACGCACTTTCAATTAAATTAGAAATGGATTACAAAACTATTCAACACCACATTAATATTCTTTTAGAAAATCAATTAATTACTTCAATAGGTAAACCTTATGGAAAAATTTTTTTTATTTCACCTCAACTAGAATCTGAATTCGATTTATTTAAAAAAATGATTGAGGGGAAGATATAATATGAAAGGAACTAAAATTAAATCAAAAAAAATTCTTTTAAACAAATCAATAAACTTTCACCCTCTTTTTATAACTTTAATAATACTAATAATTGGTTTTTTGTTAATTTATTTTGCAGGTAATTTATTAGGATTAAATTCTTTTGACCCAGATTCAACAGGGAGAATGATTAATCAATCCTTTTTAGTAGAAAGAATAATAATTAACAGCATCGCTTCATTTTTGATTTTAATTATAATTAATTCTTATATCTCAATTTATTTAAAAACAAAATCAAATTTTTCACTAGGCTTATTAATAATGAGCATTTCATTATTAATTCAAACTTTGAGTGCAAATCCATTGATATTGAGTTTATTTAGCTTTAGATTAGTAGGATTAGGTCTTTTGAGCCTTGTTTCTAGCGCTACTACTTTAATTGCAGTACTTGCATTACTTTACTTATCAAGAACCTAAAAAACTCTAATTTGGGTATAATTTGGGTTTAATATTGGAAAATCCTTTTTAATTAAAAAAAAAGTATATTAACACCATTTAGAAAAGGAGGTGGGATTGTGAATAAAAAAATTATGGGATTAGCTATGGTTTTATCACTACTATTGTTAATAGGAGTTGTTAGTGCTTATCGAGGCGATCCGCTTGTTTTGGGACCTAATTATTCTCAAGAAAGACACGAAGCAATGAACCAAGCTTTTGTTAACGCAAATTATTCAACTTGGTTTGAATTAATGACTAGTACTAATAGAAGTCCAAGAGTACTTAAAGTTGTTAATGAAAACAATTTTGATTCATTCATAAAAGCAAGAGCTTTATTAAGTGAAGGCAAAGTAGAAGAAGCTAATTCAATCAGAGAAGAATTGGGTTTGAATAATGGACAAGGACAAAAAAGAAATGAAAATAAATCAAATAGAGGGCAAAGAGGAAATAAAAATAATTGTCCATATTCAAACTAAAAAATTACTAGTGGAATTCTTTTCCACTAGTTAATAAACTGGGTGAATTGTATTAAAAAAAATAGTTTTAATAAAAAATTAATCAATAAAAAAAATAGTTTTTTTGTTAAAAAAATTATTTAAACAATTTTTTAAGTAAATTAATTGATTTTCCTTCTTCTCCAAATAGTTCAGAAGGAATTACATAAATTTTTGTTTTGCTTTTTTCTGTACTCAAAGAGTGTATTGTTTGTAGTGTTCTTAATAACACTCCTCCTTTAATGCTTGTTAGTTCTCTTGCAGCGTCATGTAGGTTCTTTGAGGACTCAAGTTCTCCTCGCGCCCTTAGTAAAATCGCCCTTTTTTCTCGCTCTGCTTCAGCTTCTTGAGAAATTATTCTAACTAAACTATCTGGTAAAATTATTTCTTTTAACTCTACTGACTCTACTTTAATTCCCCAAGGATCAGTAACCTTATCCAAAATAATTTGGATTTTTTTTGCAGTAGCATCTCTTTGAGATAACAATTCATCAAGACTAGTCTCTCCAATTATTTCCCTCATAGTAGTTTGAGATATTTGACTCACTGCGTACTTATAATCCCTAACCTCAATTATTGCTTTCTTTGAATCATTCACCCTATAATACACAACTGCATTAACTATTGCTGAAATATTGTCTTTAGTCATTATATCTTGTTTTGGAACATCAATTACAGTTGTTCTAATATCAACATTATACCACTTTTGAAGAATAGGTACAACTAACCTTAACCCAGGATTCATTACGCCTGAATATTTTCCTAGAGTAAATTTAACTCCCCTCTCATATTCATTAATTATCTTAATTGAAGCAATTAAAAAAATTATTATTAAAAAAACTAAGGGTATGAACATTAGTATAAATAGACTAAAAATAATGCTTAATGCAGTCATTTTCTCTTACCCCCATATCCTTTAGTGGACTTTAACATATCTAATGGAACAAAAAATATTGTCTCGTTAGTAGGATCCGAAGAAATATTATCCAACTCTTGTAGTGTCCTTAAATTCAATCCACCTTCTATACTACCAATCGTTCTAGCTGCTTTTGAAACTATTTTTGCAGCAGCTGCTTCGCCACTAGCTTTAATAACTGCAGCCCTTCTTATTCTCTCTGCTTCAGCAGCTTTAGCCATTATTGTTTTCATCGATTCAGGGAGCTCAATATGTTTTAACTCAACCGAATCAACTTTAATTCCCCAAGGGTCACTCGCTTTATCAACAATCTCTCTTATCTTTCCAGAAGCCTCATCCCTATTACTTAAAACTTCATCAAGAGTCATTTCCCCAACTACGTTACGCATAGCTGTTTGAGCCAATTGACTAATTGCATACACATAATTATCAACTTTTATTATTGATTTCTCTGCTTCATCTGCTCTTATCTTGTAATAAATAACTGCATCAACACTAACAGAAACATTGTCTTTTGTTATTGGAGATTGTTGAGGAACATCAGTAACATTAACTCTCAAATCAACTTTGGATACTCTTTGAACTATGGGTAACACTACATTCAAACCCGGTTTTAGCATCCCATCATATTTTCCAAAAGAAAAAACTACTCCTCTCTCAAACTCATAAATAATCATAACAGAATTAGTAAATAAAAAAACAAAGATACATAGCAAGAACACAAATAAAGGAAAATAAGTTACTAAAGAAACCAAAGTAACTAATGCAAGTAATACTAAGAAAATCAACCAAAATTTTGAAAAAAGATTCATCTTAATTAAACTAAAAAAACAACCTTTATTTAACTCTTTTCTTTAAGACAAAAAAAGAACTATTCACTAAAAATTTAAATTAAACAAAAAATAATTAGCCGACAAAAATACACAATAATTATCAAAGGATTTTTTATAAGTTAAATAAAATTTATTTATATAAAAACAAATAAATTGTCCTTTTTTTTGACTAAAATTGGCGAATTTCCCTCACAATGAGAAGAAGGTGCGTACAAAACAGTATAATGCAACAAGGGACGCTTTTGCACCCTAAAAGGAGGGGGTAGTTTTCTTTAACCTTTATTAAAAGTTGAATAAATAAACCAAATACCCTAAAGCAACAAATCATTAAACCATTTTGTTTTAAAAGAAAAAGTTATTAAACTTCAAAATCTTTCTTGTGTCATGAATAAATTTAGAAGCGAAATCAAATCAATAGTTGATTCAAATTATTTTAATTATTTTATAATATTAATTATTTTATTTTCTGCAATTCTTGTCGGGTTTAGCGTTGATTTGAGTCCTTCATCCCCCTATTTTAATTTAGTGAATTTTTTAGAATTAATAATTTTAACTATTTTTTGCATTGAATTGGTTATGAGAATAATTGCTGAAGAAAAACCCCACTCATTTTTTCTTGACGCGTTTAACTTATTTGATTTTTTAATAGTTGCATTATGTTTTATTCCTTTTCAAAGCAAAGCGGTTTATGTTCTTAGGTTAGTTAGAGTTCTTAGAACATTTAGATTATTTAGAGCTTTCCCTAATCTTCGTCCGGTAGTTAGTGGAATAATTAAGAGTCTGTCTTCAGTTTTATTCGTCGCTATTTTATTATTTATAATAATTTACATTTACGCTGTTTTAGGAGTCTCTTTATTTGGTTCAGTTGATCCAATTCATTTTGGATCTCTTTGGAAAGGATTATTCACGTTGTTCCAAATACTTACCCTTGAAAATTGGAATACTATCATGCTTCCAGCAAACTCTGCATACCCTTTAGGAGGGCCCCTTTATTTTGTTTCATTTATAATAATTGGAACCATGATTATAATGAATTTATTTTTAGGAATAATTGTTGGAAACATGGGCAAAGCAATTGACAAAATAACAGGGAATGAAGAAATGAAAGATTACTTAGATGAAGATGCTAAAAGAGAAGAAAAATTAGATCAAAGACTAAAAGCGATTGAAAAACAATTAATCCTACTCGCAAGAAAAGAAAGAAGAAAAAAATAATTTTTATTAAATAACTAAAAAATTATTATTTTTATACCCTGACCGGGATTCGGACCCGGGTTAATGCCTAATTCTCGCTATTGCCTCTTTCTTTTGGGCAACCTACACTTTTCTTTCTCTGTGAGAAAGAAAAGGGCGGTGAGAAGGCACTGTGCTTGACCGCTGCACTATCAGGGCGTGGCATTTTTTGAATATTTTATTCGTAAATATTTTCATTTTGATTAGGTTTATATTGCTTACTCACGTCGTTTGTTTGCATGAAATTAAAAGCGGTTTTGTTAGATTTGGATGGTACTCTAATTGATTCTATTCCTCTTATTATGGAGAGTGATTTGGCTACTATTAAAGAATTTGGTTTTAGTGTTTCTCATCAAAAGTTAAGAGAGTTGAGTAACTTGCATTCAAGGGATATTGCTTATTATTTAATGGATTTGAATAGAACTAATTTTTGTTTAGAAGATTTTATTGAATTTAGAAGAAGTTATTTTGAAAAGTTATTAAAAAAGCACAAAGTTAATGGTTTGTGGTTTAAAGGCGCTAAAAATTTTTTAAAAGAAATTAATGAATTTTTTCCACTAGCACTAGTAACGGGTTCTCGCCATAGATTCATTAACCAAGTCTTTGATAAGAGTACAAGAAATTATTTTAAATCAATTATTACTAGTGATGATGTTGAGCACAAAAAACCAGATATTGAACCTTTACAAATTGCAATTAGAAAATTGAAAGTAAAAAAAGAAGAGATTGTTTTTATTGGAGACTCTGTAATAGACGGATTAATGTGTCAACGATTAGGAGTAAAGTTTATTGCAAAAATTGGTGGAATAAGTACTGAAAATCAATTAAAAAAATTTAACCCTATTTTTGTTGCAAGAGATTTTAGTGAAATCACTTCTTTTTTAGCCCGTGTTTTTAGTTAATTATTTTTTTTTATTTGGTTTATCTATTAATGATAGTTTCTCTTCTAATAGAGGTAAGTTTATTTGAGTGTCTTTGCAACCATCTTTTAGTAAGAGAACTGTTTGGGGTATTATATTAACTTGTTTAGTTAATTCAAATGCTAGTATTGCTTCGTGAAAACAACAAACCCCTATTGCTGCTTTTGGTTTGTATTTTTCAAGCATTTTTTTAACCATACTTCCTCCAGGAACAATGTATATTTGAGTGTACCCAATTTTTTCAGCAATACTAACTGCTTTGTCCAAGTCACAACCCCCACAGTGTTTGCAGTGTATTCCTTCTTCGTCACTAATTGCTTTACAAACCCTAGTGTTTCTTGAACAATGTGGTAAGAATAAGGCTCTGTCTTTGAAAGGAATTTTTCTAAACTCTGGTTCATACACAGCGTTTCTTAGTTCAACATGAGCAAATTGGATTAAAGCGTCACTTAAACCTAATGATTTTCCTATTCCTTCAGCAGCACTCGCAGCATTCAAATGCGCTCCCGAATCAACGGTTTTTGCAACAGCAAGCTTTATTCTTTGATAAATACTTTCAACCATAGATAACTAGAAAATAAAAGCAATTAATTATAAAAGTAAGTGAAAAGAAAAAAAATAGTGCCACTGGGCGGAATCGCACCGCCGAGCTTCCGATTATGAGTCGGACGATCTAACTGCTGATCTACAGTGGCAGAACCACAAAATCGGTTCACGCTTTATCCTTCTCGCAGTTTCACTGCTTAAAAGAATTTCCATTCGAAAATCTCAAAACTTACTATCTTGCCTTTTTCGCGAACCTTTTTCTAAAAAGGCTCCGACACCAACTGCTGATCTACAGTGGCTTAAACTGCCCAGCTACCAAACAAAACCATTGGTTTTGTGGGTCCCGCAAACTTTCAGTTTGCTTGGAGTTCGCATCTCGAGTCTATCTCGTGGTGAAGTATTACTTCACTACGCCTCGCAAAATCTTTGATTTTGCTTAGTCGCTTTGCTCGATAGACTTTCCAAAAAACATCTAGCTAAACTGCCCCTAAATAAAACCCCCTTGAAAAGGTTTTAATACTTGCTTTTTTAACAAAATTTTAAGCTTCAGGATTATTTAATCTGCTTTTTACAATTAGTTGTGTTCCATGAAGTACTACTCTATCAGCATACCCTGTAAATAAACTTGTTTCGAGTACTCCAGGGATTCTTTTTATTTGATAATCTAAATCATCTAGGTCATATACTTCATCAATTTTTATGTCTACAAAGTAGTGTCCTGTTTCACTCAAAACTGGTTTGTCTTTGTCTATTCTTAGTTTCACTTCACCTAAGTTCATTAATTGAGTAATTGTTTTGTTTATTGCAAATGAACTCACTTCTGCAGATATTGGCCAATTTAGTTTTTGAACAAATTCTTTTTCTTCACAAATTACAATCATTTCTTCTGCATCAAGTGCAATCATCTTGTCTCTAATTAAAGAAGTTGTTTCGTTTGAGATATAATTAAAATCTTCGTCTACTTGATCAACGAAATCAAAAGCCAAGTCTATGTCAACACTATCAAGTGAAACTACTGGTATTTTTAGTTGACTTGCAAGTAGAGCCATTGAGTGAGAGGTTGGAACTATTTTTATTCTCACCCCTGCGTTTATAGAGTATAAAGCTAATTTTTTTAAAAATTCTTCATTAGTTGGACCTGTTCCAAAAGAAACTATTGTATCTTGTTTTACATATTTTTCAAGTAGAGCTTCTATTCTTTCACTTGTAATCATACTTAAAGGAAAGGATTTTGTTAAATAAAAGGATTATTGTAAGAAAAAAATTAAATTTTTCTCTTCTTTTTTGTGTATTGTATTCTTACTCAAAGGATTTTAAAAACATTTTTTTAAGATTAGTTGGTTTTTTTTAATTTTTTCTCCAAACAACTTTTACATCATCAGTTCTTTGTTTTGGAAGAATCACTAATTTGTTTTTAGGGGTTCTTACTCCTGAAGAGTACATTAACAAACCGAGCCAGCCGATTTGGGCAGCGTTATCCACCATTACTGAATTTGGAGGAATAAATAATTTTGCTCCTCTTTCGTCACACATTTTTTTCACCATTTCTTGTAGTGCTTTTGAACATCCAACTCCTCCACCAAGAACTACTTCTTTTTTTTCTGTGTGAGCAAGGGCTCTTTCAGTTACTTCAGTGAGCATTGCAAAAGCATTGTGTAAAACTGAATAAACCAAATCTTCTTGATTTATTTTTCCTTTCTTTACTTCTTCAATTTTTTTTGTTGCAGAAGTTAAGAGTCCACTAAAAGCCAAATCCATTCCTTTTACTGTATAAGGTAATTCGAGAAGTTCACGTGGTGAAGCCATTGCTTCACTACGCCCAGCAAAAGCAGATACTTTTGCAAGGGTTCCTTTAAAGTACATTTCATCAAGTTTTGGTCCTGCAGGAAATCCAAGTCCCAGTTCCCTACCAAATGTGTCCAAGAAATTGCCAATTCCTGTGTCTAGGGTTTCTCCAAAAACTCTGTAATAAGAATTTTCGTAGCAAATGATTTGTGTGTTTGCTCCACTCGCATAAAGCATTATTGGGTCTTTAGCATTGCATAATTTTCTTCCAATCTCAATGTGCGCCACGCAGTGATTAACTCCAATTAAAGGGATATTATTTTTCAGTGCAACTTGCCTTGCACTAATTGCACCAACTCGAAGCGCGTTTCCAATTCCTGGCCCTTGAGAGAAACTAACTAAATCAATTTCACTCAAATTCACTTTCGCTTTTTCTAAAGCAGATTTAATTATATTTAAAGAACAAGCATAGTGATGTTCTGCTAATTCTCTTGGAATCATTCCTCCTGTTGTAGTAGTGTAAGAATCTTTTTCATTTGAAAGAATTTTACAAGTTGATTTTTTGTAATCCTTTTTATCAATGTCGCTCTCAACTACACTCGCGCCAAAAGTGTGTGCAGTTGATTCAATTCCAAGCGTTAACATTTTTTCACCAATAAGATATATTGATACTACATATGTTTTAACTTAGATAAATCCCCATCAACTCTTTGAGAAGGATTCTTTTCCAAATACACTTTGGCGTTTAGATCCCCTTTTCTTGCAAGAGCATTTATCCCTCTTAAAAAAGATTGATGAAAAAGATTATCTTTCACATCTTTCAATTTAATAATTTCTCCAAATACTCTAAAGTCCCCATGTTCTGCTAAATCAGCAAGTCCATCAATAGCAATCATTCTAGAAAATCTTTTTTTTGATTTAATTAAATCTTTTAAAATAGGAAATACCCTCTTGTCACCTCTTTTTGATAAGACTTGAAACCCAACAGATGCATCTATCATTTCACCAACATTTGGACTTTTAAGACCAGCAACTAATCCTCTAAATACATTCTGTGTATCTGATAAGTTTCTTACACACTCCAAAATAAGCATTCTTGTAAATTGATTAGGATTTATTTTTCTGCTTGAAAAGTTATTTAAGATTCTAAGAGCTCCTCTATCCCCCATTTTTGCACGCTCCTCCAATTCTTCTATTAACTTAATCGCTAAACTTTCATTCTTAACAGTCCTAATAGTTTTTTTTAACTGCCTTAAACTTGGTGTTTCAAAATTAACTAATTTTCTAACAACATCCTGATTGGTTTTGTTTTTTTTTGCACGCTTTAATACAGTCAATGATTTTTGTATGTGTTTCATTAATTTCACCCTGATAAAATATACAATATTATTGCAAACAAGTTATATAATAAGTGCCCTAAATAGTTTTGGGTTATTGAATTATTTTGTTTGAACCAATAAGCTAGCATTAATCCTAAAGCAAATGCACCTATTACTTGGGCAATTGAGTAGTACCCAATGTGAGCAATTCCAAAAATGATTGAGGAAGGAATTAATCCAATTTGTTTTACTAAAAAACTTCTAAAAAATAGTTCTTCAACAAAAACCATTATTATTATTACAATTAAGTATAGTGTGATGTTTTGAGAATTTATTGCAATTACTTCACTTACTTTTTCAAGATCATTTATTCCGCTTAAATTAAAAACCATTGATAATAAAAGAAACCCTATTAGTAGTGCAAAAAATAATTTTACTCCACCAACTAATTCAACAAAAGGATTTTTTTTAATTGGAATTAATTCTTGTTTTATTTTGCCCCAACTCTTTTTTTTGATTATTCTTAACCAAAAAATTGGCATAGTTATCATTAATACTAGTAAAACAAAGTCAAGCATAATAAAGAAAGAGAGTTTCTTTTTTTAAAATGATTTAATAAAAAAAATTTTTTTAGAAAAAGGAAAAAGAAGTTTTAGCTTCTTTTCTCCATGTATCCGCATAACCCGCACGCGTACCTATTTTTGTGTGCTGCCATGAATACTCCCGGACCACACTTTGGACAGAATTTTGTCTTTCTTTTTAAAACTCCGCTTGAAACATCATATTGACTCGACTTTAATTTTTTTTCTTTTTCTTGTTTAGCCATTTTTATTCTCACCTTTTGTAATAATCATTTATTTTTTGAAACTTGCTGGAGCGTCACTATTTGTTTCTGTAGTTTTAGTTTCTTTTCCAAAGTTTCTTGTTATAACATACTTTGCTTCAGTACTTTTTAGTGATGCTTGATCATTATAAGCTCTAGCATATATCACTGCGTGTGATGAACCAAATTTTGTTTCAACTTTTTGTATAGCAATATTTTCAACAGGTGTGTTTAATAGTGCGGATAATTTTTCTCTTATTTGTATTTTTGAAGGAATTGTTTTTTCTTCTAATTCAGCTATTACTTCTGTTCTATTAAATAATTCATTTTTTTTCTTGTCCTTTATTTTTACTTCCATTGTGTTCACCCGCTAAATTTTTACCTGCTTAATCTTAGGGCAAATCTTCCTCTTCGAGTTATACCCATTTTTTTTGCTATTTCTGATTGTTCAGGATTTAGAACCATTACATATCCTCTCCAAAAAGTAGTGAATGCTTTTTCATTACAATTTGGACAAGTATCGCCTTCTTCAAGAATATATCTGCAATTTCTACAAGCTTTTTCTTTTAGAGCCATTTTCCCATCCCTCTTTTTAAAATTTAATCTTTACTTTCTCCTTTACTTTTTTCTTTTCTAGCTGTTTTCTCTTCTTTTGAACCTTTTTTATTTTTTTCTCCTTTTTCATCTATTTTTCCCCAATCAGCTTTTCCAAGGAAAGGTTGTCTCATAGTTAATCCTATCTTTGAACTTGAAGTATCTCCTCTTAGAGAGATTGTTACAAGTCTAGCTAAAACATTATCTTCAGGCACTAACTTTTTATCAGTCTTTTTGCCTAAAAAACCAGGTAATTTTGAATCATAGTTTATGTAGTCATCCATTATTTGACTCACGTGAATTAATCCTTCAATTGGACCTATTCTTACAAATGCACCAAATTCAGTTGCTTCAGTTATTGTTCCCCTCACAACTTCTTGAACATTTGGTTTGTAAGTAAGCATTTCTATTTCTGCTTCATAGTAAGCTGCACCGTCTCCAGGTATAACGTGTCCGTCCCCTACTTTCCCTATTCCTGTTACCGAAATTATTACACCATACTCGTCTCCTATTCTTCCTTCATAATCTTCTCTACAAATATCAAGTAGTGAGTCTTTAATGTTAGTACCAAGTTTCTTTGGTTGCACTCTTACTTTATCCATTATTTTTGTTTTGTAGAACATTTGCTCACCTTCAATATAAAAATTTTTAAAATCGTTTTTTCAAGCCTTATCCCTAAGGCGTGATTAATTAATTAACAAAACGCCATGTTTAAAAACCATCACTTTTAATCAAAAAAACTGTAAATTATTAGCACTCTTAAATGCAATTATTCAATTTTTAGAATAATTAATCTACTCTTCAAGTATGTCGCTTGTATCAATATAAGTTAAACTTCGTATAAATACTGTTTTTCCTCCCTTTTGATGCACTTTTTTTCTTAATTCTTTATCATTTGTCGCAATAACATACTCTTTGCTTAGTTTAATCAATTCGTCATCAACTGAATTAATTTCACTTTCAATAATTTTTAGATTATTGATTTTTATTATTTGTTCGACGAGAGAAACTTCTTTTTTTATTTTTTTATCACTTTTACCAAGCCCTTGTAATTCAAAGAGCACTCTTGATAGAGTAAAAAATTCTATAGGAAGTTTTTCTTTTAATTGCTCTAAAGCAAATATTTTGTTTCTCACCATTGAAAGGAAAAAATTTGTATCAATTATTATCTTTATTTTTTTAACCACTTAATTCACTTTAATGTAAATAAATATTTTTTTTAAAAAAATTTTTTATTAAATTATTTCACCGTATGCAACTAGTCTCCATTGCCCGTTAATGTTTTTACTTATAGCAACTTTTTCTCCTTTTTCGGCAATTGCTTCATTCTTTAAATTTAGTGTAACTGTTTTTGAATCAGTTTTTGTAACAAATCCTATTACAGTGTTTGTTCCAACTGTCATTACTAAAGGTTCAGTTACTTTAATTACAATTTTTTGTATTGAATTTTCTGTTTCACTTTGTTTAGACAATCCACTAGATTTTAATTGATTTTTTGAATTTTGACCTAACATTCTCTCAAACATATTATAATTTATTCTCAATTCTTTTACAGGTAAGGGTATTATTCCTGGTTTTGAAGCGATTTGTCCTCGTAGTTGATCGTTTTGAGCTACACTCGGATCAAGGTCTGTTCCTATTGCAATTAATCCTCCTGCATGTGCTTCTTTAACTAATCCGCTTGATGTTGATATGCTTTCTACTTTTACTAGAGTTTTTCCTTTCAATCCTGGATTTAATTCTATTAAATCACCAATAGCTATTTTTCCTTGAGTTATGCTTCCCCCAATAATTGCTCCTTTTAGATTTTTTGGTAGGGTTCCAGGTTTATTTATATCAAAGCTTCTCGCAATATACATTTTTAGGGGCTTTGTTTCATCAAATTTTGGATTAGGAATATTTGTTTCAATAGCTTCAATTAAGGAGTCAATATTTACGTTAAATGTTGCCGCTGTTGGTATTATAGGGGCTTTAGTGTAACCATAATCATCAAGAAATTTTCTAATTGAATTATAATTTTCAATTGCTTGTTCTTTTGTTATTAAATCCACTTTGTTTTGAGCAACTACAATATTTTCTACTCCTGCAAATTTTAATGCCATTAAGTGTTCTATTGTTCTTGGTTGTGGACACATTTCGTTTGCAGCAATTACAAGAACTGCTCCATTCATTAAAGCTGCTCCTGAAAGCATTGTAGTCATTAGTGTTTCGTGTCCTGGCGCATCAACAAAACTTACATTTCTTTTTGAAATTACTCTAACTTTTTGTCCTTGGTACTCTGGCGTATTTGAATAAATGATTCCGTTTGGAGTTTCTAGTTTGTAAAATGTTACGTCAGCATAACCTAATCTTATTGAGATTCCTCTCTTCATTTCCTCGCTGTGAGTATCACACCATTTCCCAGATATTGCTCTAGTTAATGATGTTTTACCATGATCAACGTGTCCAATCATCCCAATGTTTATTTCGGATTGTTGGTTATTCTTTTTTTCATTATTTTCTTCAATTATTTTCTTTTCTTCATTATTTAGAAAATTTTCTTTTTTATCAGTTAAAATAGTTTCTTTTTTTTGTTTCTTGATTTTTACTTCTTTTGGGGGAGAGAGAGGCGTTTTTTCTTTAGCCTCTTTAACCTTTTTTACTCTCACTTTTTTTTCAGTTAAAGAAGTCTTCAAAAGAGAGGCATTTTCTTTAAGAATTTTTTTGTTATCATTTTCTTTTATCGATTTTTTCACAGCCACTCTTTATTCACCTTCTTTATTTAACTCACTTTTTATTTTAGTGCTTGGGTTTCTTTACTCCACTTCCAAGTTCTGCACTACCTGCTTTTTCAAGACTTTGTTTAATCATTCTTTCTTTTGCACTTAAAGCATCGTCTCCTTCAGGCCCTTTCTTTGCAAGTACTTTAGATACATCAACTGTACCGACTTTTGTAATAACAACATTTAATTGTGCAATTTCTTTGCTTACAGTACTTCCTCTTACTGAAACTCTTTTTCGTTCACCTTTTTTGCTTGCTTTAAAACCTGCAGCGCTTTTAGTAAGTATTCTTCTTCTTACTGTCCCAACAATTGATTGATTCATCGGGAAACCGTCTTTGTCACTTCCACCAGTTATTTTTGCTTCGTACCCTGGTAAACCAATTTCGTCAAGTTTTATAACTTCCCCCATTTTTTTACCTGTGAATACTTCTTCTTCTGTACTAGCCATATAGGCTTTGCCTGTTTTTTGGTCGCTCACCACTACTTTCATTTTTTCTCCCCCTAATTATGTGATACGTATTAACAATTTTGTCATTCGCAACGCTTTTATTCCTCTTCTTCAGTTGTTTTTTGCTTACTTTTTATAATTTCAAGCAATTCTTTTTCATCTTCATTTAAGTCAGTTAAATATTTTGCTAGATTAGCATAGTGTTTAATTGGAATACAAGAATATAATTTATCTCCTTCAAATAAATTTCTTCCAATATTAGCCCCTTCAATCGATACGGCCAATTCTTCTCCACTCTTAGCTTCTTTAACACTCTTCCCCTCTGATTGTATTCCATCTATTTTTCCTATTACTTCACCTTCTTTGTTCATTACTTTCCAACCTTCTCTTAATTTGCCAATATTAATTTTTACTCCAACTATTGCAGGTTTATTATTTCTAAAAACTTTTCCTCTAATTAATTCAAATTCAACAGGCATAACTAAACAAGCTATTTCGCTTTGTTTTTCTAATCTCTTTTTTTCTTCAACCCAATTTTTATAATTTTCAATTAAATGATAAATTACATTCTCATTAAATATTTTTATTTCTCTTTTATCAGCTTCGATTTGTGCATCCGAATCTATTTGGACATTAAATCCAAGTACTACTCCAAGCAATGGATCTTGTGCTTGTAGAGAAGAAGCTTCCATAACATCTTTTCTAGTAATATTTCCTATTTGTGCTTTTCTTAGAGTATAACCTTCTTTATTTAATAAATTCATCATTGCTTCAAGAGAACCTATTGCATCTGCTTTGAATATTAATCCATTAATGTCTGCTTCAATACTGTGTTCTCTTAATTCGGTTTGTAATTCATCAACTTCTTTCCCAGTCCTTATTTGGGTTAGGGTTGAACCTGCTAAAACTTCTTCTAGTTTAGGCGCAGATATTTTTACTCCACAAGCAGCTGATACACTTTTAACTGAAGTAAATTTGTCTTTTGTTGAACGAATTTCTTGCATTGGTTTGGGTTGGAGTAAAATTCTTATTTTAGTTTGAATAACCCCATTTTTTCCAAGGACCGCAATATCATCATTAACATTTAATGTCCCTTGGTATAATAATACATCAATTGTTTTTCCAAGACCTTTTTCTTCTTTTGATTCAAGGACTGCTGCTTTTGCACATTCTTCAAAACTAATTTCAAGTTTTTTTTCCAAGTATTTTTGCGAGAGTCCAGCAAGTAAAGTAATTAATTCTGCTAACCCTTCTTTTGTGTGAGCAGAGCAAGGCACCATAGGAATTTGTTTTCCAAAAGCACACCTATCATATCTCTCACCCTCAAACCCATACTTATATAATTCCCCAACAATAGTGTATAATTTTTCATCAAACAATTGTTTGCTTCTATCATTGTGAGTATTTAAATTATCAATAAAGTTCCCTTCTTTTGAAGAGTAAAAATTTAGTAAATCTATTTTCGTTAAAGCAATTACAAATGGAACTTTATAAGCTTTTAATATTTCAATCGCTTCTACTGTTTGGGGTTGTATTCCTTGAGTTATGTCAATCACTAAAATTGCTAAATCCGCTATACCCCCACCCCTCTTTCTAAGATTAGTAAATGCTTCGTGACCAGGAGTATCAATGAACAATAACCCGGGAATAGTTAAATTAAAACCAAATTTTTTTATTAGAGAACCAGCAACACTAAGAATCGCATCAATAGGAACTTCAGTCGCACCAATGTGCTGAGTTATTGCCCCCTCTTCTTTAAAAGCTACTCTAGTATTTCTAATCGCATCAAGAAGGGATGTTTTGCCATGATCAACATGCCCCAAAACAGTTATTATTGGTTGTCTTATCATTTTTACTCACTTCAAATTTTTATTTATTAAATTCTCTTGTAATTTCTTTAATACTTTTACTTAAAATTTCTTTCCTATCAATTTTTTTCAAAAAATAATTCCCGTCATTTTTTTCATTTTCAAAAATTTCGTTCTTTTCAAAAAAACGATTTATTTCATATTTTGCAGTTTCTTCATTTAAAGACACGTGTATATAATCATTAAATTCTTTCTTCAAATTTTGCCCAAAATTTATTGCATCACTGCCTTGGATTATTATTAATACGCAAGGAATTTTTTTTGCGTTAATTAATTCTTTTTTATTTTTCTCTTCTTGTTCTTCAATTAATTTTTTTTCAATCGAATGAATATCAAACAAACTTGTTTTTATTGAAACTATTATTGCATTTTTTTCTTCAATTCTTTGAATAATTAAACCAAGTACTTTTTTTGCAAGTGCACTTGGCTTAACTATTATTAAATTCTTCAATTATTCTCGCCTCTTTTTTAATTAATCTTTCCTCGCATTGCTTTAATGTGTTCTGCCTTGTGATGAAGTATGTGTATGTCATGAACTGATGGATAATTGTGTAATTCTTCTGGAATAAACCATAAAGCAATCTCGTTTTTTGCTTCTTCTTTTGTTCCTGAAGCGTGTACAACATTTCTAACCGCTTGATTCACTTCATCAGAGTAGTGAAAACTAACATGCGCATAATCTCCCCTAATTGTTCCTGGAGGAGCTACTCTTGGTTCTGTTGTTCCACAAATTTTTCTAACTATTTCAACTGCATCTACTCCTTCAAGAACTAATGCAACAACTGGCCCCATTGTAATTAATTCCATTAAAGCATTGAACACTTTTTCTCCTCGCCTTGCTTTTATATCCGAGTAATGTTTTTCTGCAAATATTTCATTAATCCAAGTCATTTTCATTCCAACTATTTTGAGTCCAACATTCTCAAATCTCTTAATTATTTCTCCTGTTAATCCTCTTTGAACCCCATCAGGTTTAATTAAAACTAGTGTCCTTTCAATCATACTCTCACCAAGCCTTTTTTTTTAAATAAAATTAAAGAACAAGCTTTAATTTGCTTGTTCTTTTGTTTCTTGTTCGTGTTTTTCTTTTGCTGACATTAGTGTTTTCTTTAGTTTTATGTGCGCTTCAGTCCATTTTGTTTTTACTGGTTTTCTTTTCAAAACTAATTGGTTTTTTTCGCACTTGTTTGAACAAAAGTAAAACACTGTGCCTTCTTTTTTAGCGTATAATTTTCCTCCACCTAGTGGGAGTTCCTTACCGCAAAAACTGCACTTAACCATTTTTTACTCACCTTCACCTTGTCTTAATTTCTTTTGCTTCTCTTTCAGTGTCTAGAAGAATTATTATGTCTCCTTTTTGTACACTACCCCTTGCATTTCTTCTCTTTACTCTTCCTTTTTCAGGTCCATCCATTATTTTGCAGAGGATTTGTGTTACTTCTCCGTGAACACCGGTTTTTTTTACAACTTCAACAATTTCTGCTGGAGTTCCTCTCTCGTCACCCATTATTCATCCCTCCACAATTACTTTTTTAATTCAGCAATTTTTTTTGCTAATTCTTTAATATCATTCTCAGCATCTGATTCAATTATTGCAATTGATGCAGTTGCTGTTCTTAACCCAGCTTTTTCACCAAGTTCTTTTCTTGTTGCAATATAACTATAAGGAATATTTTTTTCTTCGCACAAGATTGGTAAGTGCATTACTACTTCAGCTGGACTAACATCCTCTGCTATTACTACTAGCTTTGCTACTCCTCTCTCAATTGCTTTAGTTACTTCATTTATTCCTGCTTTAATTTTTCCTTTCTTTGATTTTTCAACTATACTAACAGTCTCGTCTCTTAACTCGTCTGTTAGCTCTACTTTCACATATGCCGCCATTAAAATCTCCTCCGCGTCAATTGTCTAAAGAATCAGCATTTAGAAATTAGAGTATGTTACTCTTTCTCCTCGGCTGACTTTCAAACATCAGCTTCATTGGCAATAAATTAACACAAAAAGCGAACTTTTTGTGACAGTCAAAATCCATTTTGGACTTCTCCTTAGCCTTAGAAACTATGAAATAATTTCCCCTTAGAAACCTTTAAAAAGGTGGTTTTTAGCACATCATTTCGCATATTGCATAAGGAAGAATTAAACGAATCTTTCCTTCTTTTTTTTGTTTAGACAAATTAATTAAAAAAAGTTTGTCTGTTTTTTTGTAATTTTTTAAAAAATTATTTAACCCAGAAAAATTACTAGATTTAATATCGATTTTAAATTTTACTTCAATGGGGACCACATGATTATTATTAATTAGAACAAAATCAACTTCTTCCAAATTTTTGTCATTCCAAAATTTTATGTTCTTTTGTTCTTTTTTTATTAATTCTGATAGTACAAATCCTTCAAAAAGATAGCCCGAATCGTCTCTTAGATTTAGGGCATTAAAATTGTTTATGAAATAATTTCTAACCCCATTGTCAATAAAATAAATTTTTGGGATTTTTACAAGTTCTTTGTTTTTGTTTGTAAAAAATGGTCTGACTTCTTTTATCAAATAGGTTTCAGAGAGCACTTCAATATACTTTTTTGTTTCATTGAAAGATAAACCGCATAAACTAGATATTTCTTCGTACTTTATTTTTTGACCGTTATTGACTGCCAAAAACTCGATTAATTTTTTTACATTCAAAATTTTTTCAACTTTTAAATATTCTAGCAAGTCTTTCTTAACATATAAATCAAATATGCTTGTTAGAACAGATGTTTTTTCTTGAACAGATTTTTTTAAGACTACCTCGGGATACCCTCCAAAGATCATGAATTCTTCTAGTAACATTCTGTATTCTCTTAATGATGAGTTTAAATCATCTCCTTTTAATTTAGTTATGTTTTTTAGGTTTTTTGGATTTATTCTTTCGCTTGAATATCTGTTAGCTAATGAAATTAACTTTGTTTTACCTTTTTCTATTCTTTGAATAAAATAAGCCTCTAACTAATTAAGTGTTTTTGGATTATTGCTTGACATAAGTTGTTTCAAAAGCATAGGATTTATTTTTTTCCTTTTATTACTGAAAACCTTGCAACGTGCATTAAAGCAGAACTTCGAATTTGTCTAGTATTTAATCTATTTGCAATAGGCACAGTCAAATTTAATACCTTCTATTAAGAAGTACTGCTAAGGCAAAATAAGCTTTTTCTAAAAAAGAAAATTAGTTATTTTTTTGTATTTACTCGTGTGCAAATACTAGTTTAACTATTGAATCAGTTTTTTCTTCTATATTTGCGTAACCAATTCCTTCTATTCTAATTACTCCATTCTCTTCTAAAATTTTTTTTGTAGTAATTCCTCGCTTAATTGTCCCATCACTCATTAGTATTTCAATATCAACCGAATCAATTATCCAAGATAGTATCGGATTATTTGTTTTCATGTAGGAAACGAATGTTGCTCTTGAAGAATATTTGTTTACTTCATCAATTTTCACATTGCATGCTCTCTTTAGTCTTATCATTGAACCAACTTTGTTTTTAGATAGTTCTTTTTTGTTTACCAAAAATTTTTGTATTCCTCCACTAAATTTAGTTCCTTCTACTTCCCCTTCAATCATATTAATTACTTCTAAGGGGATTATTTCTTCAAAGAAAGGGTATTCTTTCACTTCACCTAAGAATAATTTGTTTGCAGCAGCAAACGCATCTGTAGTAATTTTAACTTCTTTTAAACTTAAACCACAATCAAGTATTATTTTTCTAATTGCTTCTGGTTTGAATCCTCTTCTTTTAAATGCTTTTATTGTAGCCATTCTTGGATCATCATATCTTTCTACTCCAAGTTCATCCATAATTAGTTTCATTTTGCTTTTTGATAGAGTCATGTCACCTAGTTTAGAAATTTTTCCATGATAGTAGCAGTGAGGGTACTCCCAATTAAATAAATTATAGAGTTCTTTTTGTTTGTCTCCGTTAGTTAGGTGTTCTTGTCCACGAATAATTAAATTTACGTTCATGTCATGGTCATCCACTGCACTAGCTAAGTTGTATGATGGCCAAACGTGATTGTCTTTTGCTTTGGGATTTGGGTGTTCAACGTTATCAACTATTTTTGCTAACCACCAATCTCTTTCACTTGGATCAGGATTGTTTAAATCAGTTTTTATTCTAACAACTGCTTGTTCTTCTTTTATTTCGTGTGAAAGCATTTTCTTAAAATTGTTTAATTGTTCTTCAACACTTTTTTCTCTGCATGGACAAGCCCTTGATTCCCAAATTAATTTTCTCCAATCTTCGCTTTTACAAAAACAAATGTATGCTTTATTCATTTTTATTAATTGTTCAATAACTTCATAGTATCGATTGAGTCGATCACTTGCTCTTGCAGTTTCATGAAACTCTACTCCGAGCCAATTATAATCATTAATAAAATCTTTTTCAATTCCAAAAACAGGTTTTTTTACTTTTGGATCAGTATCATCAAATCTTAGAATGAATTTTCCATTATATTTTTTTATGTATTCGTCTGATAATACACTTGGTCGAGCATGTCCAAAGTGCATTGCTCCACTAGGGTTTGGAGCTACTCTTGTAATCACTTTTGTATTTGGAGTAACCCAAGTCAGTTCTTCTAAAGTTTTTTCTTTCGATTCGTGTTTTAATTCCCAACCTTGGGCATTGAATTTAGCGTATTCAGAATTAAGCATGTCCTTATGCATTTTATTTGCATTATTCACGCTTTCAGTAATAAGAGGCATTACAGTTTTTAGATCAATCTCGGGAAACAGCGCTTTTACTTTTCCAACAACCGCACCCATTTGTGCTTTGCCGTCGTGCTCAAACGCATTCTTTACAGCATACTTGTAAGCTACTTGTTTTACTTCATCCATTAACAAAATAGAGTAAATTAAGGTTTAAGAGGGTTTCTAAAAATTAAAAGAGTTAAAAAAAATATTAGTATTTTTTTCCTTTTTCCCAATTGTGTTGAAAGAAGTGGGTTAGTGCAGTTGCCATTGGAGCATGATCATTCATTATAGTAAAGTGATAATCTGGTTTTTGTTTTTTAAAATCACTTATAG
>JAQVQA010000052.1 GCA_028701835.1 Candidatus Iainarchaeum sp.
AATGAAGTTATTTTTGGAAAAATCATTAATTCTTTAAATTCTAGAATTGATTCAACAGAAACCAAAATTGATTTATTAACATTATAATCACTAACTCCATCATTAATTTGTCCAATTATATTAATTGCACCAGCATAATTCCCACTAGAAAATTCACTCAAAACTAAATTAAAATCAATTACTCGAACTTCATTAGGACCCAAGACAAAAAAATCATCACCTTCACTAATATTCAAAACAACTAATTCTTCAAAAGAAAAGTCTTTACTAATCCAAAAAGTTGCTTCCCTTGAAGAATTGTTCCTAATAGTAAAAACCTTTTGAATACTAGTGCCTTGCTTTGCTGAAACAAAAAAACTGTTATTATTCAATTCAAAATCATCATAAGACATTACTACTTTTTCTCCATCAAAAGTCAAGTTAACAAAGTACCCATCAACTACAAACAATCCCCCACTTTTTTTGAATTCCCCCACAATATTAACATCTGCAGAACCAAATACACTACTTCCATTTGATAGAGTAATTAAAATTGTTTTACCAATTATGTTTGAATCAAGCATGTTAGCATCAGAAGGAATTTCAATTAATACTTTTTGAGTAGAACCTGCTCCAGAAAGAGCAAGAGAATTAGCCGAATTAACTAGTTTACTAATAGTAGTTTTTGCAATTAAAGATTCTCTTGAAATATTAGAGTACTCAATTTGAGTACTATAAATAGAGTAAATAATTGACAAAGCAAGGATAGAAATAGTTAATAATAGTAATAATTCAATTACTGTTTGCCCTCTTGAACCCATATTAGAAAGAAGATTTTTTTAGTATTTATAACTAACACTAATTAATCTTTGAATAAAAACAAAGGCTTTTATTAACGAAAAATAATCTTTCTTGTAATATGCAAGCAACATTTTTTTTAAAAGAAGTTATTGCAAACGCTGAAAAAAAATCTTCACTAATAATACTCTCAAACAAACAAATGAAGGATTCCTTACTTGGTTTAATAAAAGATTATTCAGAAAAAAACAAGATACTAATAATAGTATCATTCTTTACTCCAATTATTGAAATAAGAAAAATTTTTGGTGGGAAAAATATTTACTTTGCAGATTGTACTCAAAATAATGGGGATTTGGATGAAAATATAGTTCTAACAACAAACCCGTCTGATTTAACTGGAATAATGATTGCAATTGATTTAATTGAAAAAAAGGTTGCTGGGGAAAAAGTAATAATATTTGATGCACTAAACATAATGGAGGCTTATAATGAGTACAAAAAAATGGGGCGATTTTTGCACGCTTTGAGCAATAAAACAAAATTAAGAGAAAATACTTTAATTTTAATAACTGAGAAAATTTCAACTGACCCAAAGACAATTGACTTAGCAAAGCAATTCTCTGACAAGAATTATGACTATTCAAGTTTATTCATTTCAACAATAGCTTCAATGGAAACAAAGTAATTCATAAAAAAAAATTAATAAGTGAATAAGAGAATAATATTTTAAAATAAGTAAAAAAAAATATTATTATTAAAAAAAATTTTCAAAAAAGAAGTTCTAGAAGATTAATTAGAATATTTCTACGTCAGGATAAACAGTGACCCCATCTTTTTCAAAATTAATTGCACAAACCTTGTTAGTGTGTTTTGTTCCCCTCATTTTTAATATTTCAAGAGAATGAATCCTAATTCCTTTCTCTTTATCTTGATCATAGTAAAGAGAAACCACTGCATCACTAATAAAACCAATTCCTCCCTCTTCTTTCTCAACAACCTCAGGGTCATCCTCACAAATAACTAGCGAAGTAACACCCCATTTCCTTAACATATTAAAAAATTCTAAAATTTTTTCTCTTCGCTTATACTCATCTCTAAAAAGCAAACCATAAGCTGTTATTGAATCAACTACTATTCTCTTTGCTTTAACCTCACTAAGCGCATCCCTAATCTGCCCACCACCCTCTTCAAGAATCTTTGTTATTTGATGAGGTTTGAAAGTTAATAACCTAAATTTATTCTCTTTCTCTAATTTATCAAAATCCCAACCAAATTGATTAGCTTGCCTATACAATTGATTCTTATCCTCTTCAAAAGAAAGAAATACTCCAGGTTCATCATAAAGTGCAGCACCATTATATAGAAACTGCATTGAAAGAATTGTTTTGCCCGTACCACTCGCACCAACTACTAAAACAATTGATTCTCTTTCAAACCCACCTTGGATTAATTCATCAAAACCATTAATCCCACTCTTAACCCTAGAATTATCTCCACCATCATTAACTCTCTGAATATCAAGCTCCCTCTCAGAATACTCTTCACTAGCTTCCCCACTAACAGAGTCCCCCAATTTTTTTAGTTTAACTCCATCATCACCAGATTTGATAGAAAAACCACTTTCAACTTTATTTGAAGGGATAAAAACATTCTCTTCAACCATGCAAATCAACAACAAAACAACTTAAAGTAAAACGATTTAAAAGTATTTAAAACTACTATTTT
>JAQVQA010000004.1:0-16035 GCA_028701835.1 Candidatus Iainarchaeum sp.
CCGATTGATGGCAATGCAGTAATTTATCAAGGGGATTGGACTGGATTAAAACCAACTGATAATTTAATCAATGTTCTCTCAAATTCAAATACTTCAAGAACTTGTGAATGGAAATGCAAAGAGGGTTTTGAAATTAGTTCTAATAAGTGTGTTCCTATAAATTACACTTGTACTGGGGATATTGACTCTAATGCAATTGTTTTTGAAGGGGATAATGAAGGATTGGTTGAGAATTTGGATAAAAATTTGGTTGAAGCTGATGGTAATACTTCAAGAAAATGTGAATATTATTGTAAAGAGGGGTATTATAAATCAGGCAATTCTTGCATTGCTTATACTTGTATTAACCCAATTGATAATGCTAGTTATTATGAGGGAGATAATTTAGGATTGATTTTAAGCGGTGAGGTTAATAGTGTTTTAAGTAATTCGAATGAGGATAGAAAGTGCGAAATGTTTTGTGATACTAATTATCATCGTGAGGGTGTGGCTTGTGTTAGGGATGTCGAGGTTTTTAGTTGTATTGGCACTATTCCAAATAATGCTGAATTGTGGGATGAGGAAGAAGAATTAGAGTTAGTTGTTAATGTGACTAGAACTCTTAGTGCTATTGATACTCAAACAAAATGTGAGTATAAGTGTTCTAACAATTTTAAACAATTTAATGATACTTGTGTTCCAAAAGATTATGTTGTAGCTAGTTGTGGATCTGCTAAGAGAAATTATTATCCAACAGATGATTTTCCAATTGGTTCTCTTTGTAGTATAGGAAACCCTTTTCCAAGCAATCCTGCTCTTGGAGAGAATATTAATGACTCAACTAGTTGGATTTGCGTGGGTGATGTTAATGCTAGTTGTAGTGCAAAAAGAGTTGATTATGGAGCACCTATTTATGATGCTTGTGTTTTGAAAGAGTTAAATGTAGGGAGGGATGAAGAAGGAGGGTTTTTTGTTGAACCGCTTTGTGATTGTGAAACTGAACTTGATTTGAGTTTAATTGATTATAATAATTCAAGCAATCTTCAAATTAACCCTAGTAAAATCACTTGTTACACTTATCCACAAAAGACAGGAATAGGTTTTAATCCTCCTTTAACTAAAGATACTTTGATTCAAGTCACGGGGAGTATAAAGAATCACGTTGAGTGTACTAATTGCGAATTAGTCACTTATTATAATTATGTACTAGAAAAAGAGAATTCTTTTGTCCCTGATAATTCATTTGTTTCATTACTTCTTGTTATAGGAGTAATTTCTTTTGTTTTAACTAGAAGGAAAAGAATTTAATACTCTTAACTACAATATTCTTCTTGTATGAGATTAATTGGTTTAGTGTTTGTTTTGCTATTAGCATTCATTTTTTTGCTTGGTTGCACTTTTTTTGGTAATGATTCTTTGCAAGAAATGGATGCACTTGAACAAAAATATTTTGTAAAATCGAGTTATTCAACTAGTTTGAGTAGCATGACTGATTATATTTCTTCTTTAGCTGAATTGAGTAAGAGTGCTGGAGTTGAGGGAAAGAAAATAATTCAGGCAGAGATTTATTTAGCAGAGAGTTTTGTTTACCAGAACAAGGCTTTGATTGAATCAACTAGAGTTGATTATGTTAATATTAATTGTTCGTTAAAAGAAACTAGGGATTTAGTTAAGTATATTAGTCTCGCTGAAAAATCAGTTAATTTAGCTAGAGAGAGTTATTCTTCACTTAATGAATCTCAAAGAAAAAATTTAAGAGAAAATTATTTAATTCTTTTAGAGGGTTTTGAAGAGAATATTTCTATGATGAAAGATTTTATTGATAAAAAGTGTTAGTTTTAAACTGATTCAATTTTACAAGAAGGTTTTTTAGAGTGGGTCAAAAAATTTTTAGGAAAGGTGCTGAAGCAACGCTCTCAAAAAGCGTTTTTGACGGAGAAAAGGTTTTAGTTAAACATAGAATTAAAAAAAGTTATAGGAATCCTTTTCTTGATGATTTTGTTAGGAGGACTCGTACAAAAAGCGAGGTTAAGTTGATTAGAGAAGCTTCTCTTTTTGTTAATACGCCTAGAGTACTAAAAGTGGATGAAGTTAATTCAAGAATTTTTTTAGAGTTTTTAGATGGGGTGAGACTAAAAGAGGTTCTTGATAATAGAAAAGACTTGTGCATTAAAGCAGGAGATTGTATTAAGCGACTTCATGAAGCTGGAATAATTCATGGAGATTTGACTACTTCAAATATTATTTATCTAAAAGAGGGTGGAGAGGATATTATTAATAGAGTGCAAAAAAAAGGACCCCTTTTTTTTATTGACTTTGGATTAGGCTATTTTTCAAAAAATCTTGAGGATAAAGCAACTGATTTAATCGTTTTTAAAAAGACTTTTAATGCTACTCACTCAAAAATCAAAAATGGTTGGGGGCTTGTGTTAAAGGGTTATAACCCAAGTGTTGAACTTGTTAATCGAATGAATGCTGTTGAAAAAAGAGGAAGATATCACTAAAAAATGTTTTTGAAATTTTCTTTAAAGCAACGTTTATAAACGTTCTTTTAATTGATATTTGTATATTGATTTTAGTGTTCTTTTCTAATCCCATTTTAGTGGTTAGAAAGGTTAAATTTTGAGTTGTGGTATAGCATGGTAAAGAAAACTGTTAAAACAGAGAAAGAAGAGTATTCAGCGAAGGAACTTGAAGAGCAAGTAGTTTCACTTGCTAATGCAGGTCATTCTCCAAGCAAAATAGGGCTTATTCTCAGAGACGAATTTGGAGTTAAGAATTTTAGTGAAGTTGCTAGTAAAAAAATTCAGGATGTTTTAAGAGAGAACGAACTTGTTGGAGATATGCCTGAGGATTTATTAAATTTGATTAGAAGAAGTGTTATTTTGAGTAATCATTTGAATAAGAATAAAAAAGATTATTCTGCTAAGAGGGGTTATGAGTTAACCGTAGCTAAGATTAAGAAGCTTACAAAGTATTATTCTAAAAAGAATAAGATTCCTAAAGGATGGGTTTATACTCCTGAACAAGCGGCTTTGCTTGTTAAATAGTAGATTATGTTGGTGATTTTTTGAAAATAAAAACCAAGTTTTTGGAAAACAAAGTAGTTTTGTTTGAAGGAATTGGTTTTGAAGGTTTAGAAAAAGTTGATGAATTATTGAGGTAGATTGAAGATGGCTGCAGGTAGTGTACAAAAAGCACAAAAAGGATCTGGTTCTAGAAAGACTGTTGATAAGTGGAAAAAAAAGAAGTGGTTCACTGTTTTGTCTTCAAAGACTTTTGACAAGAAACCTCTTGGAGAGACTCCTGCAGAGAAACCAAAGAATATAATGGATAGGACTTTCAAAACTACTATGGATATGCTTACTGGTCAAAGAGCTAAAAGAGATTATGTTTTATCTTTTAAAGTTAATGATGTTCAGGGCCAAAGTGCTTCTACAATGATTTCAAAATTCGAAATTAATAAAGGTACTCTTGGTAGAACTGTTAGAAGAAGAAATAGTAAAATTGCTTTACACGAAAAATTACCTGTTGTTGGCGGAGAAGCTCAAACTACAGTTATTGTTGTTACTGATAGAAAGGCTACTAATGCCCAAAAAGCTGGTATCCAAAAAATAATGAAGGATCATTTAGCAGTTCTTTCTGGTAGAGACTTTGAATTAGTTACCCAAGAACTTTTAATGGGTGGTTTTTCTAATGAATTATTCAAAAAAGTTGCAAAAATTTGTCCTGTTAAAAAAGTGATTGTAGCTAAGGCAACTTATTCTCAATCAAAGTAAATAAAAGTAGTGGGAAATAATGTTAAGTAATACTGTTGAATTAACAGCATTATTATTTTTCCTCGCTCTTTTTTCTTTTATTTCTTATAAAAAAAAGTTGCTTGATTTTGAAGGGATTCTAATTGGTAATGCAGTTGGGCTTGCTGCTATAACTTACGGCCCTAATCCTTTAATTGATTTTGGGATAGTAGTTGTTTTTTTTGTTATTGGAGAGGTTGCCAGTAATTTTCCAAAGAAAAAGCACGAGGAAAGGAATATTTGGAACGTTATTGGCAATTCGCTGCCTGCTTTAATAACTTTGCTTCCAATAATTGTTTTTCCCGAGAATTCTTTTTTGTTTGAATTAGCTTTTTTTGGAGCAATTTCAGCAGCTTTAGCGGATACTCTTTCAAGCGAGATTGGGTATTATTCAAAGAGTAAACCTATTATGATTACTACTCTTAAACCTGTTGCACGTGGCACTGACGGAGGAGTTACTCTTCTTGGAGAAGGAGCTGCTCTTTTTGGAGGATTGATTATTGGATTAGTTCATTTTTTTGTTTACCAGAATTATTTTCTTGCAGGAATAATTGTACTTGCAGGAGTAGTTGGTTCTAACTCTGATTCAATTGCAGGAGGTTTATTTGAGACAAAAAAAATATTAAATAATACTCAAGTGAATATGATTGGTTCCGCTTGTGGAGCAATGTTTTGTTTTATTTTAGGATTACTTCTTATCTAATAAAATGAATTAAAATAAAATATAATTTATAAAACATTTTTTTAATTAAATAATAAATAAAATATTAAAAGATGAATAAAAAGCAGAGCTTTAAGTATTTGTTTAATAATTAATTAAATTAATTAATTATGTTTAATATATTTGATTTAATTAATTTATATTTAATATATTTGATTTAATTGATTTATATTTGGTTTGGTTAGTAATTAATATATTCAATTAAAGAGTTTAGTAATTATTTAAGGTTTGGTTTTAATGGATTTGTTTAATGCTTTTGTTTTAACTTTGCTTTACGTTGCACCTCTTTACATTGCAAATTCGTCTCCTCTTTTAGTCCATGGTAGAATCCCCCTTGATTTGAATAAAAAGATTTTTGGAGAACCTATTTTGGGTAAGGGAAAAACAGTGCTTGGAACAATTACAGGGATAACTGCCGGAACTGGAGCAGGAACAATAATTTATTTGTTCTTTCCTTTTGTTCAAGGATATTTATCAAATTATATTTTACTTTCTTTTATGCTTTCAAGTGGAGCAATTCTTGGAGATATTACTAAAAGTTTTTTTAAGAGGAGGTTTCATATTAAGAGCGGGGAAAAATGGGAGCTTGCAGATCAACTTGACTTTGTTTTGGGAGGAATAATTCTTAGTATTTTTGTAAGGGTTCCTGAGTTTTGGCTAGTTGCTTTGCTCTTGTTTGCAACTTTTTTTATTCACAAAACATTCAATTATATTGCTTTCAAACTTAAATTAAAGAGTGTTCCGTGGTGAATTAGTTTGGAGAGAAAAAAAAGGTTTGGTAAGGCAAAGATTCAAACTAATGAAAAAGAATTGATTCAGATTAATTACTTCAAAAAAAATAAACCAATCATAATTTTTTTAGTAAAGTTCTTTATAATTTTTGCAATTCTTGAGTTCACAATAATTTCAATTGACTTATCTTTTTTAACTAATTTAATCACTTCAATAATCGGGGTCTTTTTGAAAATACCTTATGCGAAAAATACTTTATTTGTTAATTCAACTAATTTTGTAATAACTAATTCTTGTACTGGACTAATTAGTTTATCTATTCTAACAGCAATTACTCTTCCATTAAAGAGAATGGTTTTAGAAAAAAGACTCTTAATAATTTTAATCGGAGGAGCATTAGTGTTAATCGCAAACATACCTAGAATTATTTTAGTAATTTACTCTGGTTTCTTTGGTTTTGACACCAATTTCGTTCATGAATTAACTTGGTTTTTAATGAGTGGTTTAATAGTAGTTATTTGGTATTATGGTTTGAAACTTATTCAAAAAGAGAAGGATTTTAGTAAATTAATTTAAATCAAACAACTTTTTTTGGTAATAATTTTTTTATTTCTTGTAATAAATTTTTCTTTTCAATTATAAATTTAAATATATTAAATAAAATCCACAAGGATACCAAAAAAGCAAGAACAAAATTAAGATTTAAAAAAATAGGGTAACTAAATTTTTCTTGAGAAAACGGCCATAATAATTTAACATACCAATTAGTAAAGAATACATCAACTAGGGAGTGTAACAAATACCCTAAAGAGAAAGCTAAATAAGTTTTCCAAATTTTAATCCCATATAACTTTTTTATTATTAGTGCAACGGGTAAAGCAATAACAAATCCAATAAAAGGCGGGTGTAATAATTCGTGGTGGATTTGGTAATAAAGATTCGTGTCAAACAAGATTGGGATACCATCAAGGTCAGGAAACATTCCTCCAATTAGAGCAATCCATTTAAGTATTTTGTTTTCAGTGAATACACTTGCTAATATGTAAGGAATTATTCCATGAATTATTGTATTTGGCATTATTAAAAAATGAATTTGAACTTAAAATTATTTTTGGTGCACAAAAAGTGTCCAATAAATAGAGTCAATATTTATTTGATTAAATAAAAAATTAGAGTAAAGAAAAAGAGTTTAATCTTCTTTTTCTTCTTTCTTTTGAACTATTATTTCAACTATTTTTGTGAACCCTGGTCTTGTTACAAATATCCCTATTAATCCACCTATTATTGCAACTAGTGCGAATCCATATAATTTTTCAAGCCCAGGCATGCTTCTTGAAAACATTACTATTGGACCCATCACACCCATCATAGTAAATGCAGATGTTGCAATAATGAATAATGCTGTCTTTGCTCTTTTTATTAAGGATTCGTGTGCTTGTTTTGATTTACCAATTATTTCATCAGTAATAACTATTTCTGAATCAACTCCCGTACCTATTGCTGCAATTATTCCTGCAAAAGCAGCTAAGTCCAAAGGAAGTTTAAAGAATGCAATGAACCCCAATAAGATTATTATTTCACTTACACCTGTTATAATTATTGGAATAGCTAAGTTAATCATTTTGTATCTAAAAATTATTATTAGGGCCACTAGTATTAATGCAACTAGCCCCATCCAAACAACTATTGATAGGAATGATTCACCTAGTGAAGGTGAAACAGTTTCTTTTGAAATACTCTTAACTGGAGTTGGAAGTGAACCTGATTCAAGTAGTATTGCTAATTCTTCAAGACTAGATAATGCGTCTTGAAGGTTTTCTCTATTTCCAGATATTCTTAGAGTTGAAAACAATTGTGCTTGAGAAACATCACTAACATCTTCATTAGTTATTCCTTCAGTTAGACTAATTATTTGTTTTGCATTCATTGCACTCCAAATCCAAGGAACTCCTTCTCTTGAATCTTGTTTAATTATTTCAAATCCGATTAAATTTAAGTCATTAATTATTTCTTCATTAACATCAATAGAAACTATTGCACTCTTAAATTCATTAAAAGAAGCTCTTATTTTTTCTAAATCAATTGAATCATTCAAAATAAAAACATCTAATTGGGAATCTTCAATTAATTCATCAATACTTGTTTCTGCAGGAATGCTTTCAAGACTATTACCATTAAAGAATATTGTTTCATCAGAATCAATAGTTTCTTGAGTTGTTACTATTATTGCTTCTGGTTTGTCTAAAAAGAAAACTGTTTTTTCACATTCATAAGTTATTATTCCTTTAGTATTAAATCCAGTTGCACTACATTGGTGGAATGTTTTTTCAGCGAATCTTTTAGTAGCTGCGTCATTTAAGATAAATGGTAGACTCCATTCATAATAATTCTTTCCTAGGGACATTACTCCGTAAGAATTATCTGCTCGAAGAACTTTTCTTATTTCATCCCCGGTAAATATTGTTTCCCCGTTTAGAGTTGATTCAAATTTACCTTGTTGTCTTATTCTTGACTCTATTTTTTCTAATTCTGAAGGATTTGTTTCAGCTAATTGAATTACAATAAATTTTGTTCCAACCGGGTAAACTGAAGCATCTTTTAACCCAGATGGATCTATTCTTTGTGCAATAATATTAGCCATTCGACTTATTTCTTCATTTGGAAGATCTTTTTGGAGTTCTATTTGATAAAGTGTCCCACCCTTAAAATCCATTCCTAAAGTAATTCCATTAACAAAAATCATTATTACTGCCAAGAGAAGAACCACTAACACGAAAGTAATTTTCCAGTTTTTTATTAAAGGATTATTTGTTATTGACATAAGTTTCACCAAAAAAATTATTTAATATTTTTTATTACTTTCCTCTTTTTTTTCAACCCACCATAGCAATATAGGCGCATTCATGAACCAAGTTGCTATTAAATCTCCAATTAAACCAAAGAACAAAACCACTGATATTTGGTATATTACATCAATTTGATAAAAATAAGAGAATAGAATCATTACTAATAAAGCCGCCATTGAAGTTAGAGTCATAGTTATTCCTGTTTTCATTGAAGAAGTTGCTCTTTGAGTACTAGCCCCATCTCTTCCTTTTAGTACTCTTGAAGTTAACATTATGTCAGTGTCAACTGAATAACCTATTAGCATTAATAATGCTGGCAGAGTAGTTAAAGAAAGAGGAATATTAAGTAGAGTCATTCCTGCTAGTCCTGCTAAAACATCAAAAATCATTGCTTGAATTATTGCTGCTGAAGGAACTAATTGTCTAAACGCAATAAATACAATTAAAGTAATTAATATAACTCCAATTAATGAAATCCACAATGATGAAGAAAAAGAAGCTTCACCTAAAGTAGGAGAAATTTCTCTTTTTTGAAACTCAAATTCTCCCTTCAAATTTAATTTTTCAATTAAAACACTTTGTAATTTAAGTGAATCTTCTTCTTTATAATCTGCGAGAGCTTGTTGAGCTTGGAAAACAGCTATTTTTGAATTACTAAATTCACTCACTTCTTTATTTAACAACACTAGTGCTTCGCTAGAATATTTTATTGCATCATCATCATTTTCCACATCTAGTGCAGAAGTTGCTTCATTTAGCAACTCTTCTACTTCTACAATGAAGGGGTCTTTATTATATTGAATCCAAGCCCCGTACCCTGTTGGAGAAGCTATAGTAGATATTTTTAGTTCCTTAAGCGAAAAGTTTTCATTTAAAGTAGTCGAGAGAATTGCTTCATCAATTTTTTCCTCACTACGAATAATTAACATGTTTCCCCCAGTTAAATCAATTCCTGGTTGAATTCCAGGGAAAATAAATATAAAAAAAAGCATTACTATAGAAAGAATTAAAGGAATAATCATGAATTTTTTAAAATTATTTTGGTAAAAGTCCTGCATGCCTAAAACCCTTTCTAAATAATTGAATTCAAAACAATTAAAAACCAACTCACACAAAAAAAACTTAAAAAATATTTTCAAATAAAAACAAAAAGTGTCCAATAAATAATGTTTATTTTATTAATACGTTTAATTATAAACCCCCTTATTTCTAATTAATATAGTTAATGAAATATTATTTTTCGTATTAGATTTATTTTCAAGTTGAGTGATTTTTATGGAAGTTCCCTTCATGCAAAAACCGATTCCTCTTCTCGATTCGGCGATGAATAGAGGCAGAAAAGCTGCTTCTCTTTACCCTAAACAAAAAACAGAGTTTTACACTATTAAAGGCAAAGAAATTGCAAAAATTGATGCTTCTGCAAATTATATTGAAGAGACTTTATTTCGTTCTGTTAAAGCTTTTCCTAATTTTGAGGATCTTGAACCATTTTACAAGGATTTATATGAATGCATTTTAGACACTAATGAATTAAAAAAAAATCTTTCAAGCATTTCTTCTGTTGCAAGATTAGTAAAGAATATTAGGAGAAATTACATAGTTAAACTAAAAGAACTTAGATTTAACGAGGGTGTTAAGAAACAATCTTTTGCAACCACTAAATCTTATGTTGGGAGATTATCTTCTTTGTTAAAGGGACTTTCTAAGCAAATTGACTTTTATAATGAATCTGCAAGGATACTTAAGGAACTTCCTAGCATTAGAACTAAAGAGAATTGTGTTATTCTTGCAGGTTACCCTAATGCAGGCAAGAGTACTCTTCTTTCAAGAATAACCGAGTCAAAACCACAAATTGCAGCTTACCCTTTTACTACTAAAGGACTTAATGTAGGTGTTTTTAAGAAAAAATATGTTCCTATTCAAATAATTGATACTCCTGGTTTGCTTGATAGACCTCTCTTGAACAGAAACAAAATTGAATTGAAAGCAGTTACTGCTCTTCAGCATTTAAACGGATTAATTGTTTTTGTAGTAGACCCCACTCAAGAGATTGACAAACAAAAAAACCTTTTCTTGGAATTAAAGAAGCTTTTCACTCACCACAATTTTTTGGTTGTAATTAATAAAATAGATGTAGCAACTGAAAACGAAATTAACTCTTCAAAAGATAATTTTTCAAAAGAATTAATTCTTCTTGAAGGAAAAGATTCACCTGCTCTTAAAGATTGGTTATTAAATAAAGAAAATAAAATTTTTTAGATAAAATTAGTTTGTTCTTTTAGAAAAAATCAAAATGGTAATTGAGTTAAATTATTTTATTTTTTTAATTAAATTAATTAGTACCCCTTTAAAAACACTTTTCTATCAAATTTTTTTTATTAAACGAAGCGAATCTTAATTGATTTATTCGCGCGAATAAGAATTAGTTTGAGGGTGATTTAATGAGTTCAGAAATGGTTCAAATAATGGAAGAGATTCTTTCAGACCGAGCTGTGCCAAGAAACATCCGAGCAAAGATTGAGGAAACTATAAACAAAGTTAAGGATAACACTGCTACTTCATTAAGTGAAGCTATTTATTTGCTTGATGATATTAGTAATGATGTTAACATGCCTGATCATACTCGTACTGATATTTGGCACTTGATTTCCTTAATTGAAGAAGCTAAAGAGAAAATGAAATAAATTTTTTTTCGCGCTATTTATTAAATCAAAAATAGATTCTTTAAAAGTAATTCAAAACAGAATCTAGTTGATTTTTATGGTTGAAGAAATAATTACTGATATTAAAGATGTTTTGAATTTTGCAGAGCGTTTGGGAGTTATTCTAAACAAAGATTCTTCTCAACTCTTACTAAAAAATAGTGATTGGAAAATTATTCTTGAAGAACTTTCTAGTGAGGGTAATTTCATTATTACCCCTGCGCTTCTTGAAAAAAAAATTTGTAGAACTAAACTTTCTTGCATTGTTAAAGAGGTTGAGGTTAAGAGGGCTTCTTTTATTGCTCAAGCTAGGGATAGAGCACCTAATTTTAGGGTAATGGAGGAGTATGATGTTACTGGTAAGAGTAATTCTAGTGGGAAGGTGGATGATTTTTTAAAATTGTTTAGGAGTAAGTATGAGTTGCTCTCAGGAATGTTAAAGAATAGGCATAACTTAAATCCTATTCCCCTAAAATCTCTTTCTTCAACTAGTGATAAAGAAAAGGTTGATGTTATTGGGATGGTTAGTAAGAAGTGGATTACTAAAAAAGGGCACACTGCTTTTGAACTCGAGGACTTGGATTATAAGTGTATTGCACTTGTAATGGAGAAAGATAAGGACTTGGTTGAAAAAGCACAGAGGGTTATTGAGGATAATGTAATTGGAGTTAAGGGAACAAAGTGGGGTAAGGATTTTATTATAATTAAAGAATTTTATTGGCCTGATCTTCCTATTAAAGCTTCTAAGTTAATTAGTGAAGAAGTTTATAGTGGTTGTATTAGTGATCTTCACATTGGTTCTAACTTATTTTTTGAGGATCAATTCAAAAAGTTGCTTGATTATTTGAATGGAAAAAATTTAACTCTAAAGCAACAAGAGAGGGTTGGTAAGATTCAGTACTTGTTTGTTGTAGGGGATAATGTTGCTGGTATCGGAGTTTATCCTAATCAGTATGATGAATTAATTATTAAGGATGTTTATGGGCAGTATGAGAGGTTTGAAGAGTTAATGCTTCAAATACCAGAGTATATTCAAGTTTTTGTTTGTCCGGGCCAGCATGATGCGGTAAGGAGAGCAGAACCACAACCAGGAATTGATAAGGAATTTGTTCCTCAACTCTCAAAGCTTAGGAATTTTCATTTTATTTCTTCTCCTTCTTGGGTAGAGACAGAGGGTTTAAAGAATTTAGTTTATCATGGACCTAGTGTTCATGATCTTATTAGTTCGGTTAGTTTTCTTTCAATGACTAAACCCGAAGAGGCAATGATTGAGTTATTAAAGAAGAGGGATTTAATGCCAAAGTATGGGGGCAAGAATCCTTATGTCCCTGAAGGCAAGGATTATATGGTTATTAAGGAAGAACCGGATCTTGTTTGGTTTGGGGATGTTCATCATAAGGGTTATGCAACTTATAGGGGAACAACTATTATTAACTCTGGTTGTTGGGAGGGTCAAACTGATTTTCAAAAAAAGATTGGGCATGTTCCAACAGTTTGTTCTTTTCCAATAATTAATTTAAAGAGTAGGCAAATTAGTGAGATTCATTTTTCAAAGGAAACTGTAGAGAGGAATATTGAAGAGAATAATCAACAATAAGGGTGTTAGGGAATTAGGGGAATTTTTTTTTAATTTTTAAAATTAAATGGATTTGGTTTTGAATGAATGAGGATATTAAAAGTAAAGAGGGAACTAATATTGAGAAAACAAAGAAACTTTCTCCTATTGAAATGATTACCCAGGAAATTATTTTTCCTGCAGAGCCTCACATTAAAGATTATTTTAAAAGGATTCAAAGTGAGACTAAAACTATTTTTGAGATTGCAGAGAGTGCTAAGAAGAGTGGAAGAGATTTAACTAATTTTGTTGAGGTTGTTCCTGCAGTGGATTTAGCTGATCGTGCCGAAACTATTATTGGTCTTGTTGGGCTTGCCAAGATTTTTAGAGATATTTTTAACGAGATTAAGGATAGAAGGAAAGCTTATTTTAGATTGTTTCAAGAAATTTTGGAAGAGAAGTGGTGGAGTATTCCTGACGAAGAGAAGAGAGTCGAAATTGGGATAAAGACTTGTCTTTTGATTGAGACTGAAGGAGTTGTTGTTGCTCCATTAGATGGTGTCCCTAAGGTTGAAATTAATACTAATCCTGATGGTTCAAAGTATATTGATATTTATTTTGCAGGACCAATTAGAGCTGCAGGGGGTTCTTCTACAGTTATTCCTTTAATCCTTGGTGATTATGCTAGGCAGTACTTGAAACTTGATAGATATAAGCCAACGCAGGATGAATTAGAGAGGTATGTTGAAGAGATTGGAATTTATCAAACCGAAGTTATTTCTCGTCAATACACTATGAAGGATGAAGAAATTAGAATTATTATTAGTGGTTGTCCTGTTTGTATTAATGGTCCTCCTACTGAAGAAGTAGAGGTTTCTGCGCACAGGGATTTAGCAAGGATTCCTAGTAATAGGATTAGGGGCGGAATGGGTCTTGTTGTTGCTGAAGGGCTAGCACTTAAAGCGCTTTGGGTTATGAGGACTGCTAAAGACTTGGGTTTGAATTGGGATTTTTTGGAGAAGATTGTTAAAGTTGAAAAGACTCAAACAAAAATTGAAGTTAAACCTAACAAATCTTATCTTGATAGACTTGCTGCGGGTAGACCAATAATCGCTTATCCTAGTACTTGGGGTGGTTTTAGGTTAAGGTATGGTAAGGGCAGGAATACAGGGATAATGGCTAAAGCAATTAATCCTGCGACAATGATTTTGCTTGATGAATTTTTAGCTGTTGGTACTCATGGTAGAATTGAACGACCTGGAAAAGCAACTCAATTTTTTCCTTGCAATACTATTTTGGGCCCAATTGTTTTGTTAAAGGATGGGAGTGTAGAGAGGATTAATTCTAAAGAAAGGGCTGAAGAAATTAAGGCTCAATTAGAAAAAATTCTTTACTTAGGAGACTTGCTCTCCACTTATGGTGATTTTAGAAAAAGCGCACATCCATTAATCCCAGCGGGTTATTGTGAAGAGTGGTGGATTTTGGAATTAAAAAAGAGTTGTGAACAAATTAGTAATAAACAAAAATTAATTGATTTAAAATTAGATAATGTTTTGTCAATGAATTTAAAAGAAGTTGAGTCTTTAAGCGAATTAGATGCTTTGAATATTAGTAAAAAGATTGGAGTTCCCCTTCACCCTAATTTTATTCATTTTTATAAAGCACTTAATATTAGCGAGTTAAAACAAATTCAAAATTATTTATTTGATTCAAAAATAATTGTTGAAGAGAATAGTGAAGGTTTGACTAGCACTAAAATAATTCTTGAAAAAAATAGTGAATGTAAGAGATTATTTGAAAAAATAGGGTTGCCTCATAAGTTAGAAAAAGAGAATATAATTATTAGTGAGAATGCTTTGAGTATTATAGAAACTTTTTCTGTTAAAGAAAAGAGGGTTAGTAATAGTGATAATGTTTTAGATTATTTGAGTGAAGTTTCGGGTTTTATTATTCGTGATAAAGCTGGTTCTTTTATTGGAGGTAGAATGGGTAGACCTGAACAAGCAAAGCCAAGGCAAATGAAGGGTAACCCGCATGTATTATTCCCTATTGGATTAAAAGGAGGTAGCACTAGAAACATCAATAAAGCTATTGATGAAAATTATAATGAAAATTGTAAAGTAAAAGTCGATATTTCAGAGTATTTTTGTCCTACTTGTAAAAAAATTTCTATTAATCATTTTTGCAAAAAATGTAATGAACCTGGAATTAGATTAAATTATTGTAAGCATTGTCAAAAATCAGTTACTGGCGCAACTTGTGGTGTTTGTGGTAATAAAACTATTCTCTCTGGAGAACACGAATTTGATTTAAGAGATGAAGTAGAGCGTGCAAAAAAAAATGTTAACGAAAATATTTTGCCCGATCCTCTTAAAGGGGTTAGGGGAATGATTTCTGAAGTTAAAGAAACTGAACCCATTGAAAAGGGTATTTTGAGAGCAAAGCATGACATTCATATTTTTAGGGATGGGACAACTAGGTTTGAATTACTAAACGCGGTTATCACTCACTTTAAACCTTGCGAGATTCATTTGAGCGTAGAAAAAGTTAAAGCATTGGGTTATACAAGAGATATTTTTGGAAAAGAAATTATTGACGAGAATCAAACTATAGAGATATTTCCACAAGATATAATAATTAATGATGCTTGTGGAGATTGGCTTGTTAGAGTGAGTCAATTTTGTGATGAATTATTAGAAAAATTTTATCACCAAAAAAAGTTTTATAATGCAAGAACAAAAGATGATTTAATTGGGCATCTTGTGTTAGGACTTGCCCCTCACACTTCGGCAGCAGTTAATTCAAGAATATTAGGTTACACTAAATCTAGACTCGGTTTTGGCCACCCTTATTTTGTTTGTGGTAAGAGAAGGAATGTTGATGGTGATCAGGATTCTCTTTTGTTATTAATGGATGCTCTCCTTAACTTTTCTCAAAAATATTTGTCTCATAAGAGTGGGGGAAGAATGGATGCTCCACTCGTTTTTACAATAATACTTAATCCTAGTGAAGTTGATGATGAAGTACATAAAATGGAGGTAGCTTGGGAATTACCCCTTGAATTTTATGAGAGAGCACAAAATGTTTGTGAACCAAATATTCAAGTTACTACTGTTAAAGATATTTTGGGTAAAGTTAATCAATATTCTTCAATGAGTTTTACTCACGATACTGAATTATTTGACGAGGGCCCAAAAACATCGCGTTATATTCAATTAAAAACAATGGATGAAAAAATACAGCGTCAAAATAACCTTCAAAAAAAAATTGTTGCGGTTAATGCTAAAGATGCTCTTGAGAAAGTCATGGGTTCTCATTTCTTACCCGATATTATTGGTAATGCAAGAGCATTCTCAAGGCAAACTTTTAGGTGCACTGCATGCAACGAGATTTATAGAAGAGTACCCCTATCAGGCAAGTGTTATAAATGTGGAAAAAGTTCAATCATTTTAACAATTCATGAGGGATCTGTAAGGAAATACTTAAAGATTGCACAAAACATGGCTCGTCAAGAGAGTCTATCCCCTTACTTGATTCAACGACTTGACATGGTTGAAAAAGAAATTGATTCAATATTCAAATCAGATGCAGTACAACAAAAAGGTTTGTTTGATTTTGTTTAAAAAATTTGAATTAAAAATTTATTTTTAACAATTAAATTAAAACAATTTTACTAATTAAATTAAAAAAGTTTTACTAATTA
>JAQVQA010000004.1:16135-36647 GCA_028701835.1 Candidatus Iainarchaeum sp.
AAAAATTTGAATTAAAAATTTATTTTTAACAATTAAATTAAAACAATTTTACTAATTAAATTAAAAAAGTTTTACTAATTAACTCAAAATAATTTTACTAATTAAATTAAAAAAGTTTTACTAATTAGATTAATAAAATTTTTTAATCAATTTACTAATTTAAGTAGTTCTTTTTCAAGTGCTGCTTTTATTTTACCTGCATCAAAACCTAGTTTAATTAATCTTGTTTGGCCTTTAATTCCTTTTCCTGAGTTTGTTACAAGAATTAAACCATACATTTCTAGTTCATTAATATATTGACGATACCACCTACTTGTAATTGTTCTTTCACCAAATTTTTTTGCAAAATCAAGGTAGGTTTCAAATATTTCTCCTGAATAAAGCACACCTTCTTCTATCTCTCCACTCACTTTTCTAATTCCTCTTTTTTGAAGAGTTAGTTGTGATATAGCGTATAAAACTAATTGTTGTTGTTGTGGGAGAGTTGATATCATTGAAATAATTATTTCTTCTTCTACACTAGCCTTGGCTTTTTCAATATGATTATCAGTAACGGATGCTATTCCTTCACCATCTGCTATTTCGCCCGCTCTTTGCATTAACATTACTGCTGTTCTTGCGTCCCCACTTTCTTGAGCCGCTATTGCACTTGCTAAAGATATTGCTCCTTGAGTTACTGCGTTTGGTTTGAATGCAACAGCACATCTTTCTGAAAGTATTTGCATTAGTTCGGGAGCATTATAAGGGTTAAAAACTAATTCTCTTTCGCATAAAGAAGATTTTGTTCGAGGATCAAGTTTCTCTTTGAACATTAAATTGTTTGATATTCCTATCATTGTAACAGACCCTCCTTGCAATTCATCATTGCCTCTGCTTAAAGAATAAACTAATTCGTCAATGTCTTTCACTTTATCAATTTCATCAAGAACAAGAATTAAGTGAGCTTTTTTTGTTGTTGCATATTCAAGCAGTTTTTCATAAACAAAGGAAGAACTATAACCCAAAAAATCTTTTTCAGGATAAAATGACCTCAATGCTTTTAATAGCACTTTATATTTGGATTCATGACTCCTACAATTAATATAACAGTGTTTTGAGCTTAAATTATTTCTTTTAACAAAATCTTCTAATTGATCAAGAACATGTTTTACTGTCGCTGTTTTTCCACTCCCTACTTTCCCATAAATAAATACATTATTTGGTTTAGAATTATTTATTACTGCCCCTAGCCCTTGAATTATTATATCAATTTGTTTCTCTCTAAAAGGAAGTTTTTGGGGAATATAATGAGGGGATATTATGTCTTTGTTTTGAAACACCGTAGCTTTATTCATTTGCTTATCAAACAAGTTCTCCACTAAACCCACCAACCCTTTCTCTAATAAATAAAAATAGCTTCCAAAAACAATATAAATAGTGGTAGTCTCACTTCCAATTAAAAACTTCCAGTATTAACTGTTTTTGAACCCTTTTTTTAAACACACCTTATTTTTAACAAAATTTTTTTCACGTACTTTTTTTAATTAATTGAATAATTTTGAAATTAATTTTTTTGTTTATTATTTAAAATATTTTTTAATTGATTATAAAAATTAATTTGAAAAAAAAATGAGAAATTAACTATAAAAAAAATTTTTTTTAGAAAGAAGGGCTTTTTATACATTTTGTTTAAGATTAGTGTAATAGCGCGCTTTAAAGCGGGGTGGTTAGTTTGAGTTTTTTTGAAAAAGTAATGAAGAAAGAAGATGACGTTAACTTGGACGAGTTTTTGAATACTTTGGATCAAGTTGAGGAAGAAACGTATGAGAATGCTGATGCTTTAGTAAAGCCTTTGGACTTGAATACTGATGTTGATGCAGAAGCTATTATTAGAGAAGTGAAGCAAGGTAACCTTGTTTTAGCTAATATTGCTGACTTGAATAAGAGGAATAAGGCTAAATTAAAAGAATTATTGGGCCGAATAAAATCTGAAGTCAAGGCAATTGATGGGGATATGGCAGGTATTTCTGCAGAAAGAATTCTTGTTACTCCTTCAAAGGTTAAGATAATAAAAAAGAAGTAATTAAGGGGTTTGAGTTTAATGTATTTAGGCAACCCCTTATTGCCTATAAAAATTTCTTCTTCAAAGGCAGAAGAATTGGTAATTAAGGAACTTAATAAGAGAAATTGGGTAGAGTTTGATTTAGCTCCGCTTAAACTTACTTTAGTTCCTTATTTTTTATTTAATTATCATTATTATATTGAAAGTGATAATGAGGGCAAGAATACTATTAAGAGTACTGTTCATGGAATTCTTGCTATTGATGGCCACGAAATTAAATTAAGGCCGGATCTTGTAGATTTGTTAAAACATAATTGGAAGAATACTATGCAAGAAGTTCCAAGGGGAGAGTTTAGTGAAAAGTATTGTAATATTGATAAAAAGGATCAAATAGAGGTTCTTAAATTAAAAACTGCTCAACATTTTAATGTACCTAAACAAAATGTAGTTGTTTCAGATTCAAGAAAATTGTTAGTGCCTTTTTATAGAACTACTGTTAAAATTAATCAAGGCAATTATAAGTTAAACATTAATGCTATTGAAGCTTTTATTGAAGGGATTAAAGAAGTTCCAAACAGACAAAAAGGTTATTTGGAAGTAACTAAAGAAACTATAAATGAATTGAAAACTCCTTCTAATTGGATTAAATATTCTAAAGAAGTTGTTGAAGAAACAATTTCTTTTATGACTAACCCTAAAAAAAAGAGTAATCAAAATAATTCAACTAGCACTAAATTTAAAAAAAATAATAAACAGATTAGTTTGGAAGTGTTTGAATCAAGAGGTGTTTTGTTATTAATAATTCTTCTCGCAATACTCTTAATTATAGCAAGCATTTTTAGAATAAAGTTTTTCTAATTTTTATTAATTGAATTAATTAACTTGCTTTTAATTCACTAGTTTCACATCGTTTAGCATCATCTATATTCGCTTTTACATTTTCTAATTGGTCAAGAATTTTGTCTTGATTCCAAAACAAATCCCATTTTTCCACGCTTGTAGAATTATCATATAATATACAAACCTTTTCTTCACTAATAGTTTCAAACAATTTTTTTAGAGAATCTATTTTGTTTTCAGGGTAATCGCTTGCCTTTATAATAGTTGTTCCTATTGAGTATTGGTCTCCTTCAATAACATCGTTTTGAGTGTATACATTAAAAGGCGCTTTAATTTGAATTTCTTCGTTTGAAGGCAAGTAGAGGACTGTACTCAAGTACATTTTAGTATCTGATTTTAAATTATTCAAGTCAGGAATTTCAAATCTACCTGACTCATTTAAAGCTATGTCCAATACTCTATAAGGTAATCCTTTTTTACTAGTGGATTTCACTGTTGATTCACAACCTTTTTCTCCAAGCGAGCTAGCAAATCCACTCCATACTGAAAAAATATCTCCTGTTTCATAAGTATGATTATTAATGTTTACCTCAAATTTTGAATCTGAAATGTAATCTTCACCCGAATTTTGATCCACTAATCTTGTTATTAAAGGAACTGAATAAGTAGAATAAAAATTCTTTAATTCACCAACGCCCCCATTCTCTTTTTCAAAAGACATTATCAATCCTCTTTTTGAATAATTGTTAGTGTAAATGGACTCTATTGTTGGAGCATAATTTATATTATCAAAATTATTGTCTTGATAATAAAAGAACCAATTTAGTTTTGGCTCGGATTTTTTTTCTAAACTAACTAATATATTCACTTGGTCATTTAATTCCCCTTCGGCAAATAAACCCATTATATCATTATCTATATTAATATCGATTGATACATCGTATTCGCCAGGAGTTATTTCCAAAGCATCTACAGGTACTCCATTAACAAGTTTTCTTATTGTAATTCCTTTTATTAGACTCTCTAATTTAGAAATATCATCAATTTGTTCTCCTAAAAAACCAATTCTTGAGAATATAATATCATTAATTTCAGCTAGTTCACTAATTGAAGTTGACCTATTATCAAAATTTAGGTTTTGGGCTCTTAAATTAGCAGGGAAGTTAGATATTAACCCATTAGCTTCTCTTAATTCTTGAGCTTCACTAAATCGCGCTAAAGATTCTAATGATTTTATTGATGTTAAGTTAGTATAATATAAATCTATTCGTCTAGCTAGTTGAACCAAGAATTCTTTTTGTGTACAATAAACCCAATCTTGGTTTTCCCCCCCAGTTAAATAATTTATTGAACTACACTCATTAGGGCTAATTAAACTATCAGTAGTTTCATCACTTGAATCATTAGAAGAATTAAGAGGGTTATTTCCTCCAAAGTATAAATTTATTTTAGGCAAATAACTTTCTCCTGTTCGTCCTACCCTGCCTTCAGAGTCAACACAATATTTTTGTTCTTGTTGGTTTGAAACATTTATTTGAAAGTCTTGTTGATCAATTAAACCTACTTGGAATTGTAGTGGACTTGAACTAGCAATGCATCCTTCCAAAGGACAATCTTTAAATCCGTTTGGGGTAAATTTAACTTTCATTGTAGAAGGCCCTTTTGCAGGAATGCTATCCTTATCTATTGAATAAGTAACATCAATAATCATTGCTTGATTTGGCCCAATTGTATAACCTGAATAATAATTGTTTCCATCTGCATTTTTTTCTAAGAAACAATTAAAACCTGGCGGGCAATCAATGCTATAATCATTAATTCTAATTGGAATTCTTGATTTGTTTAATAAAGTAAAGAAAACTTCTTTATTAACATCTTCTTCTAAAGTAAAAGTATTAATTTTTTGTAATGGAGTTGGAGGAAAAACCAAAATTGATGGCTTTGAAGAATCAACAAAAAAGTTTAAATTCATTACATCCCTAAAAGTTATTTTTTCAGAGCCTGGAGTAATTCCACTAAAATAAGGAGTTATTGCCCCAAATCTTATTACCCATTCTTGCTCTCCTTGAAAATCTGCTAAACTAATATCCATTTTAGTTGTTGCTCCCTTTCCTACAAACATTGTTCCCCCTGCATGAAGATCACAAACACCTTTTTTAGGTATAAAATTTTCTCCATCCTTATAACAAGCAATATTATTAGCATTATCATAACACATTACAGCCCCTGTAGTAATTGGACCCCCTGAACTTATTCCGTTAGTATTAATTACTTGCCCAGTTTTCTTGTCATACACTTCAAAATAATTTATTGCAGTACCACTTGCACCATCATCACACTCATAGTTATAATTTCCAAATCCTGTTATTGTCAAAACAGCTTCTTTTGGAACTATCAGAGGTTCACTAGAATATGTTTCACTAAAAGTATAGCTAATTGAAGTTAATCTTGAAATATCTTGTCTCCAACAATGTATTTCGCCCGCAAAAACAATTGAGAATAATAAAGAAAAAATTAGTAGAGTTAAAACTATTTTCGAATTTGAATTCATTTTCTCACTTTCCTCTTTTTTTGATTGCTTCAAATGTAATTACTATGGCAACTATCATTAAGATTAGAGCAATCCAAGTAATTAAAGGGATTTGTATTAAATTTTCTATTGAAAACACACCTGATTCAACACAATTAGTGTAACAACACTCTCCATCAATTGTTAACTCTGTTTTTGAGTCACAAACATGATTAACAGGACATACTTTTCCACTACATTTCTTCCCACTAACTAGATTCGATTGTGAGTCTAATGATTCCCCATAAATATCATTCCCTTTTGTTTTTAGATTAATTGGAATTACTTGTTGTTGTTTTAGATTAACATCATCTATAACTAAAAATAAATCCATTTTCTCTATTAAAATATTTTCTTTAAAATAGCTTTGATTTTCAATTGTTTTTGAATAATAGGATTTATCAGAGTCAATTAATTTTATTCGTGCATTAAACTCTCTTAACCCAGTAACACTTTTTTTAGTTAACTCTAGTTCAAGGTTTTTTGAAAATTCATCATAATTGTATTCAACTTCTATTTTTGGCGGGTGAAGTAATTCATATTCGTATAGGATTTGATTTAAATCCAATTCAAAACAGCCTTCATCATAAGTTACATTATTCTTTGAAATTAAGTAACATATTTTAGAGAACATATCTTTATCAAAATTAAACTCTTGAAAGATTGATTCCCCTGCACTAATTTTTTCAATTTTAATATTTTCTTCCAAAATCAAATTGTTTTCGTTATATAATAAAACTTTTAAATCAAAATCTTCAAATTCAGGGTAAGTAAAATGATCTGGACTACCAAGCATAACCATGTTTATGGAATAATTCCTATCAGCTATCCCTCCCAAACCTATTTTCCTTATTTTTGCTGTCCCGCCTTTAACAATAACCCTATTTTTATAAACTGACTCTAATTCTTCCCCACTATACAAATTAATACTTATTTCATAAGCTGAGGGAATGCTTGGTGCAATTAAATTAACATTAACATAACCTTGTCCATTTGAAGGAATATTATTAACTTCAAATCTTTTCTCTTCTTTTTCGTCACAAAAAGGAGAAGCCCATTCACAAACTTTTAAACCAACTACTATGTTATTTTTTTCTTGTGTTGTTGGGTTATTAATAACTATTTTTCCAGTAAACTCTTCACTAGGATTAATCAAAAACCCCACTGGCCCACTTGTTTCTTCAAAAACCGTTAATTTTCTATTTATTACTAATCTCTGTTTTTCATTATCCCCTTTAACTACAAAATTTTTTGAAACTGGGTAATAGAATATATTACTCGCTCCAAGGGCTTTTGATTTAACTACCCAAACGTAACCATCTAATCTAAATTCTCCTGAACCAGGGTTTTCAAAAGAAAAAACCGCTTCTTTTTTTGCACCCGCTAAAACAAAATCCATGTCAATTATTTTTTCACTAATGATATTATCTAAATTATTTAGTTGAGAGGGGTAATCATAAATCCCTTGGGCTAAGTGAAGAACTATTTTTGTTCCAAGAGAAGGAAATTCTTCTAGGTTAGCAAAAATTATTTTTCCAGTTATTGGTTCGTTTAATTCATACTCTTTTTTATCTAGTTCTATTGAAGTTAACTCATCCCATTCAAAGGAAATTAAACTTGATGAGAAAACATTCACACTAAATAGAGTTAGAATGCAAAGAGTAATTATTTTTAGAAAAATTTTGTTTTTTTCATGATTCATTTTTTCACCAATTTATATTTTGTCCTTTAAATCAAACACCCAATTAAATCCATAATAAATTTTGTTGACATTAATTTTTTTTACTTCAAAAATTTTTTTAACCTCTTTTATGATTTATAATTTATTCTATTAATATAATCCACTATTTTTATTTTTCCATACACGTCCCCAACTAATCCTTTATCAACTATTTTTAGTTCTATTGTTTTATCATCATACCCTTCATAATTCTCTCCTAAAAACTTTGCTTTTAGTATCCCCCCTTCAATCCACACCATTATTACTGAATTATCTAACTCAATGTTATTTGTTTTTGCACTATTTATTCTTATTTCAGTCATTGGATTAATTATGTCAATATAACCTGTTGTTTGGAAAGCATCAAATAATTGATTTAATCCGTCCTCACACAATCCTGTAACGGGATCACAAACTATGTTTAACTCTTGACAATAATTAACATTAATTGTAGTTGGATCAACCCCTTGGGGGATTGGTTGTTCGCATAATGCAACATAATTATTTATATTTCCTTTATCTAAATCAACTAAATTATTTGAATTAAATCCTTCGTTTGTCTTGTTAACTACTTTGCATGTATTTGCTTCTTGATTGCACTCATTAGTCCAAAATCCTTTTACTTCTACACCATCTATCCAATTAAACTTGTTAAGGTCATTATTCCAATTATTAATTAAAGAATTAATTGAAGAAAAGCTAGTAACTAGATTACCAGTTAATTCTACTCCTTTTATAACTGCATTTGCTGGATTTGTACAATAAGCACTTGCTCCCGAATAATTATCAACGTGTTTATTAAACCAATATAATTTGTCTCCACTAACCCAAACACTGTTAGTTAAAAGACGTTTGCACAAATCTGCTCTCACCATCAATTCTGGATTAATTGTAGGATTAGTAAAGTTCCTTAGCAAGAAAACATTTTCTTCTCTTGGATATATTCTAAACTCACCTGTTTGAATAATATTAGTAGCTTGTTCCCCTGTTGGAACAGGAACAAAGATATAGTCATTGTAATCCAAAAATAATTTTAGATTAATAAATAAATTCTTAGGGTCAGGACTCGCAAGAATATTTAATGAAACTGACTTTACTTTTCCTTGAGGGAAATTAATGTATAAGATACCATTTCTTAAAGTTGAACGTTCTCCACCAGGACCAAATTCATATCCTCCGCACTCACAATAACCTTCACCTTCACTTAAACAACTAATGACCCCATTTGAATCAAACTCAAAATTATTTGTCAAAGGTTGACTAAATGACGCACCATCATAATATTCTATTGTGATTTCACCATCTATTTTTGCACCCATTATTTCATTGACACTATCATCAATCCATTTGAACATCATTTTTTTAGATACTGCATTGTATCTTTCTCCAACCATTATCTTAAAATTTTTATATTCTTTTAGTCCTCCATTAATGGCACCAATTTGGCTTGAATCAATTTTACTAACATCAAATACTTCAGTTATCATTACTTGATTTCTTGGAATCGCTTCTTCTCTTAAACCATATGATCCTCCATGAACAACTAATTCGTAATTCAAGTCGATGTAATCATACTTTGGTTTTTCATCATTTAAATCAACTCCTAACAAATCAAGAGTTGTTTTTGGAATATAATAATCATTAAAGGAATTATATTGGCATTGGTTTGTTATAAAAAAAGAGGTGGAAGTTGGTTCTTTTAATAAATCAAAAACATCTTTACTTATTGAGAAACAATCTGCGTCGTCAAATACATGAATTCTTAATAATTTTATTTGTGAATAATTTTTTCTCGAAGACTCTAGCTTTGCTTTTATTGATACTGGAAACACTCCTAAAATATCACTATTTCTTATTTTCCAGTCATAACTTTTATTCTTTCCAATTACTGTTATTGTTCTTATTTCTTGAGGGTAAAGAGTTCCAGAATCATCTCCTTCTAAAATTAATCCACTTTCTGTAATAAATTGTATTTTTTCTTCACAATTATTAGTTATTGTAATATTGGTTTTGCCCTCAAATTGTAAATAAGCATCAGTGTTATTAGCCGAGTCAACTACTCCTATAGTGGCGCAAGATAATTCAGGGTCAGTGCTCCCATGAATTCCTGCTTTAAGTGTTTCATTTAATTCTTCATAAATTGGATCTTTTGCAGTTCCATCAATTTTTAGACAATCTTCTTCATAACCATATTCTCCAGGAATAATCATTTCAAATGAAGATTTATTATCTTGATTTATGCTAGCCTCGTCTTCTTGAAGAATTTCTTCACTTGTACAGTTACCCAAAACTTTCCAACTTACTTGACTTAACTCAACTGGATTTTCATCTGAATTAACTACTCTGCCATGGAATTTTTGATCAGGTAGTCCTGAATAAAAAGTTCCTTCTGCTAGAATTAATTTTTTTCCATTAACTGAAGTGTTTATGAATAATTTAAAATTTCCTTTAGTTGTTTGTGCTATTGCCACAATCCATGAACTGCTCTTTGCTTGACTAGAGAATAAATTGACTTCTAGTTCATCTGATTTACTAAGCCTAGCTAAGCTTAAATCACTTGCAATTTTTTTGATTTGAGAACCATTTATTGAATCAAACTTCACAAAACCACTTGAATTATTATTAAATTCATTCATTGATCCAGAGTAAGCATAAAGCATTAAATTAAAATCAATTTCTTCTTCAAAATTATTAAATAATTGTATTGTTAAAGGATTAGCTTCTTCGTTAGTTAGTTCTAGAATTTCTTGGGGTTTAGAGAATACTTTGGATTCTGATTCAAAAGAATATTTTTCAGAGTGGATGTTTTTTTCATTCAAAGTAGTAGTAAAATAAATTCCTGAACAATCAGGATTATTTTGTGAAACTTTGCATATTGAAGTACCAACTTCGTATTGTTTATTTCCTTTTGCTTCAGAAACAAAATTATAATCATTTTGCTTTGCACTATAATTAAAATCAATTACATCCTTGTCTTTAGTACCTTGAGTAAAATTCATTTTTGTTATTATATTATACACTCCTTTCTCTACTTGTCCTTCCCAAATAACTCCTAGTTGTTTACCTAAATCATTGCTATTATTCACTTCACATTCTTCAGATTGAATATAGTAGTTATCATCATTATAAGGTTGTTTTTCTTGTGGTTGACAAGAGTACAATTTTGCTTGTTGGAAAAATGCTTCTGTAACACTTGCGTTAATTAAATTCATTTTTTCGTTTACCCTTAGAGCACCTAATAAGTTACCATCTTTAAGTGTTTTTCCAACTATTATATCAACGCTTGAATAGTACCCTTTTGAATCATCTTCTAGTTTATTATTCAAATCAAGAAAATTCGCTTCATTTTCTACTAGAGGATCTTCAAATAAGCCTTTGAAAACGACTTGCACTTCATTACTATCAGTGTACATTGGAATATTCACTGCATTTTTTCCATTTATCCTTAATACAATTTCTTTTACTATTGGAATGTATCCTTCTAAACTAACGCTTAAAATATACGCTCTGCCTTTATCCAACATGTTACTCTTAAAAACCTCGTTTGTTGAATCAAAAGATAGTGTTTGGGTTAAAGGATTCGTTTGCATTGTGGGAGTTATTGTTACAATCGCGTTTTGTTTATTATTAACATCTTCATTAACTCCAGCATAACCATTAATTAAATTCACTTCAAAGTAAGAAACGGCTGTCCCAATATTAATATCAAATACAGTAGTTTTTCCTGCTTCTATTTTTTTTAGGAGAGAATTTCCTTCTATTGAGTCATAAATTGCTTTAGCATAATAATCCTCTTCACTTGTTTTTGAAATATCCTCAAACAAGGCTTCTCCATTAACATCAACATTTTTTCCTAATTGAATCAAGTTTATTCCATTTATCCCCAATTCTCTTGAATTAAAATATAAATAAGTTTTTGCGGGATGAAGCGCTCTTAAATCAGTACTAGCTTTTACTACTACAAGTGCTTTTCCTGCGTTCCCTGTATCTGGATCATAATTAGTTTTAGCCATTTCAATTGTTTGGTATTCAGTTAAATCTGTTTTGAATAAAGTTGGAGCAAATACTTTACTAACATAATTTTCTTTAGATAAAGCTACAATTATTTTTCCTTCATCAAGAGTACTTAATCCAGTCACTATTACTAAACCATTAGAATCAGTTTTGCAAGAGTTTTCACAAAACCCAATAACCCCTAAAGCCGTTTTTTCCCCATTTTCATCAATTATTAATTGTTGAGGATAAATTAAAACATCTTTTAGAGGAGTTTTTCCATTATAATCCACTACTTTTATTCTCAAAGACCTTACTAGAGCCGGATCCATTTTCTTTAAATAAACATTTTTTTCAGTGAATTGACTTAACCTAGCTACTATTAATTGGTTAGCATCTGAATTTAGTGAATAATAGTTCCCGTCAGGACTTACTCCAGTGATTAAATAGGTTCCAGGAGTAACTTCTTTTTGGAGTACTCCTGAATAATCAGTTGTTCCTTCAATCATACTATTTCCTGATAAATCAAGTAATCTTACTCTTATTCCCACTAAAGGTTTTAATGGATTTGAATTCTCTTCATAGAAATTTATTTTTATAGTCCCTTGGTTTGGAGGCGTAAGTCTTGTTAATTTAATTGAAGTCAAACTTTGGCTAGGATCTAATTCAATATTTGCAGTGTCTATTCTTTGGTAATTTGGAGAATAAGCTCCTTTAACAACAAAGTCACAACCAGGTTCAATTACCTTAAATTTTCCATCAAGTGAACCATCATGCCCATCAGAACTTGTTTTAACTGATATTCCTTTATTAGAGCAACTATACTTTACAAACGCAGTTCCTTTCAAATCAACTATCCTTTCCTCGGTCGAATTATCAATTAACTCTACTTCGGCTCCTGAAGTGAAACTACCTCTAGGATTAGCAGGGTCATTAGGATCATCTCCACTACCATTCTTTTTAGATAATTTTATCACTGCTTCTTTAGAATCTAGTGCATAATCTTTTTCGATTATTTTTTCATAACCATCTTTTTCAGCAGAAATAATAGCCAAATATTTTTGATTTGAACCAAAGAATAGGGATAAAATAACTTCAAAAAAATTTGGCCCTAGTGAATTAACTGTTATTATTGCTTCCCCGTTTTTTCCAGTCACTTTACTAAATTCAATTTTATCAATAGCTCCTGAAATAACTACTCCTTCTAGATTAACTTTTGAAGAAGAATCAATTGCAGTTAGAGTGAATTCATTAATCACTCCAAATCTAATCAAATAAGCTAATAGTATTATAACAAATAAAGAGACTAGCAAGAATAATAAGAAACTAGGAATTACTTTATCTATTGGGTCAACTATTTTGTATACTGGTATTTGTTTTTTATCAAGCGCGTCAAGTAAATCATACCACTTGTCTTCCATGGCGTAGTAGAAACCTTTAAGCGAGTCAATTATGCCCATTAAACCACAAAAAAATAATAATATTAAGTTTTATTTGTTAATAAATCTTTTGTAGATTGATAAATAATTAAAAAAAACCAAATTTAATGCATTACTTGTTAATAAAAACACGTTTAATTAAATAATTATCAATAAAATTAGTCAATATTTAAGGCAATTAATTTTTAATCTTCTTTCTTTATTTTTAACTGTTTTGTTAGTTCTTGAGCAACTTTTTTACCTAAAATTAATTCTACTTTTTCAATATTATTTTTTATTTGATTGGGTGTTTTTATACTTGCATTAAATAATTTTCTTGCTCTGATTCTCCCCACTCCTTTTAATTCAACTAAGAGTAGTAATTCTTCTTTCACCCCATATTTTATTCTTCTAGATAGTTTTTCAACCGGAATCAAGTGTCTTTCTTCTCCAATAACTTTGCTTAATTCTATAGTAGAGTATGCTAACCATTCAACTATTTTGTTCTTTCCAAACAATGTCCCGGGTGCGAGTGAAAATTCATTAAATAGTTCTTCCTCTTTTTTTTCTTTAATCCACTCAAGTAACATCATTGTAGAAAAAATTTTTTCGTTAGAGTTGTGGTCAAACAAAACTTTTTCTTGCAAAAAAGGTATTTCTTCAAGTCTTTGAGCTAATTCTTCCATTATTAACGGACTTAATTGTCTTGGAGCATTTAATGGTGGAGAGAATTCTGTACAATTCACCCAAGCGTATAAATAAGAGAATGAAGTAAAAGTCTTTTTTGTTTTTAAGGCACTAATTAATTCATGAGCACTGAATGGATCTAAAAATAAGTCGGATACTCTTTTGCCTATTTTTGTTGAATAAAAATTTTCTCCAATCATTTCAACAAAACCATATTCTTTTAGTTCTTTAATAATCTCAACAACATTATGCAGTAATTCACTCATTTCTTGTAATTGAAAAGAGTATAATGTTTTTTCAAAAAATAGTTCAGTACTCTTGAGGTCTTTAATATATCCTGTAGAAATTAATGCTAGTATGTGTGTTCTTAGAATTGGTATTATACCTAGTTTTGATAATACTTGTTCAACATTCCCATTAACAAATTTTTCTAAATAAGTTTCTTTTTGACTAAGTGAATTTGCAAGAACTATACTCTTCCCCTCGCTTGAGAACTTTGGTCTCCCACTCCTACCCGCACATTGCTTATACTCTCTTACACTAATTAATTCCATCCCGTATTTTTCAAACCTGTAAAGCGAGGGAATTATCACAACATCCGCAGGAGTATTAATGCCAGCTGATAAAGTTGTTGTTGAGCAAAGCACTTTTGTTTTTCCTTTCTTAAAACTCTCTTCAACTTCTTCTCTTTGTTCGCTTACTAAACCAGCGTGGTGGAAAGCACTTCCTAATTTTAGGCATTCAGCAAGTGAAGTGCATTGAGTTGTGGGGGATTCTAGAGCATTAAGTATTTTTTTTGATGATTCATTTAATTGAATTTCTTCTTTTTCATCCAAAAATTTTTTTGTAATAGAAACAATTTTTTTTGCATACCCTTCAGCTTTTTTTCTTGAACTCAAAAAAACTAGTACTTGTTTTTTTTCACTCAAATTTTTTTCAATTATTTTTTCAATTTCTCCTTCTTCAATTGTTTTATCATTATACTCTGCAATGGATTCAAAATGAACCCCTTCTTTTAGTTTTGTAGGACGATAATTTGATTCTATCAACTCGGCATTTATCCAATTAGCAAGTTCTTTTGAATTAGGTATTGTTGCACTCAAACCCAATACTTTTATTTTTGGATTTAACATTCTTAATTGAGTAAGTGCTATTTCAAGAACTACCCCTCTATCCGAATCAAGTTCGTGCATTTCGTCAATTATTATGCACCCTACTGAATTAAGCCACTCGGATTTGTGTCTTAGTAGGGAAGCGAGTTTTTCATAAGTAGTCATTATTAAATCAAAACTTTTCAAATAAGAACTACTTGAATCAAGGTCTCCTGTAGAGAGAGCAAATCTTATTTTTTCACTACTCCCTTGTTTTGAATATTTTTTTTTAAAATCTTTATAGTGTTCACTTGCAAGTGCCCTTAAGGGACAAGTGTAAATAACTTTTTTTCCTTCATTTAGAATTGTTTCAATAGCAAATAATTCTGCAATAATTGTTTTTCCGCTTGCAGTGGGAGCAGAGACAACTAAACTTTTTTGAAATCCTTTTTCTATGCATTTTTTTTGCATTGGATTAAATTCATTAAAACCATTTGCTTGAAGAACTATTTTTGGTGAATCAAAAACCATGATTTATTTTGTTAGAAGAAGATTTAATTAAGGTTTGGTAAGTAAATTACCGGTTAATTCATTAAAGCTATTTTTTGTTTTAATTCTTCTTCATCTTCAGGATTAGTTACACCCATCCACTCTTCTGGAGTTTCTAATAACTTCAAGATTATTTTATTTTCTTTTATTAATTGGGATAATTCAACTGGCAAGTAACACTCTTTTTTTCTATCATCAACATTATTTTTTTTGAATTCAATTAACTTTTCTTCAAGCAAATTAAGTACTTGGGGAGTTAGTGCAAATATATTCATGCTACAAAGAGTTTCTTCAGTTAAATTTAGCTCTTTTAAATTTTCTCGTTCTATACCTATTATTTCTTTTAAGTCTTTAACATTATTTTTTTCATCAATAGAATAAATTGCTCTATTAACAGAACCCTTTTTTGGAATTACTTTGCCTAAACTAAACCCTAGAGTAGCGCAATTCTCTTCTTCACTTAAATAATCAAATAAAATTTTGAAGGATTTTTTTCCATAAATATCATCTCCATTACAAACAACAAATTTTTCATTAATAATTTTTTTTGCTGATACTATTGCATCACAAGTACCCCAAGGTTTGTCTCTTTGAATTGGATTAAATTCTTGTTTTGCATAAAAAATTGGAATTCCTTTATAATCAACTCCAAATTTTTCTTTGAACAATTTTTCAGTTTTTTCCCCAACTACAAAAATTATTTTGTTAAATCCAGCACTAATTGCTTGGTTTATTGAAACTTCAATTAGAGTTTCCCCATTTTTTCCAACTCTCGCAAATTGCTTTACTTTACCACCAAAGCGTGAAGAGAGTCCCGCAACCATGTAAACTATTGAAAAAACTTTTTTTGAATCAGAATCCATTTAATAATAATTAAGTTTAAGGACTTTATAATTTAATTGGTTTATTATTGAATTAAAAACTTTGTTCATATTCTTTTTGAATTTTTTTTTAATTATGAATTTTGTAATAACTGGACACAAAGGACTCATAGGAAGTTTTCTTCTAAAAAAGTTAATTGCACTCGGCCATAAACCAGTTCTTTTAGTTGATTTAAGAGAAGGGAAAAACATTTTGAATTTGGACGAAATGAAATTAAGCGAGCCCGCAGATGTTTTTATTCATTTAGCTTCTTTTTGTAAAATAAACAAAATAATCCAAGACCCAACTCTTGCTTTTGTTAATAATTCAAGAGGCATGGAAAGTGTAATGGAATTTTGTAGAAAAAATAAAATAAAAAAAATTGTTTTTACAAGTTCTTCGAGAATTTTAAGTAAAGAAAAAAATCCTTACACTGCAAGCAAAATTTATGGAGAAGAGTTGGTTAAGGGATACAGTGCTTGTTATGATATAGATTATGTGATTGTCCGCCCTTCTACAGTTTACGGGCCATTTAATGATGAAACAAAAAGACTAATGGACGTTTTTATTTTAAATGCTTTAAACGGTGAAGAGCTAAAGATTTTTGGAAATGAAAGTAAAACTCTTGATTTCACATACGTTAATGATTTTGTTGACGGATTCATTTTGGCAATGAATGAGAAAAACAAAGAGTTTGATTTATCTGCAGGAAAGGGAGTTAAAGTTTCTTATGTTGCTGATTTGATAATTAAATTAAATGGTAGTGGAAAAAAAGGATTTTATGAATCAGAAATTGCACAACCCCAAGAAGTTGAACTTAATATCTCTAAAATAAAAAAAATAGGATACTCTCCCAAAATAAGCATTGAGGAGGGAGTAAAAAAAACTTTTAATTGGTATAAAGAAAATTTAAATGAATTAAACGCAAAACGAAAATAGCTAAAAATTGAGAAACTATTTTAGAGGGTTAATCGCTTTTATCCCAAGTTTTTGAAAATCTTTTACATTTTCAGTATAAATATAATCAATCTTATTTCTAATCATAACTGCAGCAATATTCGCATCCCAGAAAAGCCCAGGAACGTTTTTGCATAATTCAATTGCAACTTTTACGTCAATAAAATTATCTTGAAGCACAATAAATCGTGCAGAAAAAACATCAATAAATTCAACAATTTCTTTTTCATCCAAAAGTTTTCTGCTTAAACAAACATTTGCAAATTCCCTAATATTTTGGGTTGATAAAAAAATGTCATTTCTTAGAGATTCAAACCAATCAATTACTTTACTATGCTTTTCTGAATCTGTTTCATCAGCAAAATAAATTAATAAATTGCTATCGATTAAGAATCTGTTGCATTCGATCAGCATAAATCTCATTCCTATTAAAGTTCCATTTTGTTTTGCTCTTCTTCGCACAATTCTTTGCAAGCCACAAAAGCTTGTCATGAGCTTCATTCTGTTTGACTTGGGCATCAGCTAAATCAATTCCTTTTTCCACTATTGCTGAAAGAGCACCTTTTTTCCCTTCAAATTCTTTCATAGCTAATTCCCTTAACTTTTTGTTATGTTCTTTGCTAATTGATAATACAATTTGAACCAACCAAAACCACCTAACTACTAATAGACAACATTTTGTATATAATTATAGGCATAATTATATTATTCCTCTTTTAGCGAAACAAAGTGATAAGCTTCTTGCAGAGCAAGAATTGCTTTTGGTAAATCATTATCTCTTAAAGAGTTTGTTTTCTTCCAATCTTCTCCAACTTTATAATTTCTATCAATAGTAGTTGTAAAAAATTTTTTACCTTCTTTCGAAGAATTTTCCCAAACAGCTACCTCTATTCCGCCTAATTTCACATTCTTCACTGGTTTCATTTTTATCTCCTCCTAAAAATACTTTATTACTAATCTTCTTTCAAATTCTCATTCATATTAATTTTAAAAAAAAATAATTTTGGTGTTGAGAGTTTAAGTGAAAGGAGGTTAAAGCAATTTATTTTAATCCGCAGGGTGTTAGAGATTAACTAATTGCTTTAACCTTTTTCAAATAATTTAAATTTTTATATACGAAAAATTAACTTCCCTCATTCCTTTTGCTTCAACAAATCTTACTAACCTTGATCCTATCATATTAACCACATCCAGTCATTCAAGGAAAGCTCTACTTGGAAGAATTTCTTCTTCTTTTCGAGCTTACCAATCAAACTGAATAACTAGCTGATTTGGTTGCTTTTAAACGCTTTGGAAGTGTTTTTCCGGCGTAAAATATTTTTTAAAAAAAAACAGGATTTTTTAATCTAATAAAAGAAAATAAAGAAATTAATTCTTGAATAAAATAAATTTTTTTATAAAAGAAATTATTTTTTTTAGGAAGTTAAAAAAATTTATTCTTTTGCCCATTTTTGTAGTACTCTTAAAGCGGATTCTGTTTCTTCTAATTGTTTTATTTTTTCTTCAAGTTCTTTTATTTGCTTGTCGGAAGCACCTAATCTAAAATTTTGTTGATCGTCAGCAAATTTTGCTACTTTCCTATCTTTTTTGTAAACCATTGATGTTGTGACAGTTTCAGAGAGTTGTTTTCTGTACTCAATGTCATTCACAAACATTTTTACCATTGGTTTCCACTTTTTGTCCGAAACTAAATGTGCAGGTAATTTTACACTCTCTGCATCTTTTCTATAATCTGCATCAGTAATTGTTTTTGCCACGTGCTTCCAATAGAGTGGTTCAACGAATTTTTTCATTTGGTGAACTTGATGATACATTGATGCACTCAAGTGTTTCTTCTTCCACTCGCCTAACTTTTCAGAGTAAATCTTTTTCTTTTCTTTCGATTCTTTTAATTTTGATTCAAGAACTGCAAAATTAGGGTAAATTAATTTAGGCCAAGCTTCTTTTTCTAGAGGAATTACTTTTACTACTCCATGAATAAAAAAGTATCTCTCTAAAGCTATTCTCTTTTCATCATCAACTAATTTTGGAAAATCTTCTTTGAATTGCTTAATACTCGAAATAACTTTATGCATAACAAATCAATAAAACTCTTTTAAGGTTAAAAATGTATCTAAAATCAATCTTTTAAAAAAACAAAGTTTTTAGTTTATTGATTTTTTATTAGAATCTAATTTGTTTTTCTTATTAATATGTTTATTACTAATAATAAAATTATTATTACAAGAGTAAAAGAATTATCAGGAATTTTTTCATCCCTAACTTTTCTTGGAGTGAATAAAACTGTTTTTGAACAAATTGAACAATCTGGCGAATTTTCTTTAATTGATGCTCTAATTGAATAAAATACTCCTTCATTCAAATCAATGCTTGGGTTTATTTCAAAAGAATTAGGAGAATAACTACAATTAACTATTTTAGGAGAAAATTCAATGTTGTTTCCTTTTTCATCAACTAATATTAAATCAGCTTTAGTTTCCTTTGAACAAGAAACGCTTCCAACTATTTCTCCATTAATATTATTTACAGAAAAATTTAGTATTGCATTAACATCAAAAATATTGGCTTCGCTTCTTGTTGCTCTACAATTAGCATTAACGTCCCTTGCAGTGCATAACCATTTTACAAAATCTCCTTCGACATTACCTAAATTAAATCCACTATTTGGTAACGCACTACCTGCTTTGCATAATTCTCCCCAACCAGGGAACTCTTCGTTCAAATAATATATTCTATTCGCATCCCCGCAAATCCCTTCAGTTGCAAATTGAGGAACACAACCCCCATTTCTCATAACTAAACCTAAACTCGAGTCACAATAATACTCACACTTTTTAGAAGTATCACTCTCTGAAAGAATTGGAGTAATATTATCCAAGATTGTTAAATCATTATCATCCCCTGGATAAATTAACCAACCCTCTGCTAAATTAGACTCATCACAACCACTATAATAACCATAAATGAGTAAACACTTATTCTCATCCACCCCACTCCCTTTCTCAAAACCAGGTCGACAATAATACTCACACTTCCCAGGAGTGTTACTAGACACAGACTCAATTAACACTTTATTAACATTCTCAATCAAATCCAAATCATCCCCTTCAACAATCAACGCATTAGAATCAATTGAACCTATACAGTTGTATGAAGGAATTATTTCACTACCACAAAACCCACCTTGACAATTATTACTACAACAATCAGAATTCAAATCACAAACCCCACCTTGAACAACACACTCAAAAATTTCACTACCACAAAACCCACCTTGACAATTATTACTACAACAATCAGAATTCAAATCACAAACACCTCCTTGAACAACACACTCAAAAGTACAATCTTGTGGACAATTCAAATAATTCTCATCAACATCACAAACACCATCACCACATTGGTTTAATGGAATTGAACAATCAGTGTCGTTAAGGTAATTACAAGGATCTTCACAAATATAATCTCCATTAACACAACCAGACTGATAATCCCAACTTTCATAAATGTCTGCACAAAATGGCAACACCCCACCTATAAAAATTAATGTTTCTGATGGATTACAATAAGACTCACATTTTGCAGCGGTGTTGATATCCACCGTTGTTGAAGTAATAATACTCCCTTTTGGATGAGATTGGTAAGGGTTCTCACTAGTTGAAGTAGGGCTTTTTGTCCCAAAATAAACTCCAGCACATTGAGCTTGGCAAAAGCTTGCGTTTGAAGACGAATAAAAACTATCACACATTACTGGCCCAGTATTATCACAACATGAAAATCCTGCAG
>JAQVQA010000005.1 GCA_028701835.1 Candidatus Iainarchaeum sp.
AACGAGTAACTAATTTTCCTTACTCCAAAAAAAACTTCAATTTAATGAAATCCTTTCTTCTCAAGGTCTTAAACTTAAATTATTCTCATTTGAGAGAATTTATAAATAATTCTTTTTTAAATAAAAAAATAATCTTTTGTGAAATTAACTTTTTTTTAATCTTCACAAAACCAAATTTTTTAATTAATGAATTTACTTCATCAATAATTCAACTATTCCTGTCCCAACCTTAACTGGTTGTCCAACAATAATGTTCTCAACTACTCCTGTTAGGTTTTCTCTTTCTCCCTTGAATGCTGCTTCTAGTAAGTGTTTTGTTGTTTCTTCAAATGCAGCTCTTGCAAATGGAGATGCTTTTCCTTTAGTTATTCCTGTTCTTACTATTCCTTTAACTTCTCCAGAGAAAGTCATTAAGTCAGCTAAGAGCATTATGTGTCTTACATCAATTTTGATTCCGTTGTCATCCATTACTTTTTTTAGTTCATTAACAATCATTATTCTTCCTGCTTCTATTCCTAAGACTTTTGAAGTTTCTATAATATCATTTGTAAATACTTTTTCTTGATCTACTCCTTCAAGTTTTAGAACTGATTTTAAGTTGCTTCCACTTGTTTTAATTACGTATTCATCTCCTTCTTTAACTATAAGAGTTTTTTCGATTCCTTTAACCCCGTGGGCTTTTTCTTCTAATATTTTTTGCATTTCTTTTCTTATTTTTAGATAATCTTTTTTCTTTTCCAAAGCAAAGTGTACTGTAGTATCTCTGTAAATTGATTTAAAGTCTTTTAACCCTTTTTTTAGTACTTCAGCTATGTCATCTGTTTTCAAATAAAGTGGCTTTGTTTTTTCTGTTAATATTTCAACCGCTATTTTTAGATTCTCAAAATCTTCATTTATTTTCAAAATATCTTTGTACCTTACATCAATCAAACTTTTAGCAAATTTCTCTGCTTTGTCCTTGTCTTTTTTTAAATCACTAGTTAAACAGATTGTCATTGTTGGGTACTTTGCTTTGCTTCTACCATCAACTATTTCTTCTACTCTTTGTATTCCACTTCCAACAGATACTTCGGCAGCTCCTGCAAAGTGTTTTGTTCTTAGAGTTAATTGTGTTCCTGGTTCTCCTAGTGATTGGGCAGCAACTATTCCAACTGCTTCTCCTGGTTCTACAATTAATTGATTATATTTCTCAAGAATAACATCAGCTAGTTTATCCGTTTTTTCTTTTGAGAGATTATAAACTTCTGCAATAGCAACTATTTCTTCAAGTATTTTCTTTGGTAATACTACTTGTTCCCAATTTCTTTCTTTTTCTTCATAAACTTTTTCAGTAGGATCAATTTCGTTCTCGTCTTCTACTTCTAACCCGTCATCAATTTCAGCTACTTTTCTCTTTTTTTTAGAGGATTTTTTTTCTTGGATTTCAGCTTTTTTTTCAGCAATAGATTCACTAGTAACTATCTCATCTTCTACTTCTTCAGCTTCTTCTTCTGTAACATCTTCTTCATCGTCTTCGTTTTCAACTACTTCTTCAGTTGCTTCTTCTAGAAAATCCTCACTAGTCATCCTAATCCACCTCTAAAATCCTTTTCATTATAACACTAATTCGAAGAGACTTTATTCAAATCTCTCCCGATTCTTTTAATTTTTTTAACTCTTCTTTCACATCAACACCCATTCCAGATTTTGTGTTCATTGGGAATATCCCATCTTCACCATATTGGTATTGAACTAACATGTTTGATGCTGTTCTTACAGTGCCATCTGGTGAAGCTACTAAGTCTTTTAATGCATTTGCAAGTCTCCTATACAAATACCCTGATACTTTTGTTGATACACCTGTGTCCACTTCTCCTTGTCTTCCACCCATTGCGTGGTAGAAGTACTCTTTAGCATTCATTCCCTCAAGGAAATTATTTCTAATAAATCCCCCTGCAAGTAATCCAACATCTCCTTTTTCATTTGAAGTAATTAATCTATTATAATAACCTTTTTTTGGTCTTCCTTCACGTACAGAAGCTTGTCCCCAAAATCCAGCAATATTCATTAGATTTAATGAACTTCCTCTTGACTTTGCCAAAATCATTGAAATTGTGTTTAGAGTCATTTTTTCGCTTGTTACATAGTGTAGTTTTTCTTTCATAATTGCTTTCTCTACTTTTGCTTTTGCTTCATAACCTACTCTGACCATGTATTGTTCAAACGATTCATCAACAGTTTTTCCAGGAATTATTTCAAGTTTTCCTCTATGGTATGACTCAACTAGAGCCTCTGCTTTTTTAAGTGCCTCATCAATCGCTTTTGTTTTTAGACTCTCAATGTCTTTACTAACTTCATATTCAGCTAGTGAAGCTGTCATTCCTTGGTTTGTTAGAATGAATGAAGTTATTCTGTTAACTCCTTTATAAAATTCTTCTATTACTGTGCTTGGATATTCCCTTGCAATAGCATCAACTATTTTTCCTCGTCCTTCACTTAGTGCATTTGAATCAATTACTCCACTAACTAGTTTCCCGTCAACTATTTTTACTTTACTCATTATTTCATCAACTATTTTAGAGTCTTGAGGAGTGTACCCTGCATCGTTAAATACTTTGCTTGTAAATGATTCAAATTCAAGGTTTAATCCTTTTGGAAGTATTTGAGAGAATATTATTCTTCCTGAATACTTTTTTCCTCTATCAGGTTTTGGGAGTTCACTTAACCCTATTGAATACAGTAATTGCATTGCCTCTTCTTTAGTGAATTCTGTTTGAGGCATTGTTAATGCAAAGCACCCAGATACCCCATCTTCCTTTGGTGCTATTAGTGGCGCACCATACCTAGGAGATATTATTTGGTCTCTTGAGAGCATTAATAATCTAGCCTCTGCTTTTCCTTCTTCTGTTTGAGGAACGTGACAATTCATTTCATCCCCATCAAAGTCCGCATTGTATGGAGAACAAACAATTGGATTCATCCTAAATACTTTTCCAGGCATTATTCTTGCAGTGTGAGCCATCATTGATAATCTGTGCAAAGAGGGTTGTCTATTGAATAACACAATATCCCCATCTTGTAAGTTTCTCTCTACTCTATAACCAACATCTAGTTCTTTTGCAATTTCTTCTTTGTTTTCTGCACTAACTTTTCTTCTTGAACCATTTGGTCTAATCACATAAACTGGTTTATCACTCTTTTCAATCATTTTTTTCATTGTTTCAAGATTCCATTCTGTAACAAACTCTGGAACAGTTAGTTCTTCAGCAGCTTCAAGAGGTACTCCAAGTTCTGAAATATCAATATAGGGATCTGGAACAATTGTTGATCTTGCAGCGTGATTTACTCTCTTTCCAGTCAAGTTGTACCTAAATCTTCCTTTCTTTCCTTTCAATCTTTGAATAATTGTTCTAAGTGGTCTTCCACTTCTGTGCTTTGCTGGAGGAACTCCTGCAGTATTATTATCAAAATAAGTTGTTACGTGATATTGTAACAAGTCCCACAAGTCTTCAATAATTAATTGTGGAGCACCCGCTTCAATATTATCTTTCAATCTATTATCTATTCTAATAATATCAACTAATTTGTGAGTCAAGTCATCCTCTGATTTTATTCCATTATCTAGAGTAATACTTGGTCTTATTGTAATTGGAGGAACTTGTAATACTGTTATTACAAACCACTCTGGCCTTATTCTTTGAGTATCATAACCCATTAATTTTAAGTGTTCTTCTGGAATCTTTTCCATCCATTCTCTTATTTGAGTTGGGTAAATTCTTTCTTTGTTATAAAAAAAGTTTGTTGGTTTATCAAGCACTGTTTTTGATACAACTGCATTACAGTGAGGACATTTTTTTGCACTCTTTGCTTTCAACAAAATTCTTTTAGTGTAATCAACTAATTTTCCTTTTGAAGCTTCTTGCAATTTTCTTATTTGATCATCATTCAAAACTAATTTTCCACAATCCTTACAAGTACAATTCATTAATAATTCTAGTCTTCTTCCAAATTCTGAGTGAATAACTGGTCTTTCAAGTTCAAGGTGTCCGAAGTGTCCTGAACAGTTTCTCATTGTTTGACCACAAGTCTTGCACTTGATTCCGGGATTTATTACTCCTAAGTGGGGGTCCATTAACCCTCCTTCCATTGGGTAGCCATCTTTGTCATAAGTCTCTGGATTTTTTATTTCTGTTGAACTCATTTTTCTTACAAGTTCTGGGTTAATGAAGTTGAAATCAACACTACCGATTTTTTTTACAATCATTTCTCAACACCTTCTCTAATTTTCGCTACCTAATTTTAATCTTTATACTTTATCCACTAAATTTATTTTAGCTAGTATTCCTAAAGCCTTTAATTCATCAAGCAATAGTTTGAATCCGTATGACATTTCTACTGGATAAACTGCTGTTGTCTTGCATAATGGACAATATTTTTTGTGCCTTATCTCGTCATTAACAGCAATTACTCCGCATTTTTCACAAACGAGTTCTACTGTCTTATCAGAGTCTTCAATTAATTTTTCGTGGAGTAGCATTGCAGCTCCGTGTCCAACTAGGGTTTCGCCTTCCATTTCTCCAAATCTTAATCCCCCTTCTTTTTCTTTTCCTTCAGTTGGTTGTCTTGTTAGTACTTGCACTGGTCCCCTTGCTCTTGCTTGTAATTTGTGCGTTACTACGTGGAAGAGTTTTTGAGTTGCAATTATTCCTTGGAATATTTCTCCTTCAATTCTCTTACCGGTTACTCCATCATAAAAGACTTCCATTCCGTCTCCTCTAAAACCATTCTCTCTAAGCATACCCTCTAATTCGTTTCTTGGAGTTGAACCAAATGGAGTTCCATCAATTATTTTTCCACTAACTGCCCCTGCTTTTCCTCCAAGCATTTCCATTAAGTGTCCCATAGTCATTCTTGATGGGATTGAGTGGGGGTTAATTATTAAATCTGGTTTTATTCCATCAATTGTGAAAGGCATGTCTTCTTCGTTAACTATTGCAGCTACAACACCTTTTTGTCCGTGTCTTGAAGCTATCTTATCCCCAACTTGTGGGATTAGTGGAGTCCTTATTTTTACTTTCACAAGTCTGCTCCCATCTTCTCCTTCGGTCATCATTATAGTATCAACAAAACCTGGTTTTCCTTTTCTTATTGTTAGTGAAGCGTCTCTTCTTTTTTCTTCATCTACCCCAAAGTCAGTCATGTCTTCAAAGAATCTTGGCGGAGATGTTTTTCCAATAATTGCTTCTTCTTCTCCTACAAATTGTTCTAATTGAATTATTCCATCAGGACCCAATTTTTTATAATTTTCTTCTTGAACAAAACCCACTTTTTCTTCGGTTGGAACTTCAAACTTATCTCTTTGTCCACCAGGGTATCTTTGTTCTACTGTTTCATAATTTCTAAAATAAGATGCTCTTGCAAGTCCCCTTTCAATCGCTCCTCTATTTAGAACTATTGCATCCATTGTGTTGAATCCATAGTAAGGCATAATTGCCATTACAAAGTTTTGTGATTGTGGTCTTTTGTCAAGTTCAATTAAATCCATTGTTCTTGTTTTTACTAAATTCTTTTCTGGATAATATAGTAAGTATCCTTCAGTATCGTGTCTTATCTTGTAATTAACTGCACCCATCCCAATAGCTTGTTTGAACATTTTTGCTCCGTGAAGTGCTTTTCCTGACATGTTGTGATTAGCATATGGAATCAAACTTGAGATTATACTTAGAGTAACTGCTCCATCAATCTCCATGTGAGTATGTTCTTTTGTTATTCCTTCTTCGCTTTGTGCAATTAGCATGTTCTCTTCTTCTTCAGGGTCAAGGTACTCTATTACTCCTCTTTCAACTAATTGATTAAAAGATAATTTCCCTTCCTTAACTTGTTTTTTTAAATCTTCAGTGTAAGTACTCTTTCCATTCTTTAACACGATTAGTGGTCTTTGTACTCTCCCAGCATCAGTGTTCAAGTAAACTTCGTTAGTGTCTTTGTGGTAGGATACATTTGTTTGGATTGGCAACTTATTATCTCTTCTTGCATTAATCACTGTTTCAGTCAACTCTTTTGGATCACTATGAAACCCAATTAACCTTCCATTAATATACACTTTTGCTACTTTTGATGCATCTGCCATTTTTTCCCACCAACCATTTAATTTATTCTAAAAAAATTAAAACGCTTTAAATTTAAAGCTTCTTTAACTTTACTCCTTCCTTGTGCAAGAAGTCCTCTACTGGAGCCTCTTTTGCTTCTGTAGTTACTTCTGCCATAAAGCAAAGGTTTTTTACGAGTCCACATTGTGGTCCATCAGGAGTCTCAATTGGATCAAGTCTACCCCAGTGAGTTCCGTGAACATCACGAGCTTCGTACAATTCTCTTGTTTTTGCTAATTGTGATTTTACTTTTCGTAAATCAGTGAGTGGAGCTAAGTAATTTACTCTATCCATAAACTTTGCTACACCAGTACTTCTTCCAATCCAATTCCCTGTACTCATAGCAAATTTTATTCTCTCACTAACAGCTCCAGGTCTTACAACTGTGGAAATATTTAATTTTCTTCTTCTAGTAACAGTCCTATCAATTTGGAATCTTAAGTCTTTTACAAAGTACTTAAAAGAGTACCTAAACAAGTGCTCCATTAGTTTTCCAGAGAGTTCAAGTCTCTTGTTTGAATAGTGATCCTTATCATCTTTTCCACGTAAACCATAAGCTCTTTCAATTGCTTTAGTTGACATCATTGCTAAGTAATATGCTTTTGCGAGTCTAGCTGGTTCATCTTGCCCGATGTGAGGTAATAAGAATCCATCAATTACTTCCCTTGCTCTCCTTAACCTATAATCAATTACTTGTCCAGGTGCAACATATTTTCCAATTTTATCAAGTGCTTCTTCTTCAGTACTAATATCACACTCTTCCCAATTTAATAGTAAATCATTGTGAATTTCTTTTTCTTCTGGGAAAGCATCGAAAACTTCTTTCTTTGTTTTTAACCCAAGTGCTTTGAATAAAGATACTAAAGGTAATTTTCTTGGACTTGTTGGAAAAGAAACGTATAGTAATCCTTCAGGACTCCTTAGTATTCTTACTCTTCCCTTAAAAGCTCCTCTTGTTGAAATAACTTCAGACACAACTCCTTTCTCTCCTTGAGAAATTAATACTCTATCAGATGCTAACACTTCTTGAGTCATTAAAGCTTTTTCACTACCGTTAATGATAAAATAACCCCCAAAGTCTTTTGGGTCCTCACCCAATTCAATTAATTCTTCAGGACTCTTTTGGTTCAACCAACACAAATTAGATTTAACCATTATTGGTAAATCCCCAATAAATGTTCTTCTAGCATCTTGTTCAACATCTCTTCTAAATAACCGCATAGTTAAATAAAGTGGACCCGCATAACTCCTATTCCTTAGTCTTGCTTCCATTGGAGAGAATTCTTCATGAGGAGAACCATCTGCTTCCATTATCCTTGGTTTCTCAACTTCAATATTAGATAATTCTATTCTAACTTCCTCGATTTTTGGAACAATTAGAGCATTCTCTGCAACTATGTCATTTAATTTTTGGTCAATGAATTGGTTGAATGAATCAATTTCCATTTGTGCTACATTCTTGTTTCTTAAATAAGAATCAATTAGTTCCCATGACATAATACTCTACCCCGCTTTACTCCAAAACTTTTTTTGACTCACGCCAAAAAACTAAATTTAATTTAGTTTTGATTTTATTCAAATCCTGATTTATCTAAATTACTTTTTACAATTTTTTTAAACTACTCTTCTGTAATAAACGCTCTGACCAGCAGTCAAAGAATCTCTAATTATTTTTACTACATCACCCTTTTCTGCACCAAGTAGTTTTAACGCAGCATCATCCTTGTAAATTCTTGGTAAATCTTCTTTTTTTATCCCAAGTTCCGCCATTAACTCCGAAACCTTGTCTTTTTTTATTAAAACGTGCTCTGGCACTAAATAGTGTTTTTGTTTTTCTAAAGTTTCAGCCAAAATATCACCAGAAATATTTTATTTACTTGGAAAAATAGCAGTCAAATTACTCAAGGAAAATAAAAATCCAAAAAATAACCTAAAAGCACCACCAAGCTTGCGCGAAATTAACCACGCTAATTATAGAAATACAGGATTAGAAAGCTTTAAAAGCGTTGAGGGTAAGGAAAGATTTTGAAGATACTATCCCTCAACCAAAAAGTCGTTTTTTTTAATTAAATTTCTTCATATTCTTCTTTTGGAGTATTGAATAGTAAATTCATTATTATTAATACTATGATTAAGAATACTATTATCCCGCCTATTAGGGTTGAATCAATATCTTGGAATAAATTGTTTTTGATTAAGTTTAAATGATTTTTTTCTTCACAATTTACACAATTTTTTGTCGTTTCTTTAATGCTTGAGTTTATTGTTACCTCTTTTTCAAGTCCGTCCAAATTCAACAAATTTATTTCGTGAATTGTTGATTGTGAGTTGCAATCTAACTGGTTTTTATCTAACTCAATTTTTTTTTGAGTTAGTTCTCCAAAAGCACTTATATTTAATTTCATTTCGTGCGAGCATTTTATTGCAATTAATAAACTATTCTTGTCTTTTTGATTTACTATTACTTCTATTATTGAATTAAAATCGGGTGAACTTTCTTGTACCCCTATTCGCATTGCTTTGCAATTAATGTTGTTGTCACTAATGCATTTCCAATTAGTGATTGAACCAATTGTTTCTCCCAAAACAGGGTTTGTTATTGAGGGAGTACTATTCTTGCACAAGTCTCCATTTCCAGGAAACTCTTCTCCTAAAAAATAGTCTTTGTTTGCACTTCCGCAAGAAACTTCTCCTTCTTTTAGTACACACTCTCCCCTAAAAATAACATAACCTTCATTACAATTCCACTCGCATTTTCTAGTAGTATTTGTTTTTGTTAGTACGCTTGCAGTATTATAATCTAGTCCCTTTTCATCGTCTTCAAACATAGTTGCATTCTCAAATACTCCTATACAAGAATATGTTTTTAAAACGCATTTCCTAACACCATTAACTAAATCTATTTGGTAGTTTTCTTTACAATAATACTCGCATTTTCTATTAGTATTTGTTTCAACTAATTCTTTTAGTGTGTTAGAATCAAGTTTCATATCATCATTATAGTAAATTAAAGCGTTTTCAAAATCGTTTCCAGCACAAGCAAAGGGGAGACATTCATTAGCATTAACTCCACCCAAATAGTGAAATTCGTTACAATACCATTGGCATTTTCTTATCTCTGAGCAACTATTCTTAGAGTTAACTAGAATATTTGTTATTCCTTTTTGAGGTAAGTTAGTATTATCATCAGGACAAATAGTTGCATTATTTGGAGTAGGTCCTTCACAAGTTAGTTCTGATAAATTTAAGCATTTTCCTTCATTTAAGTAATAACCATTTTTGCAGTACCACTCGCATTTTTTTTGATTATTACAATCCAAATAAGAGTCAATTAAGTTAATTGAATAATTTTGATCAAGATTAGTGTTACTATCTTTGCACATTAACGAGTTTGAATCAATCACCCCAATGCATTCAAATGAATAAACTGAAGTTAAAAAGAAAATAAGTAATATTATTAGATAAAATAATTTATTCACACTAACTCCCCACATAATTTAAAATAATTCAAATGAATTTAAATTAATAATAAAATCACCTAATTTAAATTAATAACAAAACCATTTTAATTTAAATTTAAAACTACTACCCTAACGCAAAATTTGTAACTATATTAATTTAATCATAAAATAGCTACATTAATTAATTATACATTAATTTAATCAAAAAATTATTTTAACTAAAATAATATTTATTCAATTGAATAAAATCTTTTTTTAAAAAATCAATGAATTTAATTTTTTTTTCAATTATTTTTTGTGGAAGAGTTAATCTTGTCTTTGTTAAGGAAAAAATATGCACCTACCCCTATTATTAGTATTAGAATCATCGCACCTATTATAATGAATCCTATTGAATTATCTTCTTTAGTTGTTTCGCTTGGAGTGTAATCCATGTAATAAATTAATTCACAGTCTTCACAATCATCTTTATCAACTAAAGCTACTTTAATATCAAGAGTTCTTTCTTCGCTAGGAATTGATTCTAATTCTAGCATAAATTCTTCTTCACTTGTAGGGCAATCAATTGTTTTTTGAGTTATTTTGTACTCTTCTTTTGATAAATAATCTTTTATAGTAACTTCAACAGTTGTTGTTTTTTCGCATTTTAGAGTGAGTTTTATTTTTCCTTCTTCACTCATTTTTGCAGTTGCTTTGATTATTGAGTTTGTTGTTTTTTCTTCTTGAGGCACTTCAGTATATTTACTTGACACTCTTGTAGCAAAACATTCTTTGTTAACATCATCAATGCAAATCCAAGAAGTTATTGAACCTATTTCTTGACTAAGTGAAGGGTTTGTAATTGAAGGCGTTCCTTTTTCGCATAGAGTGAAAGTTGATGGGAAGCTTTCGTTTGGATTGTATCCTCTCTCAGCGTTACCACAAACAGCAGTACTCAAGCTCACAGGAACACACGTGTTTCCATCTTTTTTATAATTTAATGCGCAATGGTATTCGCATTTTCTTTGAGTGTTTGTCTCGACTAATAAAAAATTTAGGTCTTGGGTTAAACCAAAGTCATCCCCAATATAAATTACTCCGTTTGATGACATCACCCCTATACAATTGTAATTCATTGGTAAGCACATTGCTTCTCCTTGAACAACACTCAAATAATACCCTTGTCTACAATGATACTCGCATTTTCTTTGAGTGTTTGATGTTGAGAGTATACTATTAGTGTCTTGGGTTAAACCTGAATCGTCATCATCATAAAGTATTGCATTTGAATCTATTCTACCAACGCACTTAAAAGTTTCTTTGCTTTTTTCAACACACTTATACCCTTTTCCATTTGCATCAACTAATCGGTACCCTTCTTTGCAACCCCATTCACACTTCATAGGAGTATCTTCAAATACAATCGTGTTAATTAGGTTATCAAATAAAGTTAGATTTTGATCATCTCCTAAAATTATTTGGGTAGAATTAGTATCCATTGGACCCATGCAAGTATAAACTCCTTTAGGAACGCACTTGTTTATATCTTCTCCAACTCCCCTCTCAAATCCACTTTGACAAACCCAAACACATTTTTGACCAGTATTGCATCTTACCCCAAGTGTATTTGTAGTGTTTTGATCCAAATCCTTATTCCAATCAATGCAAGGAATTGCATTTGTATCTATTTCTCCTTCACAAAAATAATTATTCAGTATGCATTTGTTTTCATCTAACCCTGTTCCTTTGTGGTATCCACTTTTACAATGATACTCGCACTTTGCAATAGTGTTAGAGTCAACTAAAACACTATTCATATCACTCATTAAATCAACATTATCATCTTCATAAATTACTGCATTTGAATCAATTAATTCACTTTGAGTGCATTTAAATGGATTAGGAATGCACTTAGTTTTTTCATCATTTAAAATAAAATTCTTTGCACAATGATACTGGCACTTTGTACTAGTATTAGAATCAACTAGAGTTATTTCTAAATCTTGGGTTAAATTTGCATCATCCCCTTTGTAAATAATTGAATTAGAATCTTTTTCTCCAATACACTTGTATTGGTAAGGTAAGCAAGTTCTCTTTCCTGAAACTATTCCAAAATAATAACCTTCATTGCAAGTATATTCACATTTCCTTGTACTAGTACAATCTTCTAATAGTAAATCAGATACTACTCCAATCACCCCTTCGTCATCATTATCACAAATTGTTGCAGTAAAATAATTTAGGTCTGTTTTTATACAAGAATAAGGGTGGCAATTACCGTCTTTGTAAAAATAATTTTCATTACAACTGTAAGTACAATCACTCATAGATTCTTGGTAAAAATAAGTATCATTAATTAAAGTATACCAATTCAAACCACTCCATTTTTCAGTGTATTTTTCATCAGGGTGATTGGGTGTTGAATTTAGAGGAGTATTTCCTTGACAATCATTAATTCTTCTTGTTTCATAACTACAATTATTAGTACAATTAGTAGACCCTTTTATACAATCAAAAATTTCATCTACTTGCTCGTCACAATCATTGTCCAAACCATCACATTTTTCAAAAGCATTAGGATAAACACTTGACTTTGAATCGTCACAATCAGTATTGTCACTAATATAATCTCCACTATAAGAACTACAAGAACTAATTACATCTCCTGCCCCAAAACCATCTCCATCAACATCTAAATAAAAATTATAAAATGGAATTCCTTCATCAATTTCATTATCACAATCATTATCTAAACCGTCACAAATTTCAGGTGTAGGGACACAAACTTCTTCTGCTTCTTCTACAGGATCAACAGGCTCACCCAGGTTTAAAGAATTAACTAAATTCAAGAATCTATTAAAAGTTAAAGTGCCTCTAAAAAGAGATGATGTTATTTTAGTATTATTTTGTGTATTAATAAAAGCTATTACAGGAAATCCAGGAACACTATTATTCAAATATTTTCTTTTAACATATTGATATACTCCATCCCCGCTTGTGTTCTCATAATTGGCATATACCAAAGGAACTTTGTTTTCTCTTGACCAATTATAAAAGGTTTGAGTATTAAAAACTCTGTTCATTGCACTATCACATAACCCGCACCCTGAACTCCCTACAAAAACCACTAAGTAAGTCCCGTTTTGATTTGCAAGGTTTTTTGCTGCACTTAAATCTTTACTCCATTTACCAAAAACAGCTCCATTTAACTGAAAAGGAGGTTCGTAACTAAATACAAACCCAATTAGAAAGAGGATTAAAATAAATAATGTAAACAATCTTTTGTCAAAATTTTGCATAACTACCTATTTACAATAAATTTTGGATTTAAAAAACCTTTTGAAAGAGTAAATTATTTTTTATTTGCTTAATTCTTTGTTTTTTTATGACATTCTTATTTATTTATAATTCAATTAAATTTTTCATTGAATGTATTTAAACCAATTTTTTTAGGTTTTCTATTTTTTCTTCTTGGAGTTGTTTAATAGATTTTCTCTTTTCAACGTCTTCTCCCAAATAGTGCCAAAAAAGTATTTGTTCTTCAAGTGGTCTCCAACATAATAAAATTTCTTTCTTATTGTGTTTTGAGTAGAAATCAATCTCCATTTTTTCTAAATCTCTCACAACACATCCTTCTCTTATTAAATCTCCAAGTAAAGTGTATAATTCAACATTTTTTTCATGAAAATTTTTATTCAATTCTACTTCTAGTAAAAAATTTTCTGTTGAATCCTCATCAAACTCTATTTTTGTGTTATCAAGTAATTGTAATTGTTCGTTGAGTTCAAATAGTCTATCAACTTGAGGCTTTATTCTCTTTATTAGAGTATTTGCTTCTTGGATTGAAAAATAGATTCTTGACATAATATAAGAGAAGTGTTAAAGCTTTTAAATTATTTGAAAACCAAAAAATCAACATATTTAATTGCTTTGATGCAAGTTTTACTTTGTTATGAAATTAAAGAAACCAGAGCTCTTAGTAGGTGCAGGTGATTTTTCTAGTGTTATTGCTGCTAGTAACGCTGGGGCGGATGCAATTTACTTTGGAGTTAAAGGGTATAATATGAGGGATCTTGGAACTAACTTTAAACCAAGTGAGTTAAGAAAATTAATGAGTTTTCTTCATGACAAAAAAATGAAGGGTTACTTGGCTCTTAATACAATAATTTTCGAGGAAGAGTTGAGTAGAGTTGAAAAGATTTTGGCGACTGCTAAAAAAGCAGGTGTTGATGCAGTAATTTTGTCTGACTTAGGAGTTTTGTCCCTTGCAAGAAAACACAAGTTGAATATTTTTTTGAGTACTCAAGCAAGTGTAACTAATTCAATTGCTTTAAAGGAATATAAATCTCTTGGAGTAAAGAGAGTTATTTTTGCTAGGGAAATGAATTTAACTCAAATTAAGGAAGTTACTAAAAAAGCACATAAATTAGGTATTGAAGCAGAGTGTTTTGTTCATGGAGCTATGTGTATTAGTGTTAGTGGTAGGTGTTTTTTGAGTCATGAACTTTTTGGAAGGAGTGCTAATAGGGGTGAGTGTCTTCAACCTTGTAGGAGAGCTTTTTTCCTTGATGGAGCTAAACCAGATTATGAGAAGAAAGAAGTTTATTTGCAAGGAGATACTATTCTTTCTGCAAAGGACTTAAAATCAATTGATTTTTTGGATAAAATAATTAATTCAGGAATTGATTCAATTAAAATTGAGGGTAGGACTAAACCAGCTGATTATGTTTTTGCAACAACTAAGTGTTATAGGGAAGGAATTGACTCTGTTTTTGACAAGACTTTTTCAAAAGAAAAGATTAGTGAGTGGAATAATGAATTATCTAAAGTATATAATAGGGGTTTTTCGAATGGATTCTTTTTTGATAAACCTAGTGGGAAAGATCTTGCTAAGGGCCAAGGTAGTTTTCAGACCCAAAAAAGGGTTCAAGTTGGAATTGTAACAAAATATTATGTTAAAGTAGGGGTTGCTGAAATTAAGTTATTTGATTCACTTAGCGTTGGGGACACAATTACTATTGAGGGAGTAACTACTTTCATTCAACAAAAAGTTGATTCAATGGAAATAAATAATAAAGTTGTTTTTAGTGCAAGTAAGGATAATGCAATAGGGGTTAAAGTTAGTGAGAGAGTAAGACCTAATGATAAAGTGTTTAAGTTTGTTAAGAGGATTAATAATTAATTTGGTTAAAGAGAAGGTTTATTTACTTCTTTTAATTTATTTTTAGTGTAATGGACTTTGGTTTACCTAATTTTTTTGGATTCGCTTATTCAGAAGATCAGTTACTTGTTCTCAGATTATTAAAAGAATCAAAAAAAAGAGGGGCTAGTAAAGTTATTCTAATGAGTGCTCCTTCTTTTGTAGTTGATTTTGATTATAAGGATTTTTGTCCTTTAATGAAGGGGCTTGGTTTTGATAAGGTAACTGAATTAACTTTTGGAGCAAAGATAGTGAATTCTTGTTATAGATCATATATTAAAGAGAATAAAGAAAAGCAAGAAAAATTTATTGCTAGTGTTTGTCCTTCTACAGTAGAGCTAGTAAAAAACAAGTACCCTTATTTGAAAAGATTTCTTCTTCCTTTTGACTCCCCAATGGTTGCAATGAGTAAAGTTTTGAAAAAGAATTATCCTAAACACAAAATAGTTTTTGTTTCTCCTTGTAGTGCAAAAAAAGTTGAAGCAAAAAAATCTTTTTATAATGGAAAGCAATTAATTGATGCAGTAATAACTTTTTCTGAATTAAAGCAAATCCTTGCTAAAGAGAAGCCAAAAAAATTGAGTGTTAGTCACAAATTTGATTCTTTTTACAATGATTACACAAAAATTTATCCTCTTTCAGGGGGGCTGGGAGCAACTCTTAACAAAAAAGGTATTTTGAGTGAAAGTGAAATGGTTTCTTGTGATGGTTTTAATCAAATTCAAAGAGTTTTTGAAAAAAAATTGGATAAAGTTTTTTTTGATGTATTGTTTTGTAATGGGGGTTGCATTGGAGGGAATGGAATTAGTTCTAAATTACCAATTGTTTTGAGAAAACAAAAAGTTTTATCTTACAGAAATCTTTCAAAAAAAGAGAATATGGATGGCAACCAAGGTTTGAGTAAGTACTTTAGAGGAATTAATTTTTCAAAAAAATTTGATTGAATTAAACCAAAAAACACCTCTGATTTTTCTTAACTAGAATGAATAAAAGTCTTCTGTTTTAAATAATTTTTATGATTTATCATTTAATTACTACTCCGGATTGTAACTTGTGTTGTGAGTATTGTTGTGGAAAATCTTTTCAGGAACCAGAAAGCAAAATTAAGTTCGAATCTGTTCCTAGCAAACCTCAATTTACTCAAGCACAATTAAATTCTTTTTTGAAAAAGGATAAGGATAAGCCTGTTTCAATTATTTTTTATGGCGGGGAACCCTTGCTAAACATTGATTTTATTAAGCAAACAATGGATGCTCAAGAAAAGTACAAAACCGTTGATAATTTCTTGATTCAAACTAATGCTACTCTTCTTGACAAGTTACCAAAAAAATATGTTAATAGGTTTCATACTATTCTAGTTTCGATTGACGGAGGAAGAATTACTACTAATAAAAATAGAGGGGAAGGAACTTGGGAGAAAGTTATTAATAATGTTAAATTGGTTAAGTCTAATGGATTCAAAAAAGAGATTATTGCTCGAATGACTATTGAAGAACCAACTCATTTTTTTGAAGACATAATGGATTTAATTAATCCAAAGGACGAAAATGGTTTTTCTTTTAATTCAATTCATTGGCAACTCGATGCAAATATGTGGCATGATTATAAGAAAAGAAATTTTTCTAATTGGATTAGAGAGTATAATTTAGATATTACAAAATTAACTGATTTTTGGGTTAGTGAAATGAAGAAAGGAAGGGTTTTGAGGCTTTACCCTTTTTTAGGTTTAATGAATTCACTTATTTTTGGAAATAAATTTTATTTACGATGCGGTTCAGGGGTAAGCAATTTTACTATTATTTCTAACGGCAAGATTAGTGCTTGCCCAATAATGCAAGGAATTAATGAGAAATACTTAGGAGATATTAATTCAACTAACCCTAAGAACCTTAGTTTTAAACTAACTTGTTCTTCTCCTTGCACAAAGTGTAGTGAGTTTGAGTTATGCGGGGGCAGATGTCTTTATTCTAACCTTTACCCTGCTTGGCCAAAGAAAGGTGTTAATGAAATTTGTGATTCAATTAAACATTTAATTTCTGAAATGAAGAGAATTCAACCAGAAGTAGAGGTTTTGTTGAAAAATAAAGTTATTAAGAAAAAAGATTTTGATTTCTTAAAATATAATTGTTGTGAAATAATTCCTTAAAATTATTTTAATTTTAAAAACACAGTTATCATAAAATAATTAAAAATATTTTATTACTTATTTTTTTGATTTGCATTAATTTTTTTCTTTTTTTATTCTAGCAAGAAAGAATTGTTGAGTGTCATTATCTTGAGGGTATAACCGCACACAATTTTTGCAATAATTATTACCCCTTATTTTTACTCCTTCTAAATTAATTCTTTCAATAACCACGTTTTTTCTTTGGGATATTAAATAATTAATTACTTCTTCATTTTCCTCTATTGCAAAAGAGCATGTAGAGTATACCATTACTCCCCCTTCTTTTAGATAATCAAATGCTCGCACTATCATGTGTTTTTGGTCATGGGCTTTTCTTTTAACTAAATTTTGTGACCAACCAACTAAAGCTTCTCTTTTTTTTCTAACCAAACCTTCACTTGAGCAAACCACGTCAAGTAATATTTTATCAAACCTCTTGTTTCTTTTTAAATTCCTAAAATCAATTCTTTTTGCTTCAACATTTTTTAAATCAAATCTTGCAATTGTTTTTTTTAATATTTCAAATCTTTTTGAGTTCAGTTCTGTTGCAAAAACTTTTTTAGCTAAGTTGCTTAATTGAATTGTTTTCATTCCTGGAGCTGCACAAGCATCAAGAACATAATCTTCTTTTGTAGGGTTTAGCACAACAACAGGAATCATTGCTGCTTTTTCTTGAATCGAAATTAACCCTTTTTTATATTCTTCTAATTGCCCTGGTGTGTTGCACTCTATTTTAAATGCTTGGGGGTGAAACAGCAGGGGAGTAAATTTAATTGAATTTTTTTTAAGAGAGTTAATTGCATCAGAAATAGTCGTTTTGTTTGTATTTACCCAAAATGATTTTGGTTGTTTTGTTTTAATTGTTTTAAAAAATTCTTCCCACTCATTTCCTAAGAAAATAGAATATTTTTCAATAAATTCTTTGGGGAAAAAAGTGCTTCTCATAAGTATATTGAGTTAATTAAAAGAAATATAAATTAAGCGTTTTTGAATAATAACAATATTTACTCGGAGAGAACCGAATCAATATCTTCAAGAGTATTATTTATGCCACTCAAATCAGTTCCAATATCACTTGTTACTAAATCAACTTCACTTTGGTTTGTCAACAAGGGAGGAGTATTTTCATCAGTTGAATCACTCTCATTTACACAACCAAATAAAGAAAAGAAAATTATTAATACAATTAACAATCCAAAAAATTTTTTCATTTAAACCAACTCCTTTTCCATTATTAATCCAATAATTTAATTAATACTTTTTCAATTGAATTTTTCTTTAATTCACTTATTTTCTCTTTAACTATTAAAGCATCTTCTTCACTAAAATTATTTACCTTATTTTTAATTATCTCTTTCACAGCATCTATTTCAATTGAAGCATTTGATAATAAATCTAAGGATTCCTTAAATTTTAGAGCATAATTAAAATCATTTATCCCTTCATAATAATTAGAAACTCCTTTTATTTTCAAGCTTATTTTACTTAACTCAATTTTTAGTTCCTCTAATTTTAAAGCTAATTCCAACAATTTTGTTGAATCACTCAAAATTTCTTTATTTATTTTATTTGAATCACTAGTTTTATTTTCACCAATACACTCCACTAACACAACACAATTATCAGAGTTTGTTTTAATTAACAATTTCCCTCCCCTTTCTTCACAAGCAATGTATTTTGATTGAGGTAATTCGTTTAAGGAAATGCATTTCTCTTCTTTAATATAACCATTTTTGTCTTTATTTGGTTTTATTGTTGAATCAAAATTAGAGTCAGAATAATTTAAATCAGTTGAATTATAGTTGTTTATATTACAAACATAATTTAGACAATTGTTAGCATATTCTTTTACTATCACTTCTCCACCCAAACTTAAGCACTTTTCTTTAATTAACTTTATTTCTTCAAGAGTTTGTTTCTTGCATTCATTTTCACAGTACCTTGCATTTTCTCCATTGTCACAAGAAATATTTTTACACCCCTCTTCATCAATTATTATTTTGCAATTTGGTCTACAAGGGTTAATGAATTCTATATTTTCTACACTCGACGCTAAACTTATACAAGTATTAAAATCTAAATTAACTTTTACTCCGTACGCATTTGATCTTGTTTCACTTGAATTATTGTCATTAGTGTAGCACTTTTCTTCTGTGAATTGAGCGCATATTTGCCTTGCCTTTTCTTTCCAATAAGCTAGAGGCATGCACTTTTCTAATCTTTCTTTATAAACTTCTTTGTTTGAACAAACCCAATTCGCCCCTAAATAAAAACCTGAATTAGAATTTTGATTAGAATATTCTGCGCTTGCAGTATTATACTCATTAACTATTATAACACAAACCGGTTTTTTGCACCCTTTTTCATCAATCTTTTCTATTAGTACTTGATTCAAATCACAAATCGGTTTAACGTATTTTTCGCACTCTGAATTATTATTTAAATCAAAATTAGAATCCAAATTATTATTTCCGCCATAATTTTCATCATAATTTTCATCATAATTTTCATTATAATTTTCATCATAATTTTCATCATAATTATTGTCATTACTATCAAGGTAGTTGTTATTAGAGTCACTATCTTTACACTCGCCAACATAAGCAATTTCTACTTTTTCGCAGTTAGCTATACACTTATTACCATAAGTTTTTCCGTTCACTCCACAAACAGGAGCATATTCCATTGTACAAATGCAATCCGGTGCTTTAACTATGTTTGAAACAACATCTTCGTTTGAATCACATTTTTCTTCCCATATTCTTAAGCATTTTTGTTTCTCTTCACACCAAGTATAACCTGCTGAAGGAATGCAACCATGTTCATCCCTATCATTTCCAACTATTTGGTTAAAAGAATTAGAATCTTTAGAATCATTAGTGTCAGAGGTTTCATTTAAGTCCGCAAAAGAAGGTACTGCTAGTAGTAGTGCTAGAGAAATAACTAATAATATGGTTAACTTTTTATCCACTAATAATCAACTTATTATAATACACTCTTTTTGTATTTAATACCTGTGTTTTGCTTGGTAAAAGAACGAATAATCCTAATCAATCATAATTATTCTTTTGGCAAGTCTAGTGCTATGTGTAATTCTTTTAGTTGTTTTTCACTTACACTACTTGGGGCATCATCCATTAAAGATACTCCTGATTTGTTTTTTGGGAAAGCTAGTACTTCTCTAATACTTCCTGCTCCAAGCATTATCATTACTAATCTATCTAAACCGAATGCGAATCCGCCATGCACTGGAGCCCCATAATTGTACGCGTTTAGAATAAATCCAAATCTTGATTCTATTTCTTCTTCACTTAATCCAATCATTTTGAATACTTTTCTTTGCAAATCAGGGTTAGTTATTCTAATACAACCGCTTCCAAGTTCTATTCCGTTTAACACCATGTCAAAGGAACCACTAATTGCTTTTAGAGGATCTTTATCAAGTAACTCTTTGTCTTCTTCTCGCACCATTGAGAATGGATTGTGAGCGTAAGTTAATTGATTTGTTTCTTCATCAATTTCAAACATAGGGAAATCAACTACCCATAAAAAGTCCCAAGTATTTGGTTTTACTAAACTAAGTTTTTTTGCGAGTAAGTTTCGCATATTCCCAAGAGCCGCACTAACTATATTATATTTTCCTGCAACTATTACAATTAAATCATTCTCCTTTGGATTCACTTTGTTTTTCAATTCTTCAAGAACACTTGGTTTAAAGAACTTGGTTATTGAACCCTCAAAAGTCCCATTAACATACTTTAAGTAAGCTAAACCCTTCGCTTTGTATATTTTTACGAATTCTTCTAATTCAGAAATATCTTTTCTTGAAAACTCTGCTTTACCTTCAATATTAATTGCTTTAATTACACCGCCTTCACTTGCAACTGCATTAAATGCGTTAAATTCTCCTTTAGATAAAATACTTGTTAAGTCAATTAATTCTAATCCAAATCTAGTGTCAGGTTTATCAACACCAAATCTCTCAAACGCTTCAGAGTGAGAAATTCTTTTTAGAGGGACTTTAATGTCAACACCCAAAACATCTTTCACTACTCTTTGAATTGCCCTCTCCCCCACATCAAGCAAATCATCTCTGTCAACAAAACTCATTTCCCAATCAACTTGAGTAAATTCTGGTTGTCTATCGGCTCTTAAATCCTCATCCCTAAAACACCTAGCTATTTGGTAGTACTTGTCAAAACCTGATAACATTAGTAATTGCTTGAATATTTGGGGACTTTGGGGGAGTGCATAAAATTTTCCTGGATTTACTCTACTTGGAATAAGATAATCTCTTGAACCTTCAGGAGTACTCTTAGCCATTATTGGAGTCTCTATTTCAAAAAAACCTTCTTCATCATAATAATCTCTAAAAGCTTTTGTTATTTTGTGTCGCAAAGCAATGTTTTTTTGTAAATTGTTTGCTCTTAAAGCAAGGTACCTGTACTTTAAAGACAAGTCCTCATTAGTTTCTGTTCTCCCATTCAAATCAATTGGGAGAGGAAGGGAAGAACCTACTACAAAAATTTTTTCAGCACTAACTTCAATTCCACCAGTAATTAATTCTTTATTCTCTGTTCCAGTCGGCCTAGCCCTAACACTACCCTCAATGTGAATTACAAATTCTTTTCTAATTGATTTTGTTACCCTAGCTATATCTTCACTCTTTGAAGAATCTATAACTACTTGAGTTACTCCATACCTGTCCCTTAAATCAATGAAAGTAATATTACCGTGGTTTCTAATAGTATCCGCCCATCCTTCAAGAACCACATTCAAACCAGAATTAGACGAATTCAATTCCCCACAAGTGTGTGTCCTACGCATCAAACCAACTACTAAATAACTTTTAATTATAATTTAAAAAGCTTCTTAAAAAAAATAATTATTCAAAAAACAAAAATCATTTTTTATTATATAAAAAAATTCTAAAAATTTATTAAAATTAGTTTCTTTATTCAAAATATCTATTTTTAAAGAGTTTACTCATTGTTAGTTAGTAGTGTTTTTAGAATTTTTTGGGTGGATTAAAATGGCTAGAATGAGTGATGTTGAAGAGTTAAAGTATGAGTATGAAAAGGCTTTGAGAGAAAAGGCTAATCTTGAGAAGATTCTTGAGAGGAGAAGAAAATTGAATTTGCTTGGCCCTGGGGAAGAGGAGTCTTTGAAAGATGATATTAAGGATATTGACGAGGTTATTAGGAGTTTGAGGGGAAAGTATAGGAGTGTTGAGTCCGAACACGCAAGAGCCAGAATTATTTCTGATTCGAATGAAAAAGCTCCTTGGGAAAATTAAATTAATTTTCCCTTCTTGTATTTTAACTAAAAAAAAAATCAATTTTTTTAACTAATTAAACCTTGAAAAAAACCTTTTTTTGGCTTAAAACGGGCTAAAAGTTAAGGTATTTAAACAGTTGTTTCGTGTATTAAGTTATGAGTACAAACTATACTGTTATCCTTGATGATAATGAAGAGATTTTCCCTGCTTTAGAAACTTTTGCTAAAGAGAATGAAATTACTTACGGAATGATTATATCTGCTAAAGGAGCTATAAAGCACTTTGATATTATTTCACACGGGCAACGAGGAACCGTTGAAAAAATTAATTATAAAAGAGAATTTGAGGTTAATGCTTTGAGTGGAAAAATTGATATTAAAGGCGGGGAAGTTAGAATAAAAATGAATGCCCTTGTATCAAGCTCTGGTTTTACTCCAATAACAGGAGAATTGTTGAATGGTAAAACAGCGGGTTCTTTACAAATAGTTGTAAGAAAAGTTGATATGAAGAAAATGATTGAAGCTTAAAAAAAATTTATTATTAAAAAATCAATAACTAATTTTAAAACTAAAATAATTGCATGCAAAAAACTAAAATAAGGTATTTAAAAAAACAAAGCGTCCAACAAATAATGTTAAACGCCCAGTCCGGGATTCGAACCCGAGTCACGCCCGAACAGTAGCAAAAAGTCTCGCTAAATTTACTCTGCCTCGCGTTAGCGAGTGCATTGCTTTTGCGAGCCTTAACAAAGCTCTGACAGGGGCGTATCCTAGACCACTGGACGAACTGGGCATACACTTTATTAAAGGAGCTTTGCTTCTTTAATAGGAATATTCTTTTAAGGAAGTCTTTAAAATATTCATTTTTTCTTCTTTTTTTAAGGAAAAAAATTTAGAACACTTTTTTTGGAATAAGTATTACTGCTAAAATGTACACTAATATTCCTGGAAGTATCCCTGTTACTAAAGTCAATAATATGAAAACTAATCTAATTATTGTTGGATCATAACTTAAATAATCCGCAATTCCTGCTAGTACTCCTAAAAGAACTTTCTTGTTTTGATTTCGATACAACTTTTTTGACTCTTTTTTCAAAACTTTTTTTTCACTCTTTTTTGAGTTTTCCTTAACTATTTTTTTTACACTATTTTTTTTCTTTAATTGTTTTTTAACCATGAATTAATCACAATTAATTCTTCTCTAGAAGAGTTAATAAAGTTTGTTTTGAGTATATTTTCATGAAAGTAATACAAATCCCCGTCAATGGTTTTGATAACAATTTTAGTTATTTAATAATTGGAAAAAATAACGAATCAATTCTAATTGATCCAACTGGCGACTTGAACAAAATACTTAAAGAAATAAATAATAATAACCTAAAAATAGTATTAGTTCTTTTGACTCACTCTCACCCCGACCATTCTGAAAATTTGAATTATTTTTCAAACGTTAAAGCAATTATTCCAAAAAAAGGATTAGTTGGTGAAGAAGAATCAATCAAAATTAATGAATTTATAATTAAATTAATTCACTTGCCTGGACACACTAAAGATAGTGTTGTTTATTTATTAGAAAATAATTTATTCTCCGGAGACACTCTTTTTTGTAGAGGGATTGGAACAACTACTTATGGGGGAAACGAAATTGACTTAAAAAATTCTTTAAATTTTTTATCTTCATTAAATAAAAAAATTGTTCTTTGGCCTGGACACAATTATGGAGGAAATTCTTGTACTTTAAAAGAAGCTTTGATTAATTCTAAAATTAAACCTAGTAAAAAAACTTTGGATTTAATAAAGAGTAAAGTAAAGAAGTACGAATTGAAAAGTTCTAAAAAAGTTAGAGAATAAATTTTTTTAATATATAAAACATAATTTTTCAAAATTCATTTATTTGAACAATTATTAATTAAGCAATTATTATTCTTCCCTTTGGTTTGCATGCTTCTTCTTCACATTTTTCAAAACAAATTTCTACTCCAGTAGGATAATCTTCTTTGTTTATTCCTTCAATCATTAAAACAACTTGTGCCCCGTTTTTTGTGCAAACCCCATCACCTGATTTTGATTCTACACTAATCACCATAGATTTATTTTTTCCCTTTACCCTCATTTTTTTTGCAACTGCCCCCTCAACTAACCTTGCAATAACACAAACAGCTTCCATCCCTACAAACTTCTCTGACTTTACTACTTTTACTCTCCCACCACTATGCGAAGAAGAATTAATACTATTTGAACTTCCAAATGTTAGTGAACTCAAACTCATTCTTAATCACCGAATTTTTCTTTTATGCACAAGTCAAATACTTTTTTGTTAATAAACTTTATCTTAAAGGAATCCAAACTAGTTAAAAAAAATTTTTTTGTTATTCTCTACTTTGGAAGAGAGTGTCCCCAAGTCTTTAATGCTTCTTTTAACTCGGGGCAATTCTTTGCTTTTTCTTCTACGCTTATCTTATCCAAATAAGCTTCTATACTTGCTCTCATTGCGACTGCTCCAGCATGACTCCCTTTTGGGTGTCCGTGTACTCCCCCACCAAGTTGAATCATTATGTTTGTTCCAAGTAAATTAAATATTTTATCAACTATACCTGGGTGTAGTCCTCCACTTGAAACAGGGAATACTGGTTTTATTTTACCCCAATCTTGTTCAAAGCAATGCTCTAACACATTTTGTTTTGTCTTGCTTTGAGTTAATTCGTTTTGGCATTGAAGAACTTCTTCCTTTGGACTAACTAACTTTCCGTAAGCAGTGCCTATATGTAATTGGTCTACTCCAATTAGTCTTGACAATTTTGACACGCAATTCATCGAGAATCCATGGTTATTACTCCTAGTGAATGAAGCATGCATCGCTCTATGAGCATGAATCGCAAGCCCCAAATCTTTACACTCTTCTCTAAGAGAATTTGTTGCAGTCCAACCCGAAGTAATAACATCAATCATTACATACTCTCCACCCATTTTTTTTACATAATTTGCTCTCTCAATCATTTCTTGAACAGTAGGAGCACTCACATTAATTAAATAAGATTTTTTTTCTCCAGTTACTTTCTGGGCTTTTTCCCTCATTTTTAACGTATTCTCTACTCTTTTTTTAAAGGGATTAAATTTTTGGTTAGTTAAATTCTCATCATCTTTTAATAAATCAAGACCACCTGTCCAAATATCATACCCTACTTTAGCATGTTCTTCTGTAGTCATACCTACTTTGGGTTTTGCAACACTAAGCATTAAAGGCCTTTTTGTAACATTAAATATTTTTCTAACCCCATTCACTCCAAATGCAGGCCCCTTGTATTGTTTAATAATGTCTTTAGTGAATTGAATATCTTGTAACTTGAGTGAATCAACTGCTTTCATCCCAAATACATTCCCTGCAATTGAAGCTAGTATTTGGGAAGGATTTTTTTGTTCAAAGTGGTCTTCAGGGTAAGCTATTTTTATCCAAAAATATTCCCCATGATTCTCTATACTATAAACTTTGCCAGCAACTTTTTTTACATGAGGGTACTTTGCCCAAATATCAATATCACTCCAAGTACCAACACTCGATTCACTAGCAATCGCCCCAAATGCTCTCTCTGGAGTCTCCCAACTAGGAACTTTTACTTTAAAAGAAGCGAGTACATCCTTATTATTTGGTTTATAACCAAGGTCTACAAAATCCTCATAACTAGCCATTCTCAAAAACCCTCAAAAAATTAAATAACTAAATGTTAATTAAAGAAGAATTTTGAGGTTAATAATAGTTCCCTCTGGATTAAAAAATTGTTTTTATTCACTAATTTCGCTAGGGTACTTCATGCAATAATCCCAAGAATTAAGGAAATTATTCATTGTGTGTTGCATTAATTTACTATTAGTAGGATTCATATTACCATATTGGTGGTTAATGTTGTTGTTTTGCCAAGCATTAAGTGAAGGCCAAAGATTAACTTCCATAACTTCGTTTGAAACCCCTATTAATTCTCCATTAATATAATAACCAATTCCGCCTTCTTGAGTAAAATCTTCCCAATAAATATTATCCCCAAATAAAGAAATATCTCTAACTTGTTTTGAATCATCTATTATTCTTCCATTATACACTAAACCATCCGCTGACCCAAATGCATAATTATTCTTAAAAATAACAAAATCACGGCCTTGGATTCTTTCTCCTACTTTCTTTCCATTAAAATATATTTCATTTGAATTTTTTCCACGTCCAATCCAATTATCCTCAAACAATTTTACTTCATTAAGCTCTTCATTAAATACTCTTACCCCATCAACAAAAACCCCTTCGTCTGTTGTAACAATGTGATGATTATCAAAAAGGATAGTTTCATTAAAAGAGACTTTAATATCATTAAATAAATTCAATAATTTTCCATTAAAAATCAAATTATTCCCTAAAAAAAAGCTCGTAAAATTAGCTACTGCAAAACCTAAATTTTCAAAAACTAAGTTATTTTCACCAAAGAAAGTATAGTCTAAAGAAGGATTATAATAATCTACTCTTTCACCATTTTTATATAAATAACTGTTCTTTTCCTCAACCCAAATCGTTCCAATTGAAGAAAAGAAAGAATCTTGCCCTTTTCCGCTTTGAACTAGTTTACCGTTTTTGAAAACTTTGTTAAAACCATTAACATCAAAATAACTAACATCCGGGAGTTGGGTTATAAGGTTATTCCCATCAATCCAGTCAATTTTCATAGCCCCCTCTTTTTTTGAATCAACTATTTTTTCACCATTCCAAACTATTGAACCATCTTTTGTTTTGTAAGCATAATTATTATGAGATATCGTAAAATCGGTTTTAATCATACAATCAGCATCAGAAAAAACATTCTCATCATAACCAAAAGAATAATCTGCCTTGCAATAACCAATATGATTCCCCCAAAGTTGCGGATGTTCACCCAAACCAAATTTATTACCATCATAAAAAACCATTTTTCTATTTTTACACTCCCCTCTAAATTCTTCACATTCATTCCCCTTCAAATCATATTTATCATCTTTTACATATGCATAATGATTATCAAAAATTGTTAACTCTGTAATATTTCCCTCATCCACTTTTACTCCATCAAAATACAATTCCCTCCACGTAACACTATCAGCTCGTTTTATGTAAGCATAATGCCCGTTACAATCAAAAACCTTATAATAATTTGAATTTTTTAACAAATCTAACTCTATTTTTTCTGTCAAAATCATTTCCCCTGCTTTTAAAGGATCTATTTTCAGGGTTTTTTCAACTAATCCTGCAGAAAAATTAATTTCTTTTGATTCATTAGGCCTTAACCCAATCATCAACCCATCATTTTTATCTAAAACCATAAAGGCTCCAATAATAGAATCTATTTGAACATGAATTGTGTTTTTATTATAGTCAGAGTTTATTTCTATTGGAACAAAAACAAAAGCGTAATCCAAACTAATGTTTATTGATTCACCAACACTAGGCACATCAATTAAAGTCTCTTCAAAAAAAGCTTTTTTTTGTGCCAAAAAGTAAAAAACTGCTTTTCCATTTGGTTTGCCAAACAATTCAAATGAATTATCTTGGAAAGGGTAGAAATACTTTTTTGAAATCGAAGCATAGTCTTTTCCTTTCACTACTGCTGTCAAAAAATAATTTGAATCAATTGAACTAGATTCACTTTCTTGGAATAAAATAAATTCTTTTAAATATATTAATTCATTCATTGAAATATTCTCTTCCACATTTTCATTAACAAGGGTTGTAGAATAATCTCTATTTATTGTTTTAAAAAGAATTTCAAAATCTCCATAATACTCTTCTATTGTTGTAACTTCTTTACCATAAATATATTTGATTGAGTAAGTTAATTCTTTACCATATTTTATTTTTTGAGTAAATACCCTATTAAGATCATCATATTCAAATTCAAATTCACCTTCATCATTTTTGATCCCTTTAAGCAACCCCTTGTCATTATATTCAAATTGTATTGAAGTAGTTAATTCTATTAAAGGGTTAGCAAATGAATTACTAATTTTCTTTAACTCATTTCCTTCATAATAAAATTCATACTTCATATAATAATTCTGATCAAAAACAAAGAATATGTTGTTTAGTTTGTTCGAATCATAATCAAAAAACACTCCTTTTTTTTCTGATTGAATTATATAACCCAATCTATTGTCAGAGTATAAAAGATTTGATGCTTCTTGACTTAGAACTGAGAATGGATAAGCATTTCTATTATTGATATCCTCATCAAATTGAGAATAACTCAATAGTCCCTCAGCTATACTTAATTTCAATTCACCAGTTCTTGGATTAACCCAAAAATCATTAAAATTTTCTTTTTCACTAATTTCGTTTTGTGAAAAATAATAACACTTCTTTGATTCATTCAAATCTTTTTCAAAGTGAAAATTACGAGCCCAATCAGAAAAATCATTATAAACAGTTTGACCTACTTCAGAGATAACTTGGTTTAAAGGAATACCTCTAATAGGAGCATCATTTACAATTGGATTATAAATTAAGTTTTCATAAACATTAACCGGAGCAACTACTTCAGAAAAATTTTCTTGAGTTTGGCGAATAATATCTTCTGCAGAACCAGAAATTGAAGTAGAGTAAGTTGCAAGAACATTTCCCCTTAAATCACTAGGATTTGCTTGACCTAAAGGATTATCTATGCCTAAAAGCAACGCCCCTGAAGAATCTGTAAAATCTATTACTGATTGAAAAGAAGAAACATTTCCACTAAATCCAGGAATAACAAATCTTGCCATGTTAGTCAAACCATTAGATAATTTACTATAAGTTGAATCAACCCCAACTAAATAATGAACTGCATCAAAATTAAATCCGTTTTCAGATAAAGACCTGTCATTTGAATTCAAAAACAATCCCCCGTCAGGATTAGTTAATTTTACTTCATGCTGTAATTCTCCTCCATTAAAAAGCGCAGCCATTAGCGGGTTGATATCGTCACCAAGATTAGGATTTAAAAAACCTGGTGGCAATCCATTATGTTCACCATAAAAAGTGCTATTTCTCATCATTCTAAAAATGTCTTTTGAAGATGCATCAGGAAACAATTTCTGAAGATCCCCTGCACAATCAGCCAAGTCACTCATTGATTCTAGCGGACCAGTGTATTGCAAATTTAATTTCCCATCAGAATCTGTACTTGCAACAAAACTCCCATCATAATCCCCTGAATTTAAAATATTTCTTGCATTATCCGCCATTTCTTTAGCTTTGTTTTTTTCTTGTTCTTTTTGTTCCTTAAAAAAGTCTTTTGCTTTATCATAAGCTTCTTTTGTATTATTCTTCATCTTTTCCCAAATTTCTTTTGCGCGGTCTTTCATGGAATTATATTTGGTTTTAGCCCAATCTTTTATACAAGCGAGTGGGTTTTGAACACACTTAAAAAAAGTACTTCCAAAAAATCCAGAGAAACTCATTCCCCCACTATTTCCTATTCCTGCATCGCAATTCCACCATGAAGCAATTGTATCAATCTCTCCTTCATAATAACATTCATTTTCACTACAAGTTTTTTTTGCAATTCCTTTCTCAACCCACATTCCTTTTACTTCATCAAAATACCAAAAAGGAATCTCACTAGGGGAAGATTCTATTTGATTTGTGCTTATTGGTATTTTTAGAGTTGCTTTTTTTCCCTTTGCAAGATCAAGTTTTTCTCCTTTAGAATTTTCCGCTTGTACTTTCGCAAATCCAAATGATTCAAAAGGAATCACTTCACCAGTTTTTAACTCTCCTTCAAAATCCCCAGGAAAAGCTTGTATTTCTTCTTCACTAGTTGGATCAAAAGGAGTTAAAGAAATCCCAACATCAATCGCTCTTTCATTAGTTCCCTTTACCACAAAACTATTAACAGGAGCACTAAGACCAGCCCCTCTCATTTCAACATTAACAGGCTCATTAACATTTACTTTAACAAAATCCTCTTCCTCAAAAAATATTGTATTAACAGTTAAATCAAATCCATTAAGCTCAACACTCTTATGAATCGGAACAAAACCATCCTTAAAAAAAGTAATTATAGCATTCCCTTTCAAACTAGCATTAATTGAATAAGACCCATCTTCACTAGTAATAGTCTTCAATTTCCCAATACTTACTTCAACTTCTTTAACATATTCATTTTTTTTGTTGATTACAACTCCACTTATAGAATAATTCTCGTCACCTACCACTAGTTTTGAATAAAATCCGTTGTTTGAATCAATAGAATCAGAGTCACTTTTAGAAATACAACCACTGACTAATAACAATAGCGTTAGGGACACTAACAAAATAAACACAAAATTTTTGGTTTTCAACATAAATACAATAACATTTAACCTAATATAAATGTTTAGATTAAAAAAAAACCCTTGAGTTTTATTAATTGTTTTAAGGAAAAAAATTTATTTTTTCAATGGTCTTTGTATTGTTGTTGAATTGTCTTTTGAGATTTCAAATTCTTTTTTTGTTTTTTGCTTTGCTTCGTCAGCTATTTGGTGAATGCTTTTTGTTTTTTCTTTACTACCACTTTCTTGTGTTGCATGATTATTTTCTTGAGTGGGTTCTTTTTTTTCATGCAAGTGTTCGTGATTGCAATTTTTAGTATGAACGTGGTTTTCTTCACTAATTTCTTTTGGTAACTCTACTTCACTTCCCACCATTTCTTCTTCTTTGAATTTTAATTCTACTCCAAATTCTTTTGCTATTTGAGTAATTGATTTATTTACTTGTTCTAAGTTTTTCATTAAGTTTTTGGATAGGGTTACTGTTAGAACTCCTGGAGTAATTTCTTTCTTTGACCCTGGGATTCTTTCGTAGTATTTTTCAAAAATTGCTTCTGCAACTTCTTTGTTATCTTTTATTTCTTTTACTAATTCAACATGGTATTCTACGTCTCTTCCTGCTAAAGGGTGGTTGAAATCTATTCTTACTCTTCCACTCGTAACACTTTGCACTTTTCCAATAGCATTAGCTACTCTTACAACGAGTCCAGGAAAAGGATTAATTTTTTGATCAAAAAAGTTTTTTATTGGAATTACTCTTACTAGCTCTTGTTTTCTTTCACCAAATGCCTCATTTGAGATTAGTTTAACTAATTGTTTTTCCCCTTCTTTCATTTGTTCTATTACATCCTCAACTTTTTCGAGGAGTTCTTTTTCACCAGTAATTATTGTTAATGGTTCGTATTTTCTTCTAGCATCATGTATACCCGCTTTTTTTGCTTCTTCTTCACTCGTAGTATCAAACACTTTTCCTTCTAGTGCTTCTTTTCCAACAAAATTTACTTTCACTATTTTTCTCTTCTTTTCAGCCATTTTTTTACTCACCCATTAACATTGAATTAATCAAAAGCCCTTTTGACTCATCATTAATTGCTTTATTGTTTAGGTTTTTTAAAGTTGGCTTTATGGGAAAAAGAGAAAATGACTGGTTTTTAAGGTTTTACAAAACTAATCAATTTAATCAAGTAGGGGTGTTTTTGTTGGAACAAGAAAAAATGGTAAAGTATTTTGGTATTTTTGTTGCAGTTACAATGGTAATTAGTCTTTTTGCTTATGTTGGTTACGTTGCTTTAAGTGATCCAATAATTCCTAGTGAAGAGGATTACTTTGAACCCAACGCAACATTATTTAGTTATAACCTTTCTTTTGACACTAATGCAATTAAGGACTTGTCTTCTTTTAGAGTTGCTTTAACAACTTCAATTGAAGATAAAGTTATGATTGATAGTGAAATTAAAAAAATTGAGGGAGTGAATAATATTGCATCTCAATTCAAAAAAGAAGATATTTCTTCAAAAGAATGGATTTACTTTGCTGAAGTAACATTAAAAAAGAATGCTAGCATCAGTCAGATTGTAAATAGTATTTATTCACTAGATTTTTTTGACTCTTCTTCCGAAAAAGTTGCAATGAAGCACATGACTATTAATGTTCCAAAAAGTGTAATACTTCATAACCCTGATTTGAATATTGACAGGAATTATTCATTCACTACCCCTGTTTTGTCTGCTTTAACAAGCATTGATACTCTACCGGGTGACGAACTTATTGTAGAGGGTTTAATTTCTCTTCAAGGTTCTCTAATTAATTCAATTGAATTAATAGAACTTGAGAATAAGTCTCTTCAAGAGCGATTAATGCAAGAATTCGAGACTCAAGTAATTGATGTTAATGAAGGCATCATAGTTAGTGATGAAGAATTAACTGATGTTAACAAGAATGAGTAATTCCAACAATTATTCAATAATGTTTAACTAGAATATTAAATGAAAATAAAAGTGAATTAGGATTTTTTTTGAACAAAAATAATTGTTTGAATAAACCCTAGTCCAATTTTATTTATTCTTTTAATTTTAGTATCGCTTGAGCTATATCTCCTTTTGTTTCTATCAAAGCTTTTTTTGCTTCTTCTTCACTTACCCCTGCTTGTTCTGCAACCATACTCACATCTTCTTTTGAATACTCTTCTTCAATAACTTCTCTACCTGCTAGCGAATAAGTCTTGACTCCCTTCATTTCAATTAATTGAACTTGGGGTTCAACTATTTTTATTACTTTCCCACTCTTTAGTTTTATTATCACTTCTTCTGCATCAACTTCTTGGTTTTTTATACCAAATTGCTTCATCATTCCACTCATTTGTCTAGGATTCATTCCACCCGGAAACATACTAATTACCTCTAATTAGAAGTAATAATCAAAACAATTAAAAAAGAGTTTTTTAATTACAAATATTTTTTTTAAATTATTGTGAAGAATTTTTATACTTGGAAAACATTAGTTTTTAATGAATTATAAATTAAATTTAGTTATTTTCATTTTCTTTTTTTTAAGTACAATTGTCCTTGCTTTTAGTGGAGGGAGTGGGACTATTAGTGATCCTTTTATTATTACTAATTGCATTGAACTACAAGAAGTCCATAATATAAACAATCTTGAAAAAGCATATATTTTAGGCAATGATATTAACTGTTATAATGAAACACGACTTGGAGGCACATTATACAATAATGGAGAAGGTTTTAACCCAATAGGGCATTTTGGTTATTATAATTTTAACAATTATGTATCCCCCTTTACAGGTACTTTTAATGGAAAAAATTTTGTAATATCTAATTTAACAATTAATAGACCTAATTTTGATTCAGTAGCATTATTTGCATCAACTCAAAATGCTTCAATACAAAACGTGGGTTTAGAAAATGCTTTAATCACCGGATGGAATATTGTTTCTTCATTAGTAGCAAATTCTGATTCTTCAACAATTATTAATACTTACAATAAAAATGGATTAATAAACGGCGCAGGAATTGTTGGAGGTTTAATAGGAAGACAACAAGGAAATTCTGTGTTAATTAATTCATATAACACTGGAAATGTATTAGGTAGATATTATAACGAATTTGCTGAACCAAACAATATAGGGGGCTTAATCGGATTTAGTGAGTCTTTAATTAATCCAACAAAAAATTGTTTTTCAACGGGAAGAATTGTTGGAACTAATGCTATAGACGGGTTAATAGGTTCTACTTCTTTATTACCAATTAATAGTTATTGGTTCGACGTTTTAGATGATAATGCTACCTCTTGCAGTGGTTGCATTAAATCAAATTCAATTAATAATTTTTATTCAAAAAATTATGGAGTGTATATTAACACACCTATTTGGGATGGTAATTGGTTTTGGTCAGAAAATAGTTTTCCAGTTCTAAAAAAAATGATGGGTGAAGGGACTATTAGTGATCCTTTTATTATTACTAATTGCATTCAACTCCAAAATATAAATAATAATTTGAATGCCCATTATATTCTGGGAAGTGATATTGATTGTAGTGATACAATTAATTGGAATAATGGCTCTGGTTTTATTCCAATTGGGGGAGCATATTCAAATTTTAAAGGTAGTTTGGACGGAAATTATAAAGTAATAAAGAATTTGTACATTAATATCCCTGTTTCAAGAAATCTTGCAGGAACAAATGACTTTGTAGGTTTGTTTTGTATTGTTGATGGGGCAAAATTAAGAAACATTGGTTTGAAAGATGCAAACATAACTGGGGCTGTTGATGTTGGTGGTTTTATAGGGAGAGTTAACATATACAGTCCAACTGAATTAACTAATTTGTATTTTGATGGAGAATTAACTGGAACTGATGAGGGCGCTATGTATGGAGTATTATCAACAGTAGGAGGAATTATTGGAACAACCTGGGACAAAGTAACTTTAAAAAACTCTTTTTCAACAGGAAAAATAAATTCAAGTGGATATGGAGGAGGATTGATTGGGAGTATTCAAGGAAGTAATATAATTAATTCTTATAGTTTGATGAGTATTACTGCCCCTTATGCGGGGGGTTTGGGTGGTTTTGCTTCGGGGGGTTCTATCATTAATTCTTTTTCAGCTACTAATTTGAGCGGAAACACAACTTCTCCAATAGTAGCAAAGGTTAATAATAACTATAATTCATCTAATTTGTATTGTTTAAATAGTTCTGCCCCCCCTAATTGTACTTTTGTTTCTGACCCGAAATTGATTTACCCAAATACTCACCAAGTTTATAACTCTAGTCCTTCTTGGGATAATAATTGGGTTTGGACTGAAAGCTTTTTTCCTCAATTAAATACATTTCCTTATTGTAGGGGCCCGATTGATGGCAATGCAGTAATTTATCAAGGGGATTGGACTGGATTAAAACCAACTGATAATTTAATCAATGTTCTCTCAAATTCAAATACTTCAAGAACTTGTGAATGGAAATGCAAAGAGGGTT
>JAQVQA010000023.1 GCA_028701835.1 Candidatus Iainarchaeum sp.
AAAGGAACTTTTGAAGAAAAAGAACTTTACATTTTAATTAATCATGCAATAGATGATTTGGAAGAAAATCCAAGAAGATATATTCAAATTCCAAAAGAACGGTGGCCAAAAGAATGTGTCAAAAATTATGGAGTAAATAATCTTTGGAAATATGATTTACTTAATGGTTGGAGGTTAATTTACACTCTGTGCCATGATAAAGTTTAGATAATGTCAATTGTAATTGAATGGTTTACTCACAAAGATTATGAAAAAAGATTTGGGTATTAATTATTAATTTTTTATTCCTTAGGGTAATCGTTTTTAAAGCTTTGCTTCTCAATTTATATTATACAAGTTTTTTTTAAAAATCGGTGATTTGTAATGAAGATTCAAGGAAATCCAAGAAAGCCAGGTAAGAGGGGTCGAACTAGAAGAAAATTTAAGAAGACTACTCCTAAAGTTAGTGTTAATGATATTATGACTGAGTTTTCATTAGGAGATAAGGTTTGTGTTGTTATTGATTCTAGTTATCACTCTGGTTTGCCTGATAAGAGTTTTCATGGTTTAACTGGAATTGTTTCTAAAAAGAGAGGCCAAGCTTACGAAGTTAGTTTGTTAAAGGGTAGACAAGCTTTGACTGTTGTAACTACTCCAGTACATTTAAAGAAGTTAGTTTAAAATGAATTTAATTGGGTGTGTTTATGAATTCTAAATTAATTGAAATGAAGCCTACAACGCTTTTTGAAGTTAAAGAAGTTCTAAAAGCAAGAAAGGGTGAGAAGGAACTTAATTATGAACAAGAACAGACTTTTAAGTATGTTGAGAAGTTTGCTAAATTAACTGAAAAACAGACTAATGATTTGCTTGATGATTTAAAAAAAATTGATTTTTTAAAGGATCTTGAATTATTAAGATTTGAAATTGCTAATACTGTACCTACTAGAGTTGAGCAATTACAATTAATGCTTCCTAAAGGAGTTGCTCCTTCTGAAGAAGAATTGAAGAGTGTAATTGAGTTGACGAAGAAGTTTGAGGAAAAGTTTTAGTAAACCTATTTTTTTGGAGCTTTTTTATTCTAAATTGAATAGAATCGATTTAAAAGGAGTTAAATTATAATTATTTATTATTGGAGGCGATTTTGGTATGACTGCTGAAGAATACGGGTTTGTATTGGACTATATGCCTACGGGTAAGTCTTCTGCTGCAAAAACAGAGCCTTTAGCTCAATTAATTGGTAAAGAATTTTTTACTTTGCTTGAAGTTGTTCCAAAAACTGGTGTTGGATTAACTATTGGGGAAGAAGTTTATGTTGGTAAGGATGATCGCCCAAAAATCGAGTTGGTTAAAGGAAGAATCGCTTATAAGGATTTGACTTCAAATTCTCTTTCAGAACTTGAGGATATAATTGAACAAATAGTTTTGTCTCAAAAAGAAAAATTTATTAATTTCTTTAATAATTCTAGAGCAATTTCTCTTTATAGACACCAACTTGAATTACTCCCTGGTTTGGGAAAAAAGAATATGTTATTGATTCTTGATGAAAGAGAGAAAAAACCTTTTTCTTCTTTTGAAGAAGTTTCTCAAAGAGTAAAGGGTGTTAGTGATGCTCAAAAAATGATTGTTAAAAGAATTGTTGAAGAACTTGAAGTTCCTGAAGATAAGCATTATTTATTTGTTCGCCCTCCTGCAGAGCCAAGAGAAAATAGATTTAATAGATTTTCTTCTAATCAAAACAGAGGATATTCTTCTAGAAGATACTAGAGTTAGTACTAAGATATTTTTTTTGAAGGAATCAAATTCCTTCAAATATTTTTAAAATTTTTTTTTAATTAAAAAAATGAAGTGATTTTTATGACTCTTTTTGATGAATTACAAGATTTAATGGTTGAGAATCATTTTCGTCCAGAAAAAAAATTGTCCCAATTTTTTTGTATTAACGAAGCTCTTCTTTATTTTATAACTAAAAAAATTAATCTAAAAAAAGGAGATGTTGTTCTTGAAGTTGGGCCAGGAACTGGTTTTTTTACTAAGATTCTTTTAAGTGAGGCAAAAAAAGTTGGGGCTAGAATAGTTGCTGTTGAACTTGGCGAGAATATGTTTGAGTTGTTGAGTCAAAAGTTTAGTGAAGAAATTAAGAATAAAGAATTAGAACTTATTTTTGGGGATGTTTTGGAAGTCGATTTAGAAAAATTAGGTGTTAACAAAATTGCGTCTTTACCACCTTATCATATTTCATCTGCTTTAGTGACAAAAATTATTTTAACTAGCAATTTGACTCGTGCTATTTTGGTTCTTGATAGGGGTTTTGTTGATAAAATAATTGCTTTTGAGGGTTTTACAGAGTATGGGGCTTTGACTGCAATGGTTAATTTGAATTCAAAGACAATTGTTGTTGAGGATAATATTACGCCTCAAAGTTTTTTCCCTGCTCCAAATTGTCAGAGTGCAATTCTTCAAATGGATTTTGATTATAAGAATAATTCTAAAGAGTACTTTATTTTCTTAAAAGAAATTTTTAGGCATAAGAATAAGGATTTGCAAAAAGCATTAAAGCAATCAATTGAGTTTTTATCAAAGTCAATTAGTTGGAGTGAAAGTGAAGTTAATTTAAAAATTGTTTCTCTTAAGAATGCTCAAAAAAAAGTTTATTTACTTTCTCCAAAAGAACTTCTTGAAGTATTTAATTACTTGGACAGTAATTGAATCAAGATTAAAAAGTAATGTAGAGAAACTAGTTTTTAAGAGTTAAATTTTTTCTCATAAACTAATCTCGCTAACTCGATTTTTTTATTAAATCTTTTCTTTTCATCTAATTGTTTGTATTATTATTCTCTTAAAAGAGAAGGGAATGTTTTTGAAAGCAAATTTCTCTGCAGCAATTAATTTATCTTTATTCTCTGCGTGTATTGTAAATAATAAATCTCCTTCTTTAACTTTTTCTCCAACTAATTTGTATAACATTAATCCAGCAGTTTTGTTTGATGGAGCTCCAGCTATTCTTGCAATTCTTGTTAGTAGTTTAGTGTTCATTTCATCAATTACTCCATCAGCTCCTGCTTTGAATTCTTTAGTAAAAGGTGCGCTTTGGATTTTTTCGCTTGAATAAATTTTCCCGCCCTGGGCTTTAATTATTTCCTTGAATTTTTCAAGTGCTTTACCTGAATCAAGTATTTCTTTAGCCATATCATACCCTTTTCCACTTTGGGCTTTTCCAACCATTTCGAGTAGTGCTCCTGATAATTCGCAACTCTTTTGAGCCAAATTATCAAATCTTTTTCCTTCAAGTACTTCAAGAGCATATTTTGCTTCAAGAGCTGAGCCGAATGCTAATCCGCATGGTTCTTCCCCATTTGTAATAACAGCTTCTATTTTCATTCCGACTTCTTTTCCTACTTGAACAAATTTTTTAGCCATTCTAATCGCAGTTTCTTTGTCTTTTATTTTAACGTACCTTCCGACAGGCAAATCAATAACTACAAATTTGCTTCCCACACTCGCTTTTTTTGCTAGTACTGATGCTATTACTTGTCCTTCTGGGTCAAGTGAGAGGGGGTGCTCGATTTTTATTATTTTGTCATCAGCTGGTGCAAGATCAACTGCTCCACCCCAAGCAATTACTCCTCCAACATTTTCAGTAATTTTTCTTATCTTTTCAGTGTCAAGACAAACTTCTGCAAGTACTTCCATTGAGTCAGCGGTTCCAGCTGCACTAGTAATACTCCTTGAACTAGTTTTTGGCATTAATAAACCAGTTGAAGCAATTATTGGGGTGATTATCATTGTTGCTCTCCCATTCACTCCTCCTACACTATGCTTATCAACTACAATTCCTTTTTTGAATTCTAATTTATTTCCATCATTAATCAATGCTTTTGTCATTGAAATTGTTTCATCAATATCCATTCCCTTCATATAAATCGCGCTGATAAAAGCAGTTGACTCAATATCACTTAGTCTCTCATCAGAAATATCTTTAACAATAGTGCTGATTTCTTCTTGGTTTAATTTTTCTCCATTCATTTTCTTTTTAATATAATCAAGGCTCTTTAATTGTCCTGTTGGAGTGACATTAACTTTACTCCCATTTTTTACTCCAAGTTTTTCTATTCCTTCTTCAAATAATCCTATTTGATCAACAACAACTGAATAATTAGAAATATCTACTACCGCAACGCACTTTTTTTGATTATTTTTGTTAATAATTTCTACTCTATCCCCTGCAATTAATCCTAATTCTTCAGCATCAGTTCTATGAAGTATTGCAACTAATTTTCCTGCATTTATTGGAAAAGTCTTTACTTTCATATCTTGGGAATATCCATCATTAAACAATCAATCACCATTTTTTAGTTTACTCTGCAATAGTAAATAATTTGGGGTATTTATTACTGACGGATTGCATAAAAATTTTATTTTCTATATTTTACTATATTCTTTTTATGATTTTTGATTAATTTGTGTTCTTAAATTATTTCAGGCCTATTTGCTGATGTAAAAAATTGGTTTTGAAAAATTTTTTCTAATTAAATTTTAAAAACATTAAAATGAAATTATTCCCATTGCCCATCCAAGCATCATTAATCCAATGATTAACATTATTAGTCCTGCGATTAAGTGAAGTTTTTTTAGGTTCCTTTCTCTCCAACCACCCATATCCTCTACTTTAGCGAAGCCTAAATAAGTGATTAAAGTTATTGCAATCATTGGTGAAATGAATATTAACATGTATAAAATAAAATAAGGGATTGAAATAATCCATTCAAATGCAGCTAGCATTCCTGCTGCAACAAAATAGGGTCCCGCTGTGCAAGGGGTTAAGAACAAACTAACAATTAGTCCTGCGATAAATGCTCCTTTAACACTTGTAGTTCCTTGTATGATTGCCTTCATTTTTGGTCTCCACTTTTGAGGGACCTCCATAATGAAGCCTCCTCCCCCATAAACCACAGCATCTTTTAGATTCAATAAACCAAGCACTATTGCAAGAACTGCAAGAGCGATAAAGAATAGTGTGTTTGAAACATTTAACACATTACTTAAGAACTTGAATCCTGTTATTATTAGTACTCCAAAAACCGAGTACATCAAAAAAATTGCGAGTGAAAATGCTAGTCCTGCATGAAGAGCTTTTCTTTTATCTTTTGGGTATTGAGTCAAAATAGCAGTCATCAAAATTATGAGGACAGCGAGTTCACAAGGATTTACAGCATCAGCTAGGGCTAATAGAATTAAACTATTTAAAGAAAATTCAGTTTTATTGCCCTCACTATTTTCTTCGTTTAAAAAAGAGTTTGTGTCAATACACTCTTCTTTGCATTTTAAATAAAGGGGTTCAATTTGATTGATTATGGGAGAATCTCCTAACAAATAATCTTCTCCAATAAATAGTATTGGTACAGCCCCTTGCAAGTTAGTGGGCACGTTATATGATTCGTACAAATTTAAGACTAGTTCAATATTTTTATTAATTTCAATGTAAGTTACATTCAAATCTAAATAATTCTCATTTATTTTTTCAACGTGAGCTCTTGCTGTTGCACAATGAGGACAACCCTCCCCGTAAACAAAAATAGCTTCAATAGAAGCTGAATAAACAACGCTTGAAAAAAATATTAATACAAAGAGAATTATTAAAAAATAATTAATTTTCTTCATTTGATTTCACCAAAAAATTATATTATGAATTAGTATCCATAACCATTATTTAAACCTTATCTTTTTTGCTAGGTTTTTAAAAATTTTTTCATGAATTGGGTTGATTGTTGTGACTGGTTTCATTTTAATTGTAGAATCCATGAAATCTGTATTATATTGTATTTTTTGAAGAATTTCTAAATTGTTTAGTCTAGCAAATTTCTCAATTTTTTCACAAAACTTTTCTTGCAAATTAAATTTATTTATTACAATTCCAACTTTAATTTTAAAATGTTCAGCTAAATACAAAACTCGTTTTAAATCGTGTAGTGCTGAAGGAGTGGGTTCAGTAACTGCAATAATATAATCTGTGCCTTTTAGTGATGCTATGACTGGGCACCCAACTCCTGCCGCAGAATCAATCAAAATTATTTCAGCACCTATTTTTTCATTTATTTCCTCGGTTTTTTTTCTCACTTCTGCAACAACTTCGCCTGATGCTAGTTCTCCAATTTTTAATTCTGAAGAAATCAAATTAACCCCATAGTTTTCCCCGACATAAATCTTCCCTATTTCTTTTTTTGTTGAAGTAATTGCATTAACTGGACAAGAAATAATACAAGCTTTACACCCAATACAAACATCTTTTACAAATGCAGGGTACTTATTTTTTACAAAAACTATTGCATTTTGTTTACAAACTGACGCACATTTACCACACTTAATACATTTTTTAAAATTCCATTTAGGGATAGGCTGTTCAACCAAGCAAAATTTTTTTCTTTTAATGTTTAATAACAAATGATCATTAGGACATTCAGCATCAGCATCAACTAGAATTGTTTTTTTGTTTTTAGCAAATTCTACTGCTAAAGAAGTCGCTACCATGGATTTTCCTGTGCCTCCTTTTCCTCCTGTAATTGCTATTCTCATGAAAAATCACTTCTTATTTAATTAATCTTTGTGGCTTTCACAAACATCATTTTTATTTGCCTTTTTTATTTTATTATTCGACCAAGCATCAAAAATTTCTTTTACGGTTTTTGTTTCATAAACAAAAACATCAATTCCTAGATTTTTACACAAATCTAATGCACGTGGGCCTAAACTTTTACAAAGTAAAATAGTTGCTCCATTTTTTTTCATTAATTCAGGGGGCAATCCTTTTCCTCCCATATGTTCACTAGTGTTATTAATTATTTTAATAAGATTTCCATTTAAATCAAGAAATGTGTATGTGTTGCATCTACCAAAATGTTGAGCAACTTCGTCTTCAAGTCCTTTTTTTCCATTTGTTGGTACTACAATCAATGTTATCACCTTTCTTTAAAGCTAATTAATTGGTTTAAGTTTATTTTTCAAAAAATTATTTATTTCATCTTTAATCATTCCTTCTCCTCGGAAAATAGGGATTTTAAATTGTTTTAATATGTCCATTGCTCGTGGGCCTACATTTCCTGTTATTAGAACACTTGTTTCTAATTCTACTATTTTTTGAGCAATTATTATTCCCACTCCTCCTGATTGATTTGCAAAATTGTTTTTTAAAAAATCGGTTTTAACTATTTTTTTCTCTTCGACTTCAACAATAATGAAAAAAGGACATCTACCAAATTGAAGATCTATTTTATCATTTATTGTTTTACCTGTTGAACTTAATACAATTCTCATTTTAATTCCTCCTTGTTAGATTTATTTTGCAATTAGGACATTTAATTTTTGAACAAGGCAATCCTCTTTTATGAATTATTTCATAACCGCATTTTGGGCAAACACAATTTCCTTTGGGCCCTTTTCCTAAAGTATTCAAATTTTGTTTTTTAGAATGTCCTTGTCTTTGCCATTCGAATCCTTCTTTAAGAGTGATTTTTGAAATTAAATCTTTTGGACTAAAATAAGATTCTATAGAATCGTGGCTTTTTAATTGAATTACAACGTATTCCAAAGATTCTATTTTTGTAGTTAATTCTTCTTTAAGAATTTTTGACAAAGTAGTTGCTTTTTTTAAGTTTAAATTATGGGGTAATTCTATTTCTAAATTAGCTGTTATTATTGAACCTTTTTTTTGTGTTTTTAACTCTGAAAGTTTTACTTTGTTTTCTTTTACAATTAATTTTATTTTTTCTTCGATTTCTTCACTTGCTGAGGAGTCTAATAATGAGTCTATTGCTTCTTTACATAATCTAATAGCTTGTTTTATTATATAAAGTCCAATAAAAAAAGTTATTATTGATTCAGAATAAATGAAATAAGGGTTTAAAAGTAATCCAAAAAATATTGCTATTGAGGATATTACATCAGTTCTTGAGTGAATACCATCTGAAATTAATGCTATTGATTGTTCTTTCTCACCAAAATAAATTTTAGCTCGTGCCATTATTTCGTTAACAAGAGCTGAAAAAATCATTACTCCTAATGCAATATAATTAACATTGGTTATTTGAGGGTTAATAAAATTAAAATATGCTTCGTAAATTATTAATGCTCCTGCTGAGAATAGAATTATTGTAATTATTAGTCCTGATATGACTTCGAATTTATGATGTCCGTAGGGATGTTCTTTGTCTGCAGGTTTTTTTGAAATCCAAATGCCCCAAAAACTTAATCCTGACGATATTATGTCTGTTGTTGAATCTACTCCTGAAGCAAAAACAGATGAACTTTTGCTAAGTGTTCCTATGATTATCTTAAAAATTGCTAGGATAATATTTGCGATTATAGCAACTATCGCAACTTTTTCTTTATTTAAATAATTAATCATTAATATCACGGGTTTTTTTTAGAAGTTTTTTGAATTTTAATTGCTTTTCCGTTAATGAGTGCTTCTGCAATTTTTTTTCTTGCAGTGATTAGTATTCTGTAGAAAGTTGGTTGAGATATATTCATTTTTTTTGCAGCAATGATTTGATCAAGGCTTTGATAATCCTTAAGTCTAATACTCTCTGCTTCTTCAAAAGAGAGTACGACTTCTTCAAGTTCCCTTAAGGGAATTCCTGCGGGTTTGAAGTAAGTCGCATTTGGTTCAAAATTTATTCTTCTAGGAATTCTTGGTCTAACCATTTTTTCATCTACTCTTTATTCTTTTTTTGTTCAATCTCTTTAATAGCTTTTTCTATTCGAGCTTTATCTGCTTTTAATTCTTTTAAAATTTCTTTTTTAGTAGGTTCTTTGTTCTGATTAATCATTTCTTGTGGGGTTGTAAAGAATCTTCTTTGATTTAATCCGTTACCGCGTCCAAAGCCTCTGCCCCGGCCATAACCAAAGCCTCTTTTGCAACCAAATGTTTGATTATTTTCAAAACCTGCTGAATTAAATCCAGCACAATAACCCA
>JAQVQA010000006.1:0-32373 GCA_028701835.1 Candidatus Iainarchaeum sp.
CACCATAAAAATCATTATTTTTATCTACCTCAAAGTCCACTGACTTTTCGGACACCATAAAAATCATTATTTTTATCTACCTCAAAGTCCACTGACTTTTCGGACACCATAAAAATAAAAAAAATCACTGTGCTTCACACAGCAATTCTTGTTTAAACTAATTATTTACCCAAAGTGCTTATCAAGAGCTTTCTTTGCTCTTATCTTTCGCTTGTTCTTCAAGTTAGTAATTTTATTAGCTCCACCAGCAAAAGTCTTTCCTCTCTCTGCTCTACCTTGATGCCCATGAGCCAAGTACTTTAAATTCTTGTCAGCCAAAATAGTTGAAGCACTCCTATCAGCCATAACTACTTCAAAATAATGCCACTTACCATCCTCAGCTATTTTATAAGAACCAAGTGCTTCAGCATTTTCAAAATACTTTGAAACTTTCTCCTCAGCCATTGCCTGAGTACTAATTCTCCTTGATAATTTAGCTTGACCTTGTCTCTTTGGCCTTCTTTTGTTTTTTGGTCTATGATGAGTACCAGTTCCTTTCCTAACCCTAGCTCTTGCAACAAAAATACCTTGCTTTGCTTTATACCCAACGCTTCTTGCACCAACCAAATTAGTTGGCTTTTCTAACTTAATAACAGCTCTATCTTCTTTTCTAAACTCAATCCCTCTTTTTCTCATCAATCCAGAGTAATCATAATTGTCATCACTACTACCCTTCCACTCATTTTGAAACGTTTGTTTAATATATTTAGACGCACCCATTATAAATTCACCAAAGCTAATAAAAAGAATTCCTTAAAAAAGCATTTATAAAGCTAACTACTAAACGAATTTTTTGCTTTTTACTACCCCCTCCACTAACTAAAGTAAGTGGTTTACCCCCAAATGCAAAAGAATTTCCCACAAAACAACACAATGCAACAAATGGTTCATTTACCCCCTAAAAGAATGAGTAGTTTTCGCTAACATTTCTTAAAAGTTGAATAAGAAAAAAAAACCAAAAAAAGCTTTTTAGACTAATACTTAAAACTTTTGAATAACTAAATTAATTATGCAAAAACAAGGCAAAAAGAACCCAAAAACCTGTGAACAATGCACAAAAAAAACTAGTGTTACATTACCTTACGGCCCACACTATTTTTGTGAAAAACACTTCACGAAATTCTTTGAGAATAGATTCAAAAAAACTATTAGAAAATACAATTTATTTAAACCAAAAGAAAAGTTATTAATTGCATTAAGTGGCGGAAAAGATTCCTGCGTATTACTATACTTGATCACAAAATACTATTCAAAAAGCAATTCTATCCAAGCATTGATAATAGACGAAGGTGTAAAAGGATATAGAGAAAAAGCAATCAATGTTGCAAAAGAATTATGTTCAAAACTCAACGTGAATTACCTCGTAGTCAAATTCAAAAAAGAGTTTGGGTTAACAAATGATAAATTAATGCCCTTAGTTTTATCAAACCCAACTCTTGGAGGAACATGTGCTTTTTGTGGAACAATGAGAAGAAACCTAATGAACAAATATGCAAAAAAATTAAGAGCAGATAAACTACTTACAGGACACAATTTGGATGATGAAGTACAAAGCTTTGTAATGAATGTTTTTAACAATGATTTTAAAAGACTCAAAAGAATGAATGCAACAAGCGGAATAATTGATTATGAAGGATTTGTTAAAAGAATAAAACCACTTTATGAGACCCCTGAAAAAGAAATAATAACATACGCCGCAATTAATGAAATAAAACATTACTCACAAGAATGCTGTCCATATTCTTGGACTGCAAAAAGAAACGAATACCGCGAAATGCTAAACACTTTTGAGAACCGATTCCCAGGCACAGAATACTCTATATTAAGATTTTTTGAAAATCTAAAACCTTATTTAAAGTCAAATAAAAATAGTGAAAATAAAATAATTCACTCTCTTCACGAATGCAAAAATTGTAAAGAACCAACTGAAAAAGATTATTGCAAAACTTGCGAAATGATTCAACGAATAAAAAAAGAAGAAATGAAAACAAAAAACAAAAAAGAAGAAAAAGATTTAACTCACTTAAATAAATACAATAAAAAACTTACTTGTAAAACTACAAAAAATTAATGATTTTTATTAATTGCTCTTACTTAACACATTCTCCATTATTTGAGTGAATTGCTTTTCAAATTTAGTTAGTTCCTCCATTTTTGCGTCAATTGCAAGTGTTTTCTCTTCAAGAGTTTTTTGAGCAAATTCATTCTTTTTGTTTAACTCTTCGATTGAGGAATTTATTTGAGATAAACTCTTTTGCATATTATCAATAAACTCTACCCTAAATTTTTCGAGCGTTTTTATTTTATCATCTAATAATTCAGGAGAAATTCTTTTATTAGTAGCTTGAAGTTTATTTAACTCGACTTCAAGTTTTCCAATCAATTCATCAGCCCGCGTAATAGCAATCTGTTCTATTTTTTGTTCTGCTTGAGAAAGCATTCCTTCAGCAATATTTTTTTCTAATTCAAGCGTCTTATTTACTCTAACATCCATTTGATTTAATTGATTTGAAGCCGAATCCAAAAAAGCTTGAGCTTGGGATTTAGTCTTAATCATTTCTGAATTAACTTCAATAAGCAACTGTGCTTTTGTTTTCTTTGCATCTTCCAAAGCAGATTTAATTCCAATAATTGATTCTTGTTGCTGTTTTTTTATTTCATCCATTAGCTTAAGATTTTCTAAAAGATGTTTATTGTATTGTTTTAATTCAGCAATTTTCGAATCAATTATAAAAGTTATTTCTTTTTGTTTCTGTTCAAGAACCTCTTTATTACTTGAAATCAAAAGCTCTTTTTGAGAATCCATTAGAACCTTCATTTGATACAATTCTTTTCTCAATGCTTCATCCACACTTTGATTAATCTTTAAATCAACTTCTTCTTTGAGTTGCTTCATCTCCGCTAATTTAGTATTAACTGCAACTACAATTCCTTTTTTCCAAAGTTCCTCAAAACCGGTAGAAGGTTTCACAAAATCATTTTTTGAATAAAAAGATTTTTCAGAATATTCTTCTTGATTATTTTTAATCCCCAAATTAATAGAACTTTTATCACTACTTTTTTCTAAATTAGACTTATTTTCCGAAAAATTAATTGACGCACTTTTTTTCGGATAAGAATTATCTAAATTAATTGAAGAAAAATCATTTTTATTAGGCAAACTTTTGGCATCAATTTCTTTTGAAGAAGATTGATTCACAGAGTCCAAAACTCTCTTTGAACTCTCTTCAAAGTCAATTACTCCCTCACTACTAGCACTACTAACAGGCTTTTTATTCAATAAATCATCTTTTTTTGCATTATCAGAATTAGTTTTAGTACCCTCACTTAAAACACTTGTTTCTTTAATTTCATTCCCATTTATTTTTAATGATTGGTTTGCAACATCACCAACCATTTTTTCACTAGATTCTTGAGTTGATTCTAGTTCTTGAGTTGATTCTAGTTCTTGAGTTGATTCTAGTTCTTGAGTTGATTCTAGTTCTTGAGTTGATACCCCCTTATGATTTTTTTTAACAAAAGGAATTTGCGAAATCACTTGATCATTCATACTCAATTTTTTTACAGTATCATCAAAAACTTCTTTTGAAGAAGATTTTGTTTTAAAATTAGTTTGATTTTCATTAACAATATTTTCTTGTTGAACATCTTCTTTTTTAATAAAAGAAGTATTAATTTCTTTAGCTTCTTTGATCAATTCAATTGCTTCTTCCTTACTTAATCCGACATCAGACAAATTTTCCATTATTTCGCTATCAGAGACATTCAAAGACAGCAACTTTTTAATGGACTCAATTACTAACTGACGCTTATCCATAAAACCACAAAATTTAGTACAAATATCAAACTATCTTGTTTTTTCTTAAATAAAAAGGTTTTTATCAAAAAAAATTAGAATAAGAAATGAACAAAAAATAATTTTCTTAAATAAAATAAGAAAAAAATTTTTTGTTAGATTAAAAAATTCTTTTTATTATGGAGAAACTAATATTACACTGTCCCCTCTAACAAGAACCGCACCATATTTAGTTTTAATTTCCCCTTCAACTATTTGTGAAGCATTTTCTAAATGAAGATTCATGTGAATATCAAAAGCTTTCAATACCCCTCTAACTTGATTATTCCCTTTTAAAACAACCAATACTTCTTTATTCACTGCCTCATTTAAAAGATCAAATGGCCTATTACTCATTTCTAAACACCTCACTTCCTTTTGAAGAATGAAAATAATTTCTCCAAAAAACCAACTTTCTTTGCCTCTTGTGTTTGAGGCATTTTTACTCCAGTGAATCTTGAAGCTATTTTTGATATTTCTTGCGAAGCAGGAGAAGAAGGTTTTCGTATTATAACCGGTGCAATTTTTTCTTGCATGAAACTCTTCCTCACTTCAGGGTCATAAGGCACGCTACCATAAGAAGGCAATTCAAGCATATCCGAAATATCTTTTTTTGAAATTTCGCCCTTTTCATTCATAACAAAATTAATAACTACTCCAATAACTTTCGAACCAAGTCTTTGAGCAACAATCTTTGTTTTTAATGCATCAGCAATAGCAGGCGAAGTGGGCATTGTTACAAGAAGCGTTTCTTGGGCAGAACTCAAAGCAGAAAGAACATTTTTTTCTATCCCCGCAGCAACATCAAGTAAAATATAATCATATTGATCAGTTAACTGCGAAACTATGCTAGTTAACCTCTCACTATCAACCCGCTTATAATTATCAAGACTCAAACCAGATGGAATAAACCTAACTCCCTCTGGACCATCATAAATAGAATCTTGAACTTGTGCTTCTCCCAAGAGAACATCATGAAGAGTAATTGGAGAAGATTGCATTCCAAGAATTAAAGATAAATTAGCCATTGCAACATCAGCATCAATTAACAAAACTTTTTGCCCCATTTTTGCTAAAGCAATCCCCAAATTAGCTGTTATGGTTGTTTTACCAGTACCTCCTTTTCCAGAAGCAATTGCAATTACTCTACTCATAAAAAACACTTATTAAACGAAATAATTAACTTTAAACAAAATAAAAAACTACTCTTTTTATGAAAAAACCTTTTTTTTGAAAATAAAAACTTTTTTATATTAAAAAAAATTAAGCAACTTGAGTTAACTTTTTTCTATCCCCCGCGGTTTTATTCAAACTAAGCAAAGATTCAAGTTCAATTGAAAGTGCCCTTAATTCAATATTAGATAACTCCGAACCCGCTTTAACTATAAAAACTTTTTTGTTAAGAGAAAATAACATAAACCAACCATCATTTCTTTTTATTAAAACAGACTCCGAATCAGGCAATTCACTCTTAATATAAGAAAGCATTGCAGTACCCATTATCCCGTCTGTATGACCATTACCCTCACTTGAAACAACAATGCTTCCATCAAGATTAGTAACCAAAAAAGAATCTACTAAATGCTTCTTCTTCAAAATACTCAAATTTTCCTCAAAATTCTGTGAATAAACATATTTGTGTTTTGATAAAAAATCTTTTAAAAATTCTATTTGAACTATAGGACTAGAAGTATCATCATCTAATACTCCTCGTGCAAAATTTTTTAGTATTTTAAAAACCAATTAAACTCACCAAGACTAAATTAATTTATTTTAATTCACTCAATCCATACACTTCAAGAGGGCTCTTAGAATCAAGTAATTTCTCGAATTTGACCGAGAATACAGACGGAATGCTCTTTGGAAGCTCTTTTAAATCTATTTTATTAACCAAAAGTTTTTCATCAAACGCGGTTATTAAATCCACTTGTGAACGAGTTAATTCAACTAAATGAAAAAAACCTTTTCCTTTTGTTTGATTAAAAAAAAATTCAAGTGCATCATTTCCTTTAAGAGTTCGTTCAACAGCCAAGCATTCTACAATACAACCAATAATTAATCCACTCTTAAAAAAAATTATCCCCTCTTCAACAAAATTGCCTTTAACTGAGAGAATTAAATAACCATTAAAAGCTTTTGAGGATAAATCTTGCGCCATTGAAACAAAATCAATTGGAATACTACCCTTACCCAAAATATCTCCTACAGGAAAATTCAAACCATCACCAACTAAACAAAAAAACTTAACAGAATAAGAAATAACTAGTACTTAAAAATAACTAATCCCAAAATAATATAATTTTTTAACAAAAAAAATAATAATTCTTATCGTAAAGATATTATGAGAATAAACTATTTTTTGTTTTAAGATTTACTCTCTTTTTTTTCATCAACTTTTGGTTGAACAGTTACTAGTTTTTGATTCAAATTAGTAGTTGTTCTTGGTGAATCTTTTTTGTGATCAATTTTATCATTTTTTGACTCAACTTTTTTCCCTTTCAAAAAAACAACTTTATCAGCAGTGTTTTTTAGAGCCGCAGCACTCATTTCTTCAGCAACTAGCGCAACAGTTTCCTTACCATGCTCTTTGGCTTTAATTAAAGCAGGTAAAAAATCACTATCCCTAGTAGCAAATATAATGACATCAATATTTGAATTAAATGCAACTTCAGTAGCATCACAAGCCATTACAACATCCACGTCAGTAGCAGAAATTATTGGGGAAAAACCTTGATTAACAGTTGCTTCAACTAATTTATCCGAAGCAAATTGATTAAGATAAACTCGCCCAATCTTAATTGAACCAAATTTTTGCGCCTCTTTTTTAATTGAATCAATATCAATACCAAATTCTTTTCTTAACAAATTTGGCCCGTCCACAAAAACAGCTACTCTTCTAGAACGTGCGTTAAACCAAGAATTAAACCATTTTTTTAATGAACTCACAGCCACTCAACTCAATTATTTATTAATTACTAGAAAAGCCACTAATAAAAAAACTTCTCTAAAATGAATTTAGTATGAACCCCTTAAAAACCCTTCAAAACGAGTTAAAACTCGAGAAAAATGAGGAAAAAAGAGTGATTCTTCAAAGATTCTTCAAAACTAAAAAAGGAGATTATGCAGAAGGGGATTTGTTTTATGGAATAATTGTCCCAAAAATAAGAGAAAAAGCAAAAAAGTACACAAAAAAAATGAATCTAAAACAAATTGAAGAATTGCTTCACTCAAAAATACACGAAGAGCGTTTATGCGCATTACTTATTTTAATTGAACAATTCAAAGACAAAAACTCTAACACAAAAAATAAAAAAGAGATTTATGAATTATACTTGAATAATACTAAATCCATTAACAATTGGGATTTAGTTGATTTAAGCGCCCAACACATTGTCGGAAACTATTTATTTGAAAATAGAAACAAAGTTAGTATTTTAAAAAAAATGGCAAAATCAGATTTTCTTTGGGACAGAAGAATTGCAATAATTTCTACATTTTATTTTATTCACAGAAAAGACTTCGAACACACTTTAAAATTAGCAAAAATACTTCTACACGACGAACATGATCTAATGCAAAAAGCAGTTGGGTGGATGTTACGCGAAATAGGTAAAAGAGATTTAAGAGTTGAAGAAAATTTTTTAAAAGAAAATTATAAAGTAATGCCAAGAACAATGTTAAGATATGCTATTGAAAAATTTCCTGAGAAAAAAAGACAAAATTATTTGAAAGGAAAGATTTAAACAAATTACCAAAAAATATTTTTCCCCAAAGCATAAAAGTAATAACTTGTTTTAATGAAAACAAATTTACAAAAGAATAAATCTAATAAAAAAAAGTTTTTTTTTAAAACCCGTGAGGTTTTTAAACCAATTCACCCAAGTTTTCATTAATTGTTGCAATAAAAATAGCAATATGAAAAATAAAAAAGGTGTAGTATAAATGGTTGATGAAAAAAAGTTTGATCAAGCAGGATCATTAAAACCAGGTAATTTAGTTCTAATAGATGGAGAAGTTTGTCAAGTAAAATCAACTGAAAAGTCAAAGCCCGGAAAACACGGTGCTGCTAAAGTAAGAATAGTTGCTTTTAATATTTTCACTAACCAAAAAAGAGGGTTATTGAAAGGAACTGATGGCGAAGTAGAAATACCTTTAGTGCCAAAAGGAGATGCTCAAGTAGTTGCAATAATGGGAGAAGTAATCCAAATAATGGATACTACTACATACGAGACTTTTGATGCTCCAAAACCAGATGCTGAAATTGGTCAACTAAAGTCAGGTGATAGTATTGAATACCAAAAATATGGTACAGCAATTAAAATTGTAAGAAAAAGGTGAAGGAACAAACTTCACTTTTTTGTCTTTTTTTATAAATTTAATAACAAACCATTTTAAACAATTTAACAAAATCAAAACAATCCCTTATAATTAAAGACTCTTATTGGATTCCTTCAAAAAAAAACTCTTTAAAAATAAAATTTTTTTAAAAACAAACTGCCCCCTTTACCAACTAAAATCAACAAATTTTCCCCACAAGATATATAAGTTACATACAAAACAACATAATAACACAAGGACTCATTTTACCCTAAAGAAGGAATAGTTTTTGCCAACCTTTTTTAAAGGTTGAATAATTACTCAAATTAATTAACCTTTTCTAATAATAATACATTATGAAGAACAAAAAAGCATTACTCTTAATGTCTGGAGGAATTGATTCACCCGTAGCAGGAAAATTAGCCATTGAAAACGGATACAAAATTTATGCAATTCATTTTTCTCAAGAACCATTCACTGATTCTACCCCTAAATTAAAATCAATTGCATTATGTAAACTATTAGGACTAAAAGAAATCATTATTGTAAATGCAGGCGAAGAATTCAAAGAAATTGCTGATAATAGTTACCGAGAGTATTATTTTATTCTAATTAAAAGATTCATGATGAAAGTATCTGAATTAATTGCAGAAGAGAAAAAAATTGATTATTTAATAACAGGAGAGAGTATAGGACAAGTAAGTTCACAAACCCTAAGTAACCTAAACACAATAAATCAAAGCACCAAAATCGAGATTCTTAGACCAGTTCTATTCAAAAACAAGCAAGAAATAATTGATTTAAGTAAAAAATACGAGTACTTTGAAACATCAAAAGGACCAGAGATGTGCGATGCTCTTGCTAGCGGAAACCCAAGAACCCAAAGCACAATAGAACAAATACTAAAAGAAGAAGAGAAATGCAACATGAATCAATTAGTTAAAAGAACATTAAGAAAAATAACAATTGAAAAAACAAATCAAGAAATAACCTTTTCGAAAAAACTAAATAGTTGTAATTAACTAAATTAATATGCAAGAAAAAATAAAAATAGCTTCTTGGGAAACTTTAAACTCTTCACAAAAAAAAGCTTCAATGAAACTAATTGACGAAAAAATACCTTCACTTGGAAAATACACTACAATTTTTCTTCAAAAAGCGCTGGATAAAAAATTCAATCGAATAAATGCAGAAAAAAATATTGCTTTAGTAGCACTTGAAGAAGAAAAAGTAATAGGAATTGTTGTAGCGAGAAAAGACTTGAATAGAAAACAATTATGGATTAGATTCGTTGCAGGAAAATACTCAAGAGGAGTAGTTGATTATGTTAAAAAAAATAAAAATACTCCTATAGTTTCAATGATTAAAAAAATAATTAGAAGAGCAGAAAAAGAAAGGTTTGAAACAATGCCCCAAACACCACAAACAAAATCGGGTAAAGCAATGCTTGTTAAAAGAATACAAAAAATCCTTCCAAAAACAAAAAGAACTTTTAGATTACATTAAACAAAACAACTAATAATACTATCCTATAAAAAATAATTTAAATGGAAATATCTGATTACACTGGAAAACCTTGTAGAACAAAAATGGCTTACGAGTTCCTACCAAAAAGAAACACTCTAATTAATCTTGAAAAAGCAAGTGAAGAATTAAAATCAGTTGCAATAGTCGAAGTAAAAACAAAGATTCTTTTAATATTGAAAATAAACTTTGCAACAGTCTCTTTATTTCCTTCAGGAAAAATTCTAGTTAGAGGAGAAAGAGAAGAAGCTAAAGCAAAAGAAATAGCAAAAAAAATATTAGAAAGTATAAAAGAAAGTGTTAAATAAGGTAAACAACCAATTTTTAATTACCTTAAAATTATGACTAACTCGAATTTAGTCATAATTAAAAAAAAAGGAGGAAGAAAAATGGTTGAATATATTGAAGCAATAAAAAAACCATTCTCTGACTTAAAAACCCTAGGAATAGGCTCAATTATTGCAGCTATCCCTCTAGTAAACTTACTAGTAAGTGGATATGGTGCAGCAACAGCCCAAGACGTTTTAAAGAAAAAAAATAAGTTAAGAGAATGGAAACTAAATGATTTGAAGGACTACATAATCAAATTATTGATTGTACTAGTAATTCAAATAACTTATGTAATAATTCCAATAATAATAATCCTTGCAGGAGTAGGAACAGCAATAGCAACAGCTTTGCCAACTATTCTAAACAGTGCAGGGGACCCAACTGCAATAGTTAATTCACTAATGCCAAGCATAATTGCAGGAGGCCCAATAATTCTAATAGGAGGATTACTACTATTAGTATCTGCTTTTTTAGCCCCAATAGCTACAATGAAGTGGATAAAAAAGGACAAACTAGGCGCAGCTTTTGAAATCGGAAAAGTCGTTAAAAATGCCTTAACTATAGATTACATATTATCACTAATAGTAATTTTTGGTTATACAATAATTCTAGGTTTGTTAGTAGGAATAATAACAGGAATATTGGCTTTAATCCCAGTAATAGGATGGGTTTTAGCGTTGATAATAACGGGTGGTATGACATTCGCTTTAACAACAACACAATTCACTATCCTAGCACAAGTAGTTAAAGACTAAAAAAAAATTAATTAGAGTAGGGTTTTGAAACAAAACTCTACTCGAATCTTTTTTTAAAAAACAAAACATTAAATACTTTTAAAATTATTTTAATACTTAATTAAACAATAGTTTTGTAATTAACTAAATTAGTTAAATAAATTAAATGAGTGAATTAAATGACTTACTTGGATAAAGAATGTTTATTTTGCAAATTTGTTAGAAAAGAAATTCCTTGCAAAATTGTTTTTGAGAATAGTAAAGTAATGGCTTTTTTAGATATTAATCCAGCAGGAAAACTATCAGGGCACACTCTTATAATACCAAAAAAACACTTTGCACAATTAGAAGAAATAGAAGACTCTTATTTAGAAGAAATAATTAAAACTGCTAAAAGACTCTCAAAAGCAATTAGAAAAACAAGTGGGGCAGAAGGAATAAACCTAATTCAAAATAATGGTAAAGTCGCAGGACAAGTAATAATGCACGCCCACTTTCATTTAATTCCAAGAAAACACGCTGACGGGATAAGATTAAACGAGAATAGAAGAAACATTAAACCCCTAGAACTTACTCAAACAGCAAAAGCTATTAAAGAAAACCTCTAAAAGTTCGGATTTTGCTTCCCTTAAAGGAAGATGTTGTTTGAATTCTAAACACTCAAAGTATTAATCAAACAAGAATAGTATATATGCTAAAGAAAAAAAGACACGCTAAAGAATTGGTGTGCCCCAACACTTTTTTTCTTGAAAATAACTTAAATAGTTAAAAAGACATTTTGTGAGCAAGAATTTATCTAAAAAAGGAATCACCCCTCAATAGATAAGGACTTGCTCCAAATTCTTTCCACCGGAAAAAAGGTTAGGAAAACCTTAAAGACGAGTGGAATAAGATAATACTTAAATAAAGAGTTGGGGAAAATGGATTTAAACTTAGAAGAAATAGAAAAATCTCAAGGTTCTTTGTACCTAGAACGCTTTGAAGAATTCTTTAACTTAGAATACAAAAAACAAATAGAACGAATAATTGAATCCTACCCTGAAAACAAAACAGTTACAGTTGATTTTAAAATACTTGAAAAATTTGATCCTACCCTAGCTGATGAATTATTAGATAATCCTGATCCAGTTCTACAAGCAGCTCATAATGCTATTCAAAACATTCACTTACCAACCCTAACAACCGAAGCATTCAAACCACATGTTAGATTCAATAACTTACCAAAAGACAGGGAAATTGATATTAGAAATGTTGGTTCCAAACACTTAGGAAAACTATTAAGCGTAGAAGGACTAGTAAGACAAATAACTGATGTTTTACCAAAACTCACTATGGCTGTTTGGAAATGCAAGCGATGCGGAAATGTATACAGAATCCCTCAAGAAAAACAACAACTCCACCCCCCAAGCATGTGCGAATGCCACTCAAAAGAATTTGCTCTAGAAGAAGATAAAAGTGAGTTCATTGATTATCAAAAAGTTCAAGTACAAGAAACATTAGAAAAATTAAAAGGAAACGAGCAAGCAACTTATTTAGATGTTTATGTAAGCGATGACTTAGTTAATAAAGTAGCAGCAGGAGACAAAACAAAATTTGTTGGAGTACTAAGACTCGTACCACCACAAAAAGATAAAAAAACTGTTTATGGAAGATTCTTAGAAGTTAATTCACTAGAAGAAACTGCAAAAGAATTCTCTGAAGTAGATATAACAAAAGAAGAAGAAGACGAAATAAAAAAACTTGCAAAAAACCCTCAAATTTATGAAATGCTCGCACAAAGTGTCGCTCCTGCAATTTACGGACACGAAACAGTAAAAGAAAGTATTGCACTCGAACTCTTTGGAGGAGTAACAAAACACTTGCCAAACGATCAAAAAATCAGGGGAAACATTCACATTTTATTAATCGGCGATCCTGGGTGCTTGGTTGGCGATGAAAGAGTTGTGATGGGAAACGGGTCTATAAAAAAGATAAAAGATTTAGGAAAAACTCACTTAGAAGAGATTGATTTACAAGTTCTTACAGGAGAAGGCGGAAAAAAAAGGGCAAAAGCAAAGACCTTCTTTAAGTACCAAAAAAAAGAAGTGATGGAAATAATTACTGAGAGCGGAAAGAGAATAAAAGGAACCTTAGATCACCCGCTTCTTTTTGTATCAAATAAAAACGGAAAAGTAAAAAGGGAATGGAAAAGGTTAGATGAATTCAAGGTTAATGAAAAAGTAGCAGTAATAAATTACATTCCTTGTACTATCACAAAACCAATAAATTCTAATTTTGAGTTAATGAAACCTACCTTAGGACCTAAATTTAAAGGAAAAATTCCTGAAAAAGTCACTTCGGATCTTGCCTCTCTTTTAGGGTATATGCTGGGTGATGGAGGGGTGAGAGAAAAAGAAGCATACCTAGTAGTTGCAGATCATGAAAAAGAACTTCTCCCAAAATTAACTAAATTAATAAAAAAATTATTTGATGTTGAACCTTCAATAACCTCAAAAAAACAAGAAGGAAAAAACGAAATTATGCACAGAGTAGTAATACATTCAAGAGATATTGCACATAATTTAATGATGTTAAGAGAAAAAAGAGTTCCTCAAATAATAATGGGTTCTGGAAACAAAATTGTTAAAGACTTTTTGAAGTGGCTTTATCAAGCAGATGGTTGTGTTTTTAGCAAAGGAATAGGAAACAGATCAGTTTCTCTAAAAGCAAAAAATATTGAATTATTAAGAGATGTGCAAGTTCTTTTGCTCAGATACAGTATTCATTCAAGAATAGTTGGAAACAATTTAATGATAAGAAGAGGAGAGTCAATAAAAAAATTTGGAAAAGAAATAGGATTTGTATCAACCAAAAAAGTTTTGAAAATGAAAACTGCAGTTAAAAATACAAAAATTCATGAAAGATTCAAACAACAAAAAAGTGAAAAAATAGTAAAAATAATCAAACACGGTTTAGAAGAAGTTTATGATATCGAAGTTTTAAATGTACACAGATTCATCGCAAATGGAATAGTATCACACAACTGTGGAAAATCACAATTATTACAAGCTGCAAACAAAATAGCTCCAAAGAGTATATATGTTACTGGAAAAACTACTACCGGCGCAGGACTAACAGCAACTGCGGTTAAAGACGAATTTGGGGAAGGGGGTTGGACTCTAAAAGCAGGTGCCCTTGTTTTAAGTTCTGGGGGAGTATGCATGGCGGATGAACTTGACAAAATGGATCCAGAGGATAGAAGTGCACTGCACGAAGCAATGGAACAAGGAATGATTTCTGTTGCAAAAGCAGGAATAGTTTCAAGATTCAAAGCCGATGCTTCACTACTTGCAGCAGCTAACCCAAAATATTCTAGATTTGATAAATTCCAACCCTTCCTTGAACAAATAAACTTACCATCATCATTAATCTCCAGATTCGACTTATTTTTTATGATTAGAGATATTCTTGATAAAACTCAAGACACAAAAATATCAGAACATATTCTAAAAACTCACCAAAGTGGAGAAAAATTAATGCAATACGGGAAAAAAGGAATTTCTCTTAAAAAAGAAGAAAAAGAAGAGATTGATAAAAGAACAAAACCAAGCATAGATGCAGAAATATTTAGAAAATATGTTTCACTCGCAAGACAAAAATGCTTCCCAATACTAAGTCAAGAAGCTATTGAAAAAATATCTGACTTTTATGTTGGCTTACGTGACCAAGGAAGACAACAAGGATCCTATGCAGCAACAGCAAGACAACTCGAAGGACTGGTGAGACTAGCTGAAGCAAGTGCAAGAGTAAGATTAAATGACTTAGTAGAAATAGAGGACGCAGAAAGAGCAATACGATTAGTTAGAAAATCCTTAGAAGAAACAGTAACTGACCCAGAAACAGGAAGAATTGACATTGATATTGTAACAACAGGAGTAACTCAAGCAAAACAAAACGCGATTAGCCAAGTACTACACATAATAAAAGAGCAAATGGGAACAGGAATAGACATGGTACCCTACGAAGAAATAGTGCTAAAAGCCATGGAAAAAGGGATTGATGAAGAAAAAGTAAAACTAGCTATTGAAGAACTAACAAAAAAAGGAGACATATATTCTCCACGCTACCACTTCCTAAAACCAACTACAAACAAACCAAGTTAAATAAAATAAAAAAAAATCTTCAACAAGAACTAATTTAAATAACAAAAAACAATCTAATACTAATTGATTAAGATGAAACAAACAACCAAACAAAAAAAAAAGATTATTAAACAAAAAATAAAAAACCAAGACGAGAATTGGTTCACGACAGAAGCCATAACAAAACTAGGTTTAATATTTCTTGCAATTCAATTAATTGGTTTAATCATTGCACAAAACATTTATACACAAGGATACACTCAAGCACTATTCACTGAAAATATTAACGACGCAATTAACGGAATATACTTATTTGGAATGATTATAATAACAACAATAATTTTTCTTTTAATAGTTAAATTCAAACGAACAAAAAAATTATTGTGGGGAGTAGAAATGCTTGCAATATTCTCTACTTCCTTGATAGTATTTTCTTCATTCTTCCCAACAAGTTACTTGACAGCACTAATACTTACCACAGTAATTTTTATCCTAAGATATTCTCAAGTAAAAAATATTACAACAAGAAGCCTTGCAGCAGGAATTGCAATTATGGGAGCAGGAGCATACATAGGGACAAGCATAGGAATGATCCCCCTAGTTATTTTTGTTACAATCCTTTCACTATACGACATAATAGCAGTATTCTTTACAAAACACATGATACAAATAGGAAAAGAATCTACTCAAAACAACTACGCATTCACAATAGCAATCCCTACAAAAAAACACCACTTTGAAATAGGTAACGGAGATTTAGTAATTCCACTAGCACTAGCATCAAGCATAATAACAAGCGGACCATTCACAAACAACTGGATTATTAGCGGATTAATTATTCTAATGAGTTACTTAGGAATCACTATAAGCTTACAATTCGTTTCAAAATACAAAACACCCATGCCCGCACTCCCCCCACAAGTAATGTTAATGCTAATAACTATTCTCTTAGGATTAATTCTAGGAGCATAAAAACAAAGCAAAATTAACTTTGTAAAGCAATTTATATAAGTTTTGTTAGGAAAAATACTTTATAACAAAAAGAGGAAAACAATGACTAATTACGAAAACTTGCTTTTGAAAGCATATAATAGTATACCAAAAAAAGCTCTTACTCAAGAAAGATTTGAAGTACCTAAAGTAGATTCATTTCTTCAAGGAACAAAAACGATAGTCAAAGGATTCAATCAATTACTAGATTCTATGAGAAGAGACAAAAAACATTTTATAAAATGGTTAATGAAAGAAACAGCCCTCCCAATAAGTGAAGTGAATAACCAATTAATAATAAACGGAAAAGTAAATTCATACCAATTAAACAAATTAATTGAATCATACTTTAAACAATTTATACTCTGCCCAGAATGCAAAAAACCTGATACTAAAGTAATAACAGAAGGCGGAACAAAACTGTTAAAATGTGAAGCATGCGGAGCCATAAAATCAGTTTCAGGACTATAAAAACAACAAACAAATAAAAAAATTAAAGTGATTAGAAAAAATGATTGCAAAAATCCATGAAATTGAGTACAGAACAATTCTTGCAGTATGTGACAAAGAACACATAGGTAAAGAATTTGAAGATGGAAAAATTTTTTTTAAAGCAAGTGAAAAATTTTATAATGGAAAAAAAATTACAAAAAAAGAACTTGAAGAATTATTACAACAAGCAGACTCTATTAATTTGTTTGGAAACAAATGCGTAGAAATCGCACTCCAAAAACAACTAATAAGTGAAAAAAATATTATTTTAATTAAAGGAATAAAACACGCTCAAATTTACCGAGTTTGAAAAAATAATCCAAAAGAGAGGTTTTAATACTTTAACTAAAAACAATTAATTATAAAACTGGTGAGAAAATATAGCAAACTTTAATTCGCAAAAAAGAAAAAACCAAATGAACACAAAGAAAAAAACAACTACTACTCAAGCACCAAACCCTCAACAACAAGAAAACACTTACTTTAGAATGAGATTACCAAATTCAAGAGAATTAGAACAATTCGCTTTAGTAATTCAATTAATGGGTTCCAACCAAGTCAAAGCCATTTGCGAAGACGGAAAAGAAAAACAATTTAGAATACCAGGAAAACTCTTGAAAAAAGTTTGGATAAGAGAAAATGATATAATAATAGTTAAATTGTGGGAATTTCAACCAAGCAAAGGAGATGTTGTTTGGAGATACCTTGGAAACCAAGTAGAGTGGCTAAAAAGAAACGGTAAATTAGATAAATTACCAATTTAAAAAAATGCTTTTTTAAAAAAAAATTAATTATTTTAATACTCTAAAAAATTAATAAATTTAATGAATTAAAACTAATTTAAAAAAAATATTTTCAAAAATCAAAATTAAAAAAAAACGTTTAAAAAATAAAACATTAAGCGTTAAAAGAACAGCGCAAAATAAGATTTATATGAATATTGATGAATTAACAAAAGATGGTTCGCTTGAAGATAAATTACACAAGCAAAAAAAGCTAATTAAAGACGAAAATTCAAGAACAATATTTAATGAAGTATTTGATAAAGCAACCATTACAGCAATTCATGAACTCTCAAGAAAAAAGTTTTTTGAAGAAATAGAATTTATAATATCTACCGGAAAAGAAGGAAATGTATTTAGATGCAATTCAAAAAACAATTACTATGCAATAAAAATATTTAAAGTAGATACCTCTGATTTTAAACACATGACTCAATATATTAAAGGAGATGAGCGATTCAAAGAAGTAAGAAAAGAAAAATTAGAGATAATTAAACTTTGGACTAAAAAAGAATTCAGAAACTTGGAAGATTTCACTAAAGCAAAAATTAGAGTACCCTTACCAATTGCTTGGAACAGAAATTGCTTAGTAATGGAATTCATTGGAAAAAACGGAGAAGCCGCACCAAGAGCAAAAGAAAAACCTTTTAATAACCCAAAAGAAAAATACACTCTATTATGCGAATACATTGCAAAAATGCTTAACACAAAATTAATACACGCTGATTTAAGTGAATACAATATTTTAAACAACGATGAAGAACTAGTAATAATTGATGTAGGCCAAGCCGTTACAACAATGCACCCTAATGCAAAAGAATTTTTCCAAAGAGATGTAATGAATATGAGTAAATACTTTGCAAAACAAGGTGTTGACACAAGTTATGATAAAATGTATCAAAAAATAAAACAATTAACAGAGAAATTAAAATAAAAAAATAGTTATAAAAAAAACACGCGAATTAAATAAAGTAATTTAAAAAAAAGAATTAGTTAAGAAAAATCATTTATTTAAAACCTTGCAAGCAAAGTTAATACAGAGGGTGTTTGAATGAATATTGAAATGAATGGAAGAGTTTGGAAAAGAAGACTAAGCGTTGGAACACTCATGGTATCACTATTAATATTATCTTGGGGAATAGTTTGGTTAGGAAACGATCTTGGTTGGTGGCAAATGGCTTTCCCAATAATCCCAATATTACTAATCATACTAGGATTATCCCTTTTAGTTAACCAATTATTAAGTATAATTTATTAAAAAAAAAAGAGTTGATGTGATTTGGAAGAAATAATAAGAATCCCCCAAGAAAGAATAGGTGCACTAATTGGCCCTAGCGGTAGTGTGAAGAGAAAAATAGAAACTCAAACAAAAGCAAAAATGGAAATTGATTCACACGAAGGAGAAGTAGTTCTAATCGGAGAGGGAGAAGAATTCTTCAAAGCAATGGATATAGTCAAAGCAATTGCAAGAGGATTCTCTCCAAAAAGAGCATTCACTTTAATAAAAGACGATTACTTGCTAAAAGTAATTGATATTACTGAATTCACTGGAAAAAACTCTTCTGCTCAAAAAGCGAAAAAAGGAAGAGTAATTGGAAGAGAAGGAAAAGCAAGGGAAGAAATAGAAAAGAGAACCCACTGCTTAATTTCAGTATACGGAAAAACAGTAGCAATAATTGGACTTGCAGGAGAAATAGAAAATGCAGAAGAAGCAGTGAAACTACTCTTACTAGGAGCAAAACACGATACTATGGAAAACTTTTTGCACGGAGGAAGAAGAGAAAGATTCGAGTTATAAAAAATATTTGCAAAAATAAAACCATAAAATGATGCACTGCAAAAAACAAAAGTGAAAGATTAGGGCTTTTAAATGTTTTGGGCTTTTTTATCGTTGTAAAAAATTAAAAAAAAACCTTTACCTAATAAAATGGTGAGCAAAGTTGAGTGAAGATAAAAAAATAAAGATTACTAGTGATACAAAACCTGTTGCGGGCGCGGTTGATAACCTTGAAAAAGAATTCAAAGAACACTCTGTAGCAGAATTTTTCAAGAAAAACAAGCAAATGATTGGATTATACGGGAAAGTTAGAACACTAACCATGGTGATTCACGAGTATGTAACAAACTCGCTTGATGCATGTGAAGAAACAGGAATACTACCAAACATTGACGTGAAAATTGATGAATTGGGTGATGAGTACTACGAAGTAACAGTAACTGATAATGGACCAGGAATTACAATTGAAAACGTTGGAAAAGCATTTGGAAAATTACTTGCAGGAACAAAGTTCCACAGGTTAATGCAATCACGTGGACAACAAGGAATAGGGGCTAGTGGATGCACTATGCTATCCCAAATGACTACTGGAAAAGCTTCAAAAATAATAACTGGAAAAGAAGGAAAAAAAGCAATTGCTTTAGAATTAGTAATTGATCCTAGAATGAACGAACCAAAAATATCTAATGTAAAAGAAATTGAGAAAGATTTTAGAGGAACTAGTGTTCAAGCAAAATTCAAGGGATGTTTATATCGTGACTCTGACCAAGGGGCACTTGAATACTTAAAAAGAACAGCAATAGCAAATCCACATGCACAAATATCTTTTAGGGACCCTATGGGACAAAAAACTGTTTTTAAAAGAACTCACAATACACTCCCGCAAAGACCAGCAGAAATAAAACCTCATCCAAAAGGAACAACTGTTGACGATGTACTAACTTATTGTAAATCAACCAAAGGAAGAACAGTAGCAAGTTTTTTAACAAACGATTTTGATCGAATGGGTGCAAAGGGAATAGAAGAAATAAAAAAAAGAGTTCACTTTGATTTAAACAAGGACCCAAAATTATTAACTTGGGAAGAAGCTGAAGAAATAGTGAAAGCATTCAAAGCAATTAGCTTTATTGCCCCAAGTACTGATGCTTTAAGACCAATTGGAGAAGAACAAATTAGAAAATCCCTTCAAAGCATAGTACAACCAGAATTCTTAACAGTACTAACTAGAAAACCAACTGTATACGCAGGCGGATACCCTTTCCAAGTAGAAATAGCAATTGCTTACGGAGGGGGATCGGGCAGAAAAGTTGGGGACCAAACATCAATGGACATAATGCGATTCGCAAACAGAGTACCTTTACTATTTGATAATGGTAACTGTGCACTAACAAAAGCAATACAAACAATTGATTGGAAGAGATACGATATCAAAGACCCCTCAACAGCACCAGTAACAGTATTTGTTAACTTTATTTCAGTACACATTCCTTACACAGGAGCAGGAAAACAAGCAATTGCTGATGAAGAAGAAGTTCTTGAAGAAATAAGACTTGCACTAATGCAAACAGGAAGAAAAGCAGGAATATACATTGCACATAAGAGGAGAGAAAGCGAGAACCAGCAAAAAAGATTAATGTTCTACAAGTACATTCCTGAAGTATGCAAAGCTTTAAGTACAATAACAAAAGCAAACGAAGAAAACTTAAAGAAAAAAATGGAGAAAATGGTTCTTGAAAAATTAAAGATTGATGAACAAAAAGAAGAAGAAGATAGGAAAAAAACTGAAAAAACCCTAGCCAATGATGATAATAGTTTTATTACAAAACCAAAACCAGAGAAAGAAGAAAATAAAAAAAAATTAAAGAAGTAGTTAAAAAAAAATAAAATGGTGAAGTAAATGACAGAGAAAGAAAAAAGAAAATCAAAAACAACTGAAAAAGTTTCCCCAAAACAAATTGCTGACAGAATAAAAAACTCTGCCGAATCAATGGTTAAACAAATTGACAAATTAGAAGACCCTGAATTTAAAACAATGCAAAGAGGAAAAAGTAATGTTATTTGGGATGAGAAAAAAGGATTCTTAGAATTAGGTGAAAAGGAAGTTACTAGATCATTTCTTAATATTGCACACGCAAGAAAATTCATGCAAACAAGCATGATAATGGCAAAAACAAGAGAATACTTAGAACACAACAAAACAGCTTCAATTCGTGAGATTTACTATGAATTAAAACACACTGTAGCAGATACTAAAGAAAACACTTTCGAAGGACAAGTAGAGAGTGACCCAATAATAGTGGATTTAGAACACTCAGTTGACACTATCAGAGAAAAATTAAATCTACACGCAAACCCTAAAGGCACTTTATACGGAGACATTACTCTACTTGACAGAATGCACCACAATGATAAATTCAATGCATCAAAACTAGGAAGAGGCGGATGGAGTATAATGTCAAGAGTAGAACCTGAAGAAATAGAAATAGTTGATTCTAGCGCAGAATACTTGCTAGTATGCGAAACGGAAGCTATTTATGAAAGACTAATAGAAGAAGGTTATCCAAAAGAAAACAAATGCATCTTAATAGGAATAGGTGGACAAGCAGCCAGGGGAGCTAGAAGACTAATTCACAGAATACACAACGAACTAGATTTACCAACAATAGTATTCACCGACGGGGACCCATACGGATGGTATATTTATTCAGTTGTAAAACAAGGTTCAATGGCTCTAGCAGCACACTCTGAATTCATGTCCGTACCAGAAGCACGATACGTTGGAATGACTATGGATGATATTGAAGAATACAAACTAGAAGCAGTAACAGAAAGAATGAGTGACGGGGACATTAAGAGAGCAAAAGAAATGCTCGCATACCCTTGGTTCCAAAACAAAGAATGGCAAGCACAACTAAAAAAAGCACTTGACAAAAAAGTAAGAATAGAACAACAAGCATTAGCAAACAAGAGACTAGATTTTGTTGCAACACACTACTTGCCCGAAAAAATCAAGAACAAAAACTTCTTACCTTAAAAAATAAGAAAGATTCTAAAAAAAATAGTAATCAATCACTTGCAATAGTCAATAACGATTCAACTTTATCAACTTCACCAATTGAAAGCAATTCAAAAACTCGTCTAGTATCAAAATCAATCAAACCAGCTTCAATAACATTCTTCTCCAAAATATCCACTCCAAATTCACTAACACTCATCTTCTCACCATGAGCTAATTTTAAAGACTCAATTTTTTTTTGAAAAGAATCAACTGAAAAATCTTTTGAAACAGAAAAAATGGCTTTATTTGAATAATTTGATAAATCAATTGAGACATCCCCTTGAGTAAAACCCTTAGCAAGAGTGCCTGATAGTCTCAACCTAACAAGTGGCTTTAACTTAAACCCATCAAAATCAAACTCATTCAATTTAGAAAAAACCTCTTTTTTAATATCCTCTGGCTTTGCTTCACTAAATTTTATTTTCTCGTAAAATAATTTCCTTTGAACACTAAAAGGCAAGAACTTTAATTCCTTTGAAACAGAATCAAACAAAAAAACTCCCTTCTCACTCTTAGACTCTAAACTCTTCATTTGAGTAAAAATAGAAGAACCTGTTAATAAGAATCTTTTTGAACCCAAATTTTGTTCACTAGTCCAATGCAAGTGCCCATTAATAATCAAATCAAACCCATCAGGTAAATCTGTTAAAGAAAGAGAAGCAATAGAATCATCATCAAAGGGCAAAAACTCAACAAAAGATTGGTGAAGTAAAAGCAAATTCACAAAACCCTCAATTGGTTTAGGTGAATAAGTACTAAGAGCATTCTTTGCAAACTTCTCAGGCACTCCCCCCAACCCATGAACAAAAACCTTCTCCCCATTCTTTTCTAACTCAACAAACCCTACATGAACATGAACCAAACACCCACTCTCTTCCAAAACATCAAGAGCATTTGCAAAATCCCTTCCCCTGTGTTCATGAGTTCCATGAATAGCAATAATTGGAATACCCTTAACAACAACACTCAAGACAGAACCATTCTTAGTTTTATTTAAACAAGAAAAACCACCATTATTCTTTGAAAAACATTCAAAAGTTTTTAACCAAACTTCTTGACTAGGAGTCGATTCATCAAACAAATCACCCGCGTGAAGAATAAAATCAACTTTATTATCTTTAAACATTTGAATGGATTCTTTAAACCTCTCAAAAGACTCTTCAAACCTATCCTCACCCAAAAAACCAAGGTGAGAATCAGAAAAAATACCAATAATCATATACTAATTATTAATAAGAAAGAATTAAATTAGTTATTGGAAAAAAAAACTACAAAATCTAGAACAAACAAAACAATCAACTTAACAAAACAAACAAAACAATCAAAATAATAAAGGTGCAAAAACTTTTTCACCAATTAAATAACAATCAGTTTTAAAATCACCCTCGCTTCGAGCACAAGAAAAAAAGGCTCTCAAACTACCTTTTTTTGAATAATTTTTTGCAAGACTAAAAGGAATAATTTTTATTTTTATAAAAGAATTAAATTTTTCAAGCTCACTCAAATTAAAATCAATAACATCATCTGAAACAATTATTATTGAAATACCAAATTTAAGTAAATTTCTTCCAATTAAAAAAAAATCACTTTTATTTGTTTTACTACTACAAATAATACCTGCTTTACCTTGCACACTAACAGGCATACCCCCAACAGCAGGAAAAGATTCAAAATAAATAAAAGCAACATTATTTTGAGTAATGCAAAAAACTTCTTTTTGAGGATCTTTTAACTTAACCTTCATTTTAGGAAAACTATTAAGCACAACTCCCCCAAGTTCAATCTCAAGTTCTTTTGAGGAAAACCCTTTTGAGAAACTCTTACCCCTAATCGCAAAAGATTCATCACTAAACTTACCTTCAATAATATCACTCACTCTTAAACAAACATCTTGAAGAGAATCAAACTCAAACCTTTGAACAGAATACAAACTTAAAATACCAAAACAATTACTCAAAACATCCAAAACTTTTTTTGGATTTTTAGTAGGAATAATTAACCTCCCTGCAATATAATAAATACTGTCATACCCCAAACCAAAATAATCTAAATACAAAATAATATTCTTTTTTAATTTATTAACCATAAAAGAACGAACAACACTACTCTTAATTGAAATTTCTGGAGCAATTAAAGCAATAACACAATTAGGCTCAAACATAAAAAAATAATTAAATCGAGCAAAATAAAAACACTACCCCTAAAATAAAAAAATATTATTAAATAATTAAAAAAAATATGCAGTTGCCGGGAATTGAACCCGGACCGCGACCTTGGGAAGGTCGAATCATAACCATTTGACCACAACTGCAATTATTTTACAATAATACTATTCAAACTTCTTTTTTTAATTCTTTCAATTCAACAGTTTTTTAAATAAAACGATAGAAAATTTAGATATTAGAGGTGCTAAGTAAAACTTAGTATTCTACTCATTGCCCTATAATGAGTAAGTAATTCAATGTAAAAACCATTGATTTTACGATGCGCCACAAAACCAAATGGTTTTGTTTGATTGCGCACTTGGACAAGGCGCGAGGCTATCAAAGATAGCCAAGTTTTTAGTGCACGTTTAATTGTAGCACAATTAAAAGTGCAAGGGCTACCAAAGGTACCCAAAATTTTAATGCATGTTTAATTGCACCAGGCAATTAAAAATGCAGGGTTAGCAAAGCGGTTATGCGTTCGCCTGCAGAGCGAATTAGGGGGGTTCAACTCCCTCACCCTGCTTAATACCCAAAATAAATTTATTAATTTAAAAGCCTCTTAACAAGCTTTTTAAAGGTTTCATGGGAGAATTAATTTACAAAGTGCTTGAAAAAAGCTTTTTTAAAAAAAACAATTTTAATTATAAGTGGTGAGCGAAATGGGATTGAGACCTGCAAAGTGTTACAGAGGAAAAAAAGTTAGACTAAGAAGAGGAGCAGGTGGACACGCAAGAAGCACTACTGTTCAAAGACCATACACAAGAATAGCAATAAAAGTTCCTAAAAAAAATTATATTGGAGCTTCTCCACAATTAAAAATAAGACAATTTAACATGGGTAACCCATTACTACCATACAATGTAATTGCGGACCTCATATCAAAAGAGAATTGTTACATTAGAGACAATGCACTTGAAAGTGTAAGAAGTGGAGTTAATAGAATGCTAGTAAAAGCACTCGGAAAAGATGGTTACTTCATGAAAGTGAGATTATATCCTTCACAATTAATGAGAGAAAATAAACAAGCTCAAGGAGCTGGTGCTGATCGTGTTTCCCAAGGAATGACACAACCATTTGGAATACCAATTGGAAGATCTGCTAAAGTAAGAAAAGGACAAGCTATTTATAGTGTACTCTGCATGGACACTCAAAAAGATTTAATAAAAAAATGTTTAATGAGAGCAAAATCAAAGTTGCCTTGCAAGACAATCGTTGAATTCCATTTAGATATTAAAAGTATTGGAACACTACCTTCAAAAGCACAAGAAGATAGAGGAGCAGCAAAAGCAGCAGCTGATGCAGCAACAGCTAGTGCAGAAGCAGCTAAAACAGCCGAAGCTACAAAAGCTGGTGCAAAAACTCCTGAAAGTGCAGGAAAGACTCCTGTAGCAAAATCAGCTGGAAAGAAATAATAATATTAACTAGAGTGAAATGCAAACTCGCATTTCACCTAAACCTTTTTTTTAATTCCCTAAACTTTTTTAACAAGTTCTGCTAAATCAATCCACTTATTTTTAACTAATTCTTCTTTTTTGAATTTATTTTTTAACCAAAATATTTTGTATCCACCCGCACTTTGTTTAGAAGCAATTAACCTTGCCTTATCTCCAATAACCTCAAGCGCAGCACAATTATCAAGCGCGATTGCAACTCCGCTAGTTTTTTTCATCATCTTCTTCAAACTAATTTCCCTATCTTTTTCTTTATTAAAATGAGGACACAAAAGGGCGGGAATAAAATTTAGACATTTTAACTTTATATAATCAGCTTCCTTGTTCTTGAATTTTCTTGAATCAGAATTCCCTAACTTAAACCAACAAATTGCACCAGCACTCAAACCCGAGAGAACAATTCCTTTTTCTCTTGCTTTTTCTAATAATTTATCAACACCAAACTTTTTCCAAATTTTTAACATTTTCAGAGTATTTCCTCCCCCCACATAAATTATGTCAGAAGAAAGAATCTTCTCTTTAATTTCTTTAAAAGAATAATTTTGTTTAACTAATAAAAGAGAATCTACTTTACACCCCAACTTTTTTTTAAAATAATTCTCAACAACACTAACATACCCACTTGAATCACTACTTGCGGTCGGTAAAAAAAGAACTTTAGGTTTTTTCTTGTTTGAAATTTTAATTATTTCTTTATCTATTAAAGTAGTTTCAATAGGATGAAATCCGCCACCTTCTTTAGGCCTACCAATCTCTCCCCCGCCAATCGCAACTATTTTTTGAATCAATAATCTCACAACCTACGCTAAAAAGCGCATATTAAATTTGTTTTTTGATTAATATAAATCAATATTTTATTTTAATGTAACAAAATATACACTAATTTAAACTTAAAATTAATTTTAAGCCAAAGTGGATTCTATTCCAATAACCCCTTTTGAAGATATTAATTCAAAACCTTCTCCATCAAAATCAAATTCAATTAAAGCACATTCCTCAACTTCACCAACTTCAAAACCAATTAACTCCCTAAAAATCACTTCAATTACACACGCGTGAAGAATAAATCCAATGCAGTTAGTTTTATTCTCAAACTCATTTTTTATAATTGAATTAAAAGAATCCGTGATTCTCTTAGCAAAATCAAAGTAATTCTCTGATCCACTTACATTATGATAAGGTTTGTTTGATTCATAATCCTCTACTTCATCCAAAAATTTTTCCCTCGCCTCTTTGTGACTCAAACCCAAAAAAACTCCAAAATCATTCCTCCCCCTAAAATCACTCACACTATGAAGCTCTAGAGGAATTAATTTTTTTATAATCAACCCAGTTTCAAGTGCACTTTGAAAAGAACTAGTAAATAATTTTGATAAATTCTTTTTCTTTAACTCGACTCCAAGTTCATGAGCCCTAATCATTCCTTCGTTTGAAAGAGATTCATCCCCGACAGAATATTTTTTTAAATTACTATCCATGAAGTTAGGCGAATTAATTAAAACAATCTTCATAAAAAAAAACCTTTTATAAAATAAATTAAAATCACAATCTTTTTAAACACAAAAATCCTCTTTAATACACTATGCCTATGAAAAATATTCTCTGGTTCAAAGAAATTAATATGCAAAACGTTGCAGAAGCCGGTGGAAAAGGAGCATCTTTGGGAGAAATGGAACAAAAAGGTTTTCCTGTTCCAACAGGATTTGTTGTTACAAGCGAAGCTTACTTTAATTTCATGAAAGAAACTAAAATACAAGACAAAATAGTCAAGATGATTGATAGTATTGATGTAGAGAATACTCAACAACTTGAAGAAACAACTGCAAGAGTAAGAAGAATAATTGAGAATACTCCAATAATTCCAAAAATCAAGGCAGAGATTACAAACAACTACAAACTCCTCTCTATAAATGATGATGCTCTTGTTGCGGTTAGAAGCAGTGCAACTGCAGAAGACTTACCCGAAGCATCATTTGCAGGACAACAAGAAACTTATTTGAATATTCAAGGTAGTGAAGAAGTTGCTGTTGCAGTTCAAAGATGCTGGGCATCCCTCTTCACAGCAAGAGCAGTTTATTACAGAAAAAAACAAGGATTTGAAACTGGAAAAGTCGGACTTTGCGCAGTAGTACAAAAAATGATTGAAAGCGAAGTTAGTGGAATAATGTTCACTGCAGATCCAACTGGAGATGAGAACAAAATAATAATAGAAGCAGGATTTGGACTCGGCGAAACAATTGTCTCAGGAAGCGTTACACCTGATAATTACGTTGTTGATAAAACAACAATGCAACTCACAAGCAAAAAAATACTAAAACAAGAATGGATGTTAGTGAAAGAAGGCAAGAATAATATTAAAGTAAATCTTGGTAGAGGAAAAGCAGACGTACAAAAAATGAGTGATGAAAAAATTGTTGAACTTGCAAAAATAGGAAAAGAAATAGAAGAACACTACAAAAAACCAATGGATATAGAGTGGGCTATGGAAAATAATGTTTTGTACATTGTACAAGCAAGACCAATAACTACTCTAAAAACTAAAACAAAAGGTGAGGAAATAATAACTGACGCGACCCCCCTACTTGAAGGGCTACCCGCAGCACCAGGAGTAATAACAGGAATAGTAAGAATTGTTCCAGAAATAGATGATATTCAAAGAGTAGAAAAAGGAGATATTCTAGTAACAAAAATGACTTCCCCTTCATGGGTCCCAGTAATGAAAAAAGCAAGCGGAATAATTACTAACGAAGGAGGAGTTACCTGCCATGCCGCAATCGTTTCAAGAGAACTTCAAATCCCTTGCGTAGTTGGAACCTCAAATGCTACAAAAATTCTAAAAGACGGGCAAGAAGTTACTATTGATGGTTTTAGTGGAAAAATTTATTCAGGCAAAATAAGCATAGACCACAAAAAAGAAGATATTAAAGTTCTTCACGAAGAAGAGATTGATAAAATAGAGGAAGGGTTAAGAGAAAAAATTAAAGAGAATGAATCAAAACCAACTATAATAAAAAAAATGATTACAATAGAAACTGATTACGGCGGAATAAAGTACAAAACCATGTCAAAAGAACAAAAAGAAAAAGAAGAGAAAGAATTAATTGAATTACTAAAAGACTTATCAATTAAAGTAAAAGTTAACGTAGCACTACCCGACGCAGCAGAAAGTGCTAGCGCAACTAAAGCAGACGGAGTAGGACTCCTAAGAGCAGAGCACATGATTACTTCAAGTGGAATACACCCTGCAGAGTACATTAGACAAAACAAGGATGTTGAATTAAAAGATAATGTAAAAAAAGGAATTAGAGTAGTTGCTGAAAAATTCTCTGGCCCGGTTTGGTTTAGAACATTTGATGCGAGAAGCGATGAGTACAAAGAACTAATTGGAGGAGAAAAAGAACCAAAAGAAGAAAACCCAATGATTGGATGGCACGGAATTAGAAGAGACTTGGATGAGGACCGAATGCTAAAAACTCAACTAGTTGCAATAAAAGAATTATACAAAGAAGGAATAAAAAATGTTGGAGTAATGCTCCCCTTTCTAATTAGTCTTGAAGAACTAATGGGTGCAAAAAAAATTATGAGAGAAGTTGGACTACCAAGCGAAGTTGAAATAGGAGTAATGATTGAAACACCCGCATCAGTTTGGATAATAGACGAACTAATTCCACACATTAACTTCGTTTCGTTTGGAACAAACGATTTGACTCAACTAACACTAGGAATTGATAGAAATAATGAGAGAGTACAAAAAAGCTTTTCCGAACTACACCCCGCAATTTTAAGACAATTAGAATATGTAATAAAAAAATGCAAAGTGGCAGGAGTAACTACAAGTATATGCGGACAAGCTGCCTCAAATCCAGATATGGTTAAAAAATTAATTTGGTACGGAATAGACTCCGTATCAGCAAACATTGATGCAGTTGAAGAGATTAGAAAAATAGTAATAATAGAAGAAAAGAAAAAAATACTTGAGATGTACAAGAAATAGAAACACTTAAAAAAAAACCAACTAATTTAAACCCTTTTTATTAATTAGTTAATTTATGCTACAACTAGATTTAACTAACTCAATCAAATCCATTAAAAAGATTAAAGCTAAGAACATTCTCTTACAAATCCCAGAAGGACTAAAAACTAAAGTTGAGGGAATAATTAACGAACTAAAAGAAAATGGACTAAATGTAATAACTTCAATGGATCCCTGTTATGGAGCATGCGATATTAAACAAAGCGAAGCAAAGCAAATGAATTGCGATGCAATACTACACTTAGGACACACAAAATTTGTTGAAAAAAGTTCAATCCCAATAGTTTACGTTCCACTAAAATATGATTTAGGAGATAGGTTTGAGAGAATTACAAAAATAATTATTGAATATTTAAAAGACGAAGAAATTAGTGAAGTAGGATTAACTACTACTGCACAATTCTTAGGATATTTACCAGAACTTAAAAAAGAACTTGTTGGCGAAAAAATTAAATGCATTATTGGAAAAGGAAAAAGAGTAGAAGACGGGCAAGTCTTGGGTTGTAATTATTCAAGCGCACAAATAAAAGCTCAAACTATTATTTACTTAGGAGATGGATTATTCCACCCCCTAGGAATTCATTTCTCAACTCAAAAAAATGTGATAATTGCAAACCCCTTAATTCTCGAAATAAATACTTTAAATGAAGAAAAAGACAAATTCATTAGACAAAGAATTTTACTAATTGAACAAGCAAAAAACGCTAAAGAATACGCAATACTAGTTACTACAAAAGAAGGACAAAACAGAATCACCAAAGCTTTGAAAATAAAAAAAGATTTAGAGAAAGCAGGAAAGAAAGCAAAAATATACTCAATGGATTTTATTTCACAAGAATCACTCCTTGGAATTAACGCAGAGGCATTCATTAATACTGCTTGCCCAAGAATCTCAATTGATGATTACTTTAATTACAAAAAACCCATAATAAATTACACTGAAGTTGATTACATGCTCAAAAAGAAAAGTTATGATAAATTTAATTTAGCGATTGTTTACTGAATAAAAATAAGCACAAGTAATTAACTTCTTTTATAACCAAATTTTCTCTCATAATCCTTGTGGGTTATCCACTCCAACAAAACAGAAACTATTTCAATGCTATTTCCTCTTATAGTATACAACAATCTCCACCCGTTAGGCAAATCATATTTCCACAAGTTTTTAATATTATATTTTTGAATATATTCTTTAGGCCATAATTTTGATGGAACTCTAAGTCCTGCTTGCTCATTTTTTTCTAAATCATCCATCGCCCTATTAAGATAATTAGCTAACTCAATATCTTCATTTTTACCACTTTTTAATTTATTAAAAGACTCTTTTAATTCCGATTCAATAAAACCAATTTTTTTTAAACGCTCACAGCTCATCTCCCAATCAACCCCTTACCTTTCAATTCTTCAATCAATAAAGGATCCCAAATCCAAACAATTTCTTTATTATTTGTAATAAGAATTTTTCCCGAATATTCCAAATAATCAAGGGTAGTCATAAAAGTTTGCCACATTACTTTCTTTGGAAGCGACAACCAAATTTGTCTTACAGTTTTATCGCCTTTAGAATTTTCAATTGCTTCTTCAATCATTAAAACAGTATCAAGAGTAGGATAACGAAGAACCTCAGATTTAAATTCAAACTTAGAATACATAGAAAACATGTATATCAAATGATATATAAACCTTTTCTTTAAATAAACTCTTTAAAAAACAAAACTAAACAACATATTTTCGTTAAAAAATAATTGAAAAATAATAAAAAAAAATTAAACAAAATTACTCTTCCACTTCTTCATTATTCAACGGATTTGGATTTGATTCTGTTCTAACAATTGTTCCTCTAAATTCATTTCCTCTTACACAATTCTTAAAATTATTCAAATCCTCCCCACTAACAAAAAAAGATTTAATTTTACTTCTATTAATTATTGCAGCAGCGTGAGCATCAACAAAAGTATGAGCTCCAGGTTTTGAAGCCTGTGCTTTCAATAGAGAAACCATTTTCACATGAGTTAGTTCTTTATACATCTTAGCATTAGGTTCTTTATTTGGATCTGCACTGTAAATCCCATCAACGTTACTAAGATTAATAAATTCAGCATTCATCATTTCTGCAATTATGGCAGCAACTGAATCAGTAGTTTGGCCAGGAGTAGTACCCCCATAAACAGGGGTTTTACCTAAAAGTAAGACATTATCTGCTTGTTTTGGGTCAATAAGCACCTCTTTCCAAGCATTATCAATAATATGAGTAAATAATAGAGCATTTGCTCTTGTAATTTGAATAGCTACCTCATCCAAGTCAAAGTTATTTGCCCCAAGGGCTTTTGCTCCTGCTTGATATGCTCTTGCAATCCTACCCCCGCCCACAACTATTACAAATTCAAATCCTTCCCTCTTCAACTCATTAATTGCTTCACAAAACTTAGCAATCTTGGGTGCCCTTAATTTGTCACTAAAAAAAACACTACCACCCACACTTAAAACAAACGTTCTATTCTTTGGAGCATAACTTGAGTTAGACGAATAAGAATTTGAATTAGGAGAATACTCCCCCTCACCCAAACTTGATTCTTGAGAACTACTCTTGGAATCACTCTTTGGAGTACCATCAAACTTTTCAAACAAATCAAACATCAAAACCCTCTCCATTGCATCGAGCCTGCGAAGATGCTATTTTCGC
>JAQVQA010000006.1:32473-33913 GCA_028701835.1 Candidatus Iainarchaeum sp.
TTTCAAACAAATCAAACATCAAAACCCTCTCCATTGCATCGAGCCTGCGAAGATGCTATTTTCGCCAGCCTTAACAAGGCTGACTGAAAGCTTTTATAAGCTAACGAAACCCAATTATATTAAGTTTACTGGTTTAAATACTTTTTTAAGTTATCAGTACACATAAAAAAAAGTTGATTAAAATGACTAAAGAAAGTTTAAAAGTTTTGGGAGAAGTTAACGAAGCAGAACTTGCAGTATTTAAGAAAAAGATGAAGATGCTTGAAACTTTTAAGGGAAGACACACCGAACTCATTACACAATACTTACCACCCGGCACTGATAGAAGCACAGTAATGGGACAATTATCAGAAGAAATAAACCAGAGTTCAAATATTAAGAGCCCACAAACTAGAAAAAATGTTCAAGGAGCTTTACGAAAAATAATTGGTTTCTTAAAAAACATTAACTTTAAACTCCCTACAAACGGAATGGTTGTTTTTGCAGGAAACGTTTCAGAAACAGACGGAAAGAGTGATATTAGGTTATTTACAATAATCCCTGTAAGGCCACTGAAAGTAAAAATGTATTGGTGCGACTCAACATTCCACTTAGACCACTTAAAAGAAATGCTAACACCAAATGACTTCTATGCATTAATGACGCTTGATAAAAACGAAGCAACAATAGCACAACTCATTGGAAAAAAATACGAAATGCTAGGACACTTCACTTCAATGGTTCCTGGAAAAACAAGAGCAGGAGGACAATCCTCGGTTAGATTTGAAAGACTAAGAGAAGAAGCAATGCAAAACTTCTTCAAAACATCTGCTGAAAAATTCAATTCATACTTTGAACCACACAAAGAACGAGTAAAAGGAGTACTAATTGGAGGACCAGGACTAACAAAAAATTATTTCATTGAAAAAAAAGTGATTCACCACGAACTTGAAAAAAAAATTATTGGAGTAATAGACACAGCATACACTGACGAAGGAGGAATAAGAGAATTAGTACACAAAAGCCAAGACATTTTAAAAGACTCCGAACTAATAAAAGAAAGACAAACACTCGACAAGTTTTTGGGAGAAGTTGCAAGAGACGGACTTGCAACATACGGACAAGCAGAAGTAGAACAAGCACTAACTGAAAACAGAGTAGCAATACTAATAATATCCGAAGACATCCCCTGGATTGTTTTTAGAATATTCTGTGAAAAATGCCAAAGAGAAGAAATAATTGTAGTAAAAGACCAAACTGATTTTGAAGAATCAAAACTAAGATGTGCAATTTGCGACTCAAAAGTAGAAACCACAGAAGAAATAAGTTACTTAGATTACATGGTTGAAAGAGCAAACACCAGCGGAGCCCAAGTAAGAGTAATAAGCACAGAAACAAGCGAAGGAGAACAATTCTACACAGGATTTGGCGGAATCGCTGCAATGCTAAGATACAAGATTT
>JAQVQA010000007.1:0-15306 GCA_028701835.1 Candidatus Iainarchaeum sp.
AACCTCTTTTTCGACCTCACTCATACCATTTAATTTAGTATCAAAGGTTTAAAAAAAAGCTTTTTTTGGGTAAAAAAAAGAATTAAGGTTAATTTCTATTCAAACAAAAAAATTTATTCAAACAAAATCGGTTTAAGGTTTCTTTTTGTTGTTGTTAGATTAATGTTTTTTTTATAAATTAATATTATTTGTTTTTGTATTTGAAAAGTTTGTTTGGTTATCATAATTACTTTTAGTTTAGAATGTTTCTTAATTCAAGAGATTTCTTCTTCTAAAATAATTGTTTGTTTTAAATTATTTTGAGCAAAGTTTCTTGCAGAATCAATTTCGTTTGAAATAGTTCTTTGAATTACTTGTTTTTGTTTATCTAATTCTTCTGTTTTTTTTACTAATTCTTTTAACTCTGAATCCATTTCTTTTAAATTTTTATTCTCTTCCTCAATATCTTTTTTAATTGGGTTAGAAGAAATTGATTTGTTTAACTCGATTTGTTTTTTTTGGAGTTCATTCATTTTCCAAAAAACTGTTCCAAAAAAATCGTATTTAATTATCTCGTCAAGAGCTTCAAGTCTTTTCTCCTTCTCTTTTTCTTTTAAATCAATTTCTCCTTCTAGAATAGATTCCCTAATATCTTTTAATATTTTTTTGAACATAATTGCTTTTGGATCTTTTTTTAATGCAAGTAAAGGATTTGTGATGAATAAATTAATAGTCTCTTTCTCTTCTTTAGAACCTTTTTTCCTACCTGATTCAAGTAATTGTTTGTATCGTTGAAGGGGGCGATCAATGTTTAATAAAAGAGCGCTAATTTGTAGTTTTAAATCTTGTTTCTCGTTAGTTAGTTCGGACAATTCTTTTTCGGCTTGAATTATTTCTAAAAATTTAGGATTACTTTTATTTGAATCAATTTTATCCTCATATTTTTTTAATTCCTCTTGTTTTTTTATTATCTTTTCACTCAACGCATTAATTTCTCTTTGAATTTGTTTCAACTCTTTTTTTCTTTGAATAGAAGAACCAATTTTTTCTTTAAAATTCTCGAATTCAAAAATTTCTTTGTTATAATCAAACTTTTGATTCAACTCGTGCAAGTTGTTTAATATGTTTTGCAAGAATTCACCGAGTTCCTTCATTTCGTCTTGGTGATAAAAACTAGTGTAAGCAATGTTTTTTCTAAAAGAATTTATTTCGCCGATAAGTAAAGACTCGCTCTTTTTACTATATTCTCTATAAGAATTAATATTATTTTTAATGTCAATGGGATTAATTTTTCCAAGCATTCGCTCGAGTTGTATTAAGAGTTGTTTTTTTGAAGTTTCGACAGCGTGATTTAATCTCGTATTAGTTTTTTCTTCAAGAGGAGTGTCGTTTAGTCTTTTTATTAAAGAAAGTGTCTTTGAGTGAAGGTATTTAATTTCAGTAATTTTTTTTGCAGCGTTTTCTTCTAACTCTACTTTTTTAACAACAAAACTTTTTTCAAGCAAACTAGGTAGTGTTTCTAAATCTGTTTTTAGGATTTGTGGTTCTGGTTTGAATGATTTTGAAAAAAAAGAAAATATTTTTTTAACTAACTCCATAGTGCATAATTATGGTTTTTAATAGATTAAAAACTTTGCTTGTTCTTTTATTCAATCTTTAAGAGTGGTTAGCAAAAATTGTCCTTCCCTTTAGGGTACAAATTAGCCCCTTGTTGAATTACGTTGTTTTGTGTACAACTCACCCCCTTACATAAGGGAATTTGCTGACTTTAGTTTTGGTAAAGAGAGTAGTTTCTCTTAACTACTTTAATTTATAGGGGGGGGTAAAACACTTAACTTATCTTTAAAATGATTCTCTTCAAAAAATTAGTATGAATTATAGTTTAAATCAAGAACTTGTTCGAAATGAAGAAGGTTTTTTTTCTTCAATTAAAGAACTTGCTAGTGAAGTAAGAAAGAGAGATGATTTTGTAGTAATATTTCACCATGATGCGGATGGTAGTGCATCAGGGGCAATTGCAATTAAGGCTCTTGAGAGGGAAGGAAAGAAAGTTTCTTGGCTTTGTTTAAAACAATTATACAAAGAAAATATTCCTCAAATAAAAGAGCTTGGAGAAAATTATTTATTCGTTGATTTTGGGAGTGGGCAACTAGATTATTTAGTTGAAGACTTTGGTGAAGATTTTTTTGTGTTAGACCATCATCAACCAGTTTTAATTGATGGAGTAATGCCTAAAGCAAAGTGGCAGGTAAATCCTCTTTTGTTTGGAATAAACGGTGGAACAGAAATATCAGGCTCGGGAGTAACATTCTTTTTTGCACTTGCTTTAAATGAAAATAATTTTGATTTATCGGTTTTAGGAATAGTTGGAGCACTTGGGGATATGCAAGACTCTAATAGTGAATGTTCTCTAATTGGATTGAACAGAAAAATTCTTAATATTGGGGTTGAACACAAATTAATTGACGTGAAGAAAGATTTGAGGTTATACGGGCGTGTTTCTCGCCCATTAGTTTCTTTCTTAACTTTTTCGACAAGCCCTACTCTTCCAGGATTAACTGCAAGCGAGGATAATGTAAAAGCTTTTCTAACCCAACTTGGGATTCCTCTAAAAGACCCTTTCACTGAAAAATGGTTAACTTATAATGACTTGCCTTTCGAGAAACAAAGAGAGTTAACTAGTGCATTATTAGTTTTGCTTCTTGAAAATAATACTCCTGAGTGGAAGATAAAAGAATTGATTGGAGAAGTATACACTTTTCGAAAAGAGAATTCTTCCTCTCCGCTTTATGATGGAAAAGAATTTGCTACAATGTTAAACGCGTGTTCAAGAAACAAGCACTCCAAAGTAGCGCTTAGTGTTTGCATGGGGGACAGAAACGAGGGGTACTCTAAAGCAATTGCATTAATGGATGCGCATAGAGAAAACTTGCGAAGGGGAATTGAGTTTGTTAAACAAAAAGGGGTAGAAGAAAAAAAATCCTTTTATTTTTTTGATGCAGGTAATGCAATTGATGAATCAATAGTGGGAGTAATTGCAGGAATGCTTTATGGTTCAGTAATACAAGAAAACAAACCCATAATTGCTTTAGCTCACAACACTGATGGTTCAATTAAAGCTAGTGGGAGAGGAACAAGTGACTTAGTTAGAAGAGGATTAAATATTGGTGGAGCATTAAAAGAAATATCTCAAGTTGTTGAAGGAGTTGAAGGAGGGGGACACAAAATTGCTGCAGGAATGAAAATTCCTTTAGAAGAATTAGATAATGTTCTTAGTTTACTTGAAGAAAAATTTATTGAACAATTAGGGTTATAAAAAAAATGTTTTTTTAGTTAAATAAAAAGCTTTATAACAGAATTGACTCAATTATAGTTATTCGACTTAGGTTTTTTTAAATGGGGTTGTTAGTTTATGGTTAGTGAAGAAGAAGCTAATATGAGCATAAAAGATTTTTTGAAAAGTAAAGTACCTGAAGTTGAGAAAAGAATTGAAGAGTATATTCCAAGAAAAGCGAGTGCAGATTGGATAGAAAAAACTCTTGGAGAAACTATTTTTGAATTAGATTTAAATGCTTATAACAAAGGAGTAAATGAACCAATTTGGGATTTACTTGACAGGGGTGGAAAAAGATTTAGGCCTATAATGACTTGTATTGTAGCAGAAGCGCTAGGCGGAAGTTGGAATGATGCAATGAAGTTAGCTCCGATTGTAGAATTAATTCATAATGGTTGTGTTGAAGAAGATGCTTTAGTTTGGATGGCTGACGGAACCTCAAAAAAGATGAAAGATGTTCAAGTTGGGGATTATGTTATTTCTGTCGATAAATTAGGTCAATTAAAAGAAAGAAGAGTTTCTTTTAAATACAATAATGGTGTAAAAAAGGTTTTGAAAGTTGAAAGTAATAATAGAACATTAAGCGCAACAGAAGAACATCCTTTTTTAGTTGTAGAAAAAGCACAACCCTATCATTACAAAGTTACTGATAAAGTAAAAGAAAAATTAAAAAATATTTTAATTAAAAAAAAAGAATCTTCTTTTTCTCTTGTAAAAAAAGCATTTAAAAAATCCGATTTTGGTGGAGTAAATCAAAGAGCTATTTTTAATGCATTAAGAGGATACAAGAACTGTTTTTTGCCTGAGGAATTTGTTGATTATTTGGTTGAAGAATACAAATTAGATTGGAATGGGTTTGAAAAAAGTCAAGGGTTATATGAAAAAGCAAATGTATCGCTCAAATGGAAAAGAGCAAAAAATCTTACTGCTGGTGACATACTAATTGTTGGGAAAAATGTTTATTCTGCACAAGGAGAATTACCTTTGATTCCAATAATTGAAAAAAGTTTTAAAGACAGATATTCTTTGCCGACAGAAATGACTCTTGAATTAGCACAATTGTGTGGATTTATTGTCGGGGATGGGCATATTGCAAAAGATAAAGTTGAATTGTGCATACCTGATTTTGTTCAAGGGAGAAAAGAATATGAAGAATTAGCAAAAAAATTATTTTGTGCAGAACCATCAAAATATAAAGAAAGAATTACTCTTTGCTCAATAGCTTTGGTAAACTTATTTACTTATTTAGGATTGAATGAAAATCATTTAAAAATAAAAATTCCTGATTGGGTTTTCAAATTACCTAAAGAGTACAAACTCGCATTCATTAATGGGTATATTGATGCAGACGGAAGCGTGGGAAAGATTGGAAATATAACTCTTGCTGCAGCAAATAAAGAATTAATTAGTCAATTTAAAATGCTGCTTGACAGTATTGGGTTTATTACAGGGAATTTGCATGAAAGAGAAGTTTCAAACGAACATTTTGCTAACTCTATAAAAAAGAGAACAACTCTTTATACTCTTTCAATAAATCAAGCACAAGCAACAAGTATAACTTCATTTAATTTATGTGAAAGTTTAGTTGGGAAAAATAAAGTTCTTTCAAAACAAGTTATGCTTCGACAAGAAGAAAAAGTACCTTCTTTACCGGCTCAGTTAAACTTTGAACAATTAGGGTTTGTTGAAGTGCGAAATGTAATTGAGCAAGAACCAGTTCAAACTTATGATATTGAAGTTGATGAAACACACAGCTATATTTGTAATGGGATTGTAGTTCATAACACCCTTATGAGTGACGACGTTGAGGATGATTCTGTTGCAAGGAGAGGAAAACCTTGTATTCACAAAATTTATGGAGTGGATACTGCTGTTAACACTGGTGCAATAATGTATTTTTGGCCAATGGCAAAAATAGTTAATAATGATTTTGATTTAACTAAAGAACAAAGAATACAAATTTATGATTTGTATATCACTGAAATGATTCGTGTTTCAAGTGGACAAGCTTGGGATATTGAGTGGCATCACGGAGGATACACTCCAAGTGAAGCACAATACTTGAATATGTGCTTAGGAAAAACAGGGGTGTTGACAAGATTTGCTTGTCAGTTGGGAGCAATTATTGGTGGTGCAACAAAAGAACAATATGATGCACTTGGAAAATTTGGGCAAATAGTTGGAGTGGGGTTTCAAATACAAGACGATATTTTAGAATTAACTGAAAGTGATTTTAAGAAAGGAAAAGGGAGTGTTGGTGGAGATATTCATGAAGGAAAAAGAACTCTAATAATAATTAGGACTCTTTCACAAGCAAGTCAAGTGGATAAAGAACGATTAATAAAAATACTTGATTCTCACACTACTAAAGAAGAAGAAATCAAAGAAGCTTTAGAAATAATAAATAGGTATGATGGTATTAGTTATTCAAAGAAGAGGGCAGAAGAATTAGTTTTAAGTGCTTGGGAAAAAGTGAATGGGTTGATTAAAGAATCCAACGCAAAAACACTATTAAAAAAATTTGCAGAGTATTTAGTTGATAGGAAAATTTGATTAGGTTTAATTAAATTCTTTTAGTTAATTTTTTTTAAAAAGTTTTATTTATTTAAGGGTTTTTACTTTAACTATTCTCTCCATTCTTAGAGAAACTACTTTACCATCCATTTCAAACAAAATAGTTCCAGGCATTGCATCAACAATTTTTCCTTTTCTAATAGCTCCACTCTTACTAGTAATTGTTACTGGCTCGTGTGAAAAAATTCCTTTAAACAAAGGGTGAATGTCCCCTAAGTTTCTTTTAATAAAATTATTTTTAGGAGACTGATTGGTCTTTTTTGCTTCTTGCATTTGCCTAAACTTTTTTAATTTGATTAACCTCTTAGTTGCAGGCGATGCTAGTACCCTTGCAAAACTCTTAACTCCTTTCTTTCTTTGCTCAACTAACCTCTTTAGTTTTTCTTTAGCTTCAAGTTCTTTCTTTGCTTGTTTAAAATCAATGTTTGCAAGACCATGGCCATCAATATTATACTCACTCTTATTAGCTTTTCTAGCTTTAAAGTAATTCAAACTAGCTTTATTAACACTCTTTCTAAACAAAGGCATTTTAAAACACTTAATAGATATTGTTAAAAGTAGTTTTTATTAGTTTGGTTTTTAGAAAAACAGTTTTTTTATTGTTTTACTAAATTTAAGTTTAAAAAAAATTTGTAAAAAAACTTATTTTTTAATTTATTTTTTAGTGCTTTATTTTATTCTCTTAAAAGTTAGTACGCTTCCTACATCATTTGATTTTTCGTTAAAAAAATAATAAGGGGTTTTTGTTAATTCAAAAAGCATTCCTTTTAATTTAAATAATTGTTTCTTCTGCTTTGACTCTTTAAACCTGCTTTTAGTTTCGGCAAAAACATCCGTCTCTAAAACTCCTCCTACTCTTAAACAAGGGAGAGTGTTTCTTAAAGCAGAATCAAAGTTTTGCGCGTGAGCCAAACCCATGTGAGAAAATAAAAAATCGATACTATTCTCTGGAAAGTATTTTCTAAAAGATTGCTCCACTTCTTGAATATACTTAACACTCTTGTGTTTAATCCAAGCTTTGTCAGCGCAATCCCCAAAACCAAAAAACTTTGCTTTCCCTTTTAACTCCCTTGATGCTTGGTTAATTGCTTCGCCCTTACCCGGGCCAAATTCAACAATAACTGCAACTCTTTTTTCTTTATTTGCTTTTTTGATTGCTTTTTGAATTAATTCCTTATAATTTACTCCATGTCTCTTGGAAATATTTTTTAAATTAAGACTCCATTGTACATAATCAGTAAATTTATGGGGGAAACTCATTTTTCTTCTAGCAGAATATTTTAGAGTTCTTCTGCTATCCAACCTATTTTTTTCATATTCTCTTTTTCTTATAAACTCAAGAGAAGAAGAAACAGTTCTTTTTAGATTACTAAGTTTTTTTGTAGCTTTAGCAAATTTTGCTCCTGGTTTTGATTTTAGCATAAAATAGTATTAATACAAACACTTTAAATTAGTTAGATTTCCTTATAGTTAATATGGTTTCACAGATTGAGAAGAGGAAAAAGGATCATTTAGAACTCTGTGCAAAGAAAGATGTTTCATTCCACAAAAAAACTACTTTGCTTGAAGAAGTAGAGTTGAGTTACAAAGCACTACCAGAGTTATCGATGAGTGAAATTGATTTATCAACTACTTTCTTAGGAAAAAAATTTTCCTTCCCTTTTTTAGTTTCAGCAATTACGGGCGGAGCACAAGTTTCAAAAAAAGTTAATTTAGAAATTGCTTCTGCTTGTCAAGAAATAGGTATAGGGATGGGTCTTGGAAGCATGCGTGCAATGATACAACAACCCTCTCTAATGGAAACTTATTTTGTTCGTGACGTTGCGCCAGACATATTCCTAACAGGGAATATTGGGGCAGCTCAACTAAAACAATTCACTCCAGACACTGTTAATGAAGCGCTTGACGCAATAGAAGCCGATGCTTTAGCAATTCACGTTAATGCAGCCCAAGAAGCAGTACAACCCGAGGGTGATGTTGACTTTAGTGGAGTAATTTCAAAAATTGCTGAATACTCTGACAAAATTAAAGTCCCAGTTTATGTAAAAGAAGTAGGACACGGAATTAGTTTTGAAGTTGCTCAAGCTTTAAAAGAAACTAATATTCAAGCAATTGATGTGCAAGGAGCAGGGGGGACGAGTTGGACTGCAGTTGATGCACTTCGCCACAAAAAAGGATTCGGATTAATTTTTAGAGACTTTGGAATACCAACCGCAGTATCCTTAATCGAAACAAAATCTGCTCTAGTTGGGACTAACAAAAAAATTATTGCCTCTGGCGGAATAAGGACCGGCATTGATGCAGTAAAGGCGCTTGTGCTTGGGGCTGATTTAGTTGGATGCGCTCTTCCAATCCTACAAGCACAACAAACTAAAGGCATTAAAGGAATAAAAGAATACTTACTAGGATTCAAAAAAGAAATGCAAATAACCTCCTTTTTGATTGGATGCAAAGATATAAACGAAATACACTCAGAAAAAGCACTACTCTTAGGAAAACTAAAAGAATGGGTAAAAGAAGAGTAATTTTATTAAAAAAAAATCGTTTTTTTTTTTAAAAAATTAGTTTTATATAATGGTTTTGTTCTTTTTAATGATATGTTAAAACAGTTTTTAAGACGCGTGAATTATAGGCGTTGCAGAGAGAATAACAAGTTAATTTCTAGTTTTAGTGGACAAGGTACAATCGAGTATTTAGTGATTATTGGTGTTGTTATTGTTTTGAGTTTGGTTGTTGTTGGGTTGGTTATTACTCAGGTTGATAATAGTTCTAATGTTTCTTCTGTTTCTAGTGAGGTTGCTTTTAAGGTTGGGGTTGGTGGGATTAGTCTTGCTTCTTCTGTTGTGGGTGTGGATGGTAATGGTTTACTTGTGATTAAGAATGTTAATTTTGAAAATATTGTTTTGAGTAAAGTTGTTGTTGATGGGGTGGATCATAATTTTTATACTCAAATTGTTGCGGGGGATGAGAAGAGTTTTAAGTTACAAGATGTTGCTAGTTGTGAATCTGGAGCGAAGAGTAAATCTTATTTAGTTAAAGTAGAGTATGTTAGTGCTAGTGGTTTAACTAAAATTGCTGATTTTGAAAAAATCCGAATTGATTGTGCTCCAGTTGTTATTCCTGCTAGTATTGTTGTTGAAGAAGTTATTATTGCTAATGTTGTTCCTAGTATTGAATTGAATTCTCCTATTGATAATAATTCTACTGCTGAAACTAGGGTTTCTTTTGTTTTTACTCCAAGTGATTCTGACGGAATTATTACAAGTTGTAGTTTGAATTTGACTGGTTCAATGGATGCTAATTCTTCATTTAGTATTGTTCAAGGAGAAGAGAACACTTTAGAATACACTTTGAGCATTGGAGAATATGATTGGAATATTACTTGCATGGATGATGATGGAGATACAAATACATCAGAAACAAGGGTATTAACTAAAAAGTTAATTGCAGGGAATAATTTAGTTGCACATTATTTAATGAATGATAATGCTACAAATACTACTGTTGTAGACACAATTAATTCAGAAAATGCAGCTATGAGTGTTCAAAATACAACAAATAGAACTACTACAGGGAAAATAAATGAGGCGCTAATCTTTCAAACAACAGAATATGCTGTTACAACAGGTACTTCAGCATTGACAGCATTAACTGGAACGGGAGATTATTCTATTTCTTTTTGGGCTAAACGTGCAGTTACTTATGTTCATGCAGAATATTTTACAATTCAAGGTCATGCTTTTAATCTTAGTTATTATAACAAAGATTTGCGTAAATTGATTTGGTACCCAAATTCAGGTCCTAATCCAGCATTACATCAATTTACATTTACTGCAAATACTTGGTTTCATTTTGTCTATATTAAATCAGGTACGACAGCAAATATTTATGTAAATGGGGAGGTAAATCAACAACAAGGTACGCACCCTATAGATACACAAAATGCTTCAGCAATTTGGTTTGGGGGTGGCGGAACAAATTATGCAAATACTAGAACAATTGATGATGTCCGTATTTACAATCGAGCTTTATCAAGTAATGAAATATTAGCGATTTATAATTATGGTAATGGTACTGAAGAAGAGTAATTTTTTCTTTAAATTAATTCAACTTAAAACCCTCCAAAAACCCACCCTAACGTCAATTGTCGTTGATTAGTTCGCTTTTTACATACGTTTTTATATGTGTACTGTCACAAATTAAATTTGCCTTTAGAGACAATACAATTAAAATTTAGGGACAAGACTGGTGAATAAATGAACGTTCCAACTATTCCGATTGAAGAAAGAAAAACTACTTTTAATGAAGTTGAAGAAGGATTCACTATCGAGCAAGCAGTAGCTGAAGCTAATCGTTGTCTTCAATGTAAAGAACCTAAGTGTGTTAGGGCTTGTCCTGCGGGAGTAAATATACCTGCATTCATTAAAGCTTTTAGGGAAGGGGATGTAATTAAAGCAGTTACAATAATTAGAGAAAAAAACTTTTTTCCAAGTATTTGTGGAAGAATTTGCCAACATGAAAAACAATGCGAGGGGAGTTGTATCCTAAATAAAACAAAAGAGGGTTCTGTTTGCATTGGTGGACTTGAGAGATTCATTGGGGATAATGCTCCTTTCCCAAAGAGAAGAAACTTAGTTGGAAAAAAAATTGCGGTTATTGGTTCTGGTCCGAGTGGACTTGCAGTAGCTGCTTACTTAGCCCAAATAGGAATGCATGTAACTGTACTTGAAGGAACAAATGCTTTTGGGGGAGTAATAAAATATGGGGTGCCTGAATTTCGTTTACCTAAAAAAATAGTTGCAAGAGAACTCGCTGGACTAAATTCACTAGGAATAGATTTTGAGCCAAACGCGAAAATTGATGAAGAAGGACTAGAAAATATTTCAAAAAAATATGATGCAGTTTTTATGGGTACTGGAGTAGGAAAACCAAGGATACTTAGTGTGCCCGGCTCTTCACTAAAAGGAGTTATGAGTGCAATGAAATTCTTGATTAATATTAACCAATCCAACATTCCAATGATTGAAAAAAACGAGAAGGTTCTCATAGTTGGGGCGGGTTACGTCGGAATAGATGCTGCAAGAAGCGCGGTTAGATTAGGGGGGAACGTTACTTGCATTACAATTGATAGCAAAGAAAAAGCATTTGAAAATGTTTCGCTAAAAGATTACGAAGAAGCAAAAGAAGAGGGAGTAAAATTTATTTTTGATGCAAGAGTAAAAGAAATAATTGGGAAAGAAAAAGTGGAGGGAGTGAATTACTCAAACCATATTGAAGGAAGAGTAGAATGCACTAAAGTAATTTGTGCTATTGGGCAAGAACACGAAGAAGACTCACTCAAGTCGCCCATTAGAACAGGTGAGAAGGGTTGTGTTGCAGTAAATGAAAGTTATCAAACAATAATAAGTAATGTTTTTGCAGCAGGGGATTGTGTACATGGACCAAAAACAGTTATACATGCTATTGATGCTGGGAGAAAAGCATCTTATGCAATAATAAAATACTTGGATGAAAAAATAGCTAACGAAGAAATGGGGATACACAAAATAGAAGAAAAAACAAAAATAAAAAAGAAAATAGATTTATCAAACAAAGACATTTAAAAAAATAATTATGTTAAAAGAAATTGTTAAAATTAAGTATTAATGTTTTGAATAATTGTATTAAAAAATAATTTTTAAAAAATTAGTATTTTAAATAATAATTAGATTAAAAATTACTTTTATTTGTTTAAAAAATAAAGGAGTTGGTTGAATGAATAAAGAAGCTTTCAAAGGATTTTATAATAAAACAATACAAGAACGACAAGAAATAGTTGCAAAAGAATTCAACTTAACTTTGGAAGAAAAACAAACCCTCACAAAAGAAGGATCATTACCATTTAGTATTGCAAATAGGATGATTGAGAATGTAGTAGGCACAATGCCACTTGCTTATGGACTTGCAACTAATTTTATAATTGATAACAAAGATTATATTATCCCATTTGCCCTAGAAGAACCAAGTGTAGTAGCTGCTGCGAGTAACGCAGCAAAACTATCAAACGGTTTTATTACTAGTGCAGACGAACCAATAATGATAGGTTTAATACAAATAGTTAAATGCGAGAATGCAACAGATTCACTAATAAAAATATTGTCAAAGAAAAAAGAATTGTTTGAAGAAATAGAAAAAATTGATCCCATTTTACTAAAATTTGGTGGAGGGCCACGAGATTTGAAAGGAGAAGTTCTCAAAACTACTCGCGGAGAAATGATTGCACTACGATTATTAGTTGATGTGAGAGACGCAATGGGGGCAAACGCAATTAATACTATGACAGAAAAAATTGCTCCAATAATAGAAGAAATTTCGGGAGGAGAAGTGAGGTTAAGAATAATTTCTAATCTTGCAATTCATAGAAAAGCAAGGGCAAAAACTGTTTGGACAAAAGAAGCTCTAGAAAAAAGTATGGATGGAGAAATGAAAGGAGAAGAAATAATTGAAAGAATTTTGGATGCTTACGAATTTGCAGTAGCAACTCCATTTAGAACTGCAACTCATAATAAAGGAATAATGAATGGGGTAGATGCACTAGCTATTGCAACCGGAAATGATTTTCGTGGAGTAGAAGCAGGGGCGCATTCATTTGCAGCATATACTCATGAATATAGATCTTTAACAAAATATTATAAAAATGAAGAAGGGGATTTAGTGGGAGAAATAGAAATGCCTATGGTTCTTGCAACAATTGGTGGGACAATGAAGTCAAATCCAATGGCCCAAATAACTCTAAAAATATTGGGTGTAAAAACTTCGCAAGAATTAGCAAGAATAGGGGTAGCTGTTGGTCTTGCACAAAACTTTGCGGCGCTAAGAGCACTTGCAACAGTAGGGATCCAAGCAGGACACATGAAGTTACACGCAAAGTCACTTGCAGCACAAGCGGGGGCAAAAGATGATGAAGTTGATTTAGTTGCTCAAAAAATGATTTCTGCAAAAACAATTAATCAACAAAGTGCAGAAGAAATAATTAAAAAGATACGAGAAACCCAAAAATAATATTTTATTAAAAAATAAATAAAAAAAGGTTTTTCGGCAATTGACGTGTTGAGTTTCGTCTAGTTGCATAGGTTTTTAAAGTTCAGTAATTTAAAGAATTAATATTAGTATAATTGTTTTTGAATTCAAATTGTCTTTTATTTTTTTATAAAAGCAGTTGGGTTTTTATTAAACAAAAAAGTAGTATTAATTGTAAGGTTGATGAGACAATGGCTGGAATAATTGGTTGGGGAAGTTATATCCCAAAATACAGAATAACTGCTGAAGAGATTGCAAAAGCCCAAGAAGGGGATGCAGAAAGTATAAAAAATGGACTTGGTTTAACAGAGAAATCTGTTCCTGGGAGAGATGAAGATTCTGCAACAATAGCAGTTGCCGCTGCAAGAGATGCTTTAACTAGGGCAGGAATAAATAAGAAAGAAATTGGAGCAGTTTATATTGGTAGTGAATCACACCCTTACGCAGTGAAACCAACTTCTTCAATAGTTGGAGAAGCACTTGACATTGGAAACAATTACACTGCAGTTGATACTCAATTTGCATGCAAAGCAGGGAGTGCAACTATTCAAATAAATGCTGGACTCGTTGACTCAAAAATGATTAAATATGGTTTAAGCATTGGTGCAGATACTAGCCAAGCAGAACCAGGTAATGCACTCGAATATAGTGCAGCAGCGGGAGGAGCAGCATTTATTATTGGGGATAATAGTGAAGCAGTTGCCATAATTGACGCGACAGTTTCTTTTACTACAGACACTCCTGACTTTTGGAGAAGAGCACTCCAATCATACCCAGCCCATGCAGGAAGATTTACTGGAGAACCCGCTTATTTTAAACATGTAGTGGGTGCAACAAAAAGAATTCTTGAAAAAACAGGGTTGCAAATGAGTGAATTTGCTTACGTTGTTTTTCACATGCCAAACGGCAAATTTCCTTTAAGAGTAGCAAAAATATTTGGAGTAACAAAAGAACAATTAACTCCAGGTTTAGTTGTAACAAAAATAGGGAATACTTATTCAGGTTCATCAATACTAGGACTTGCTAGTGTACTTGATGTAGCAAAACCAGGTGACAAGATTTTAGTAACGTCTTATGGTTCAGGTTCAGGAAGCGATGCATTTGTTTTAACAGCAACAGAAAAAATTATTGATGCTCAAAAAAAAGCGAGGAAAGTTTCTGACTATATTGCAAGAAAAGAGTACTTAACTTACTCACAATATTCAAAAAACATGGAGCAAATACACTAAAAAAATAAAAATAAGGTTTTTTTATGTCTAGACTAAAATTGAGTTCAAGAGTTGCACTATCAGATTCAGTTAAACAAACCCAAGAATCTTATAAAAAAGCAAGAAAAAAATTGTTGCTAAAAGCTTACACTAAACCACTTAAAGGAAGAATGGATAGTTTAAGAAAAGATTTTAAATTACACAAGGCTTTTGGGGTACTAACAACTTTTCTTGGATTAAGATTATTCTCGGATTACAAAGCAATGAAGAGTAGTGGATTAAAGGGAATTGACATAGGGTTAAGAGCGAGAATAGATGCTATTGGATATGCTTTATCAAACGAAGTAGCAAGGAACCCCTCTTTAAGAAATGCGCTTATTACAATCGAAAAACAACACCCTTATTTATCAGTTAACAAAAAAGGAGAAATATTTGTATCCTCTTACAGTGGGTCTGTATTTGATAGCAAAACCATTCCCGGAATGATTTTTGGTGAAGAGAACAGAATTCCATCAAAGAGAGAAATAGTTAACTCTAAAAAAACTAGGGGGTATAGATTAAATTTGAAAACAATACTAGCGATGGGTTCTCCAAAGCACAATCCTGCAACTACTTCTAGTAAAATAAGAGGGACAAGAACTCCTTCAAAAAACGTGACTCTAGCAGGTTATGGGGATAATGAAATAAGATTATTTACTCCTGCTATAAGAGGAGGAGTAGTTAATGAAAGAAGAATCATTTCAAACGAAGTAAGAACAAAAAACATAATTAATTCGCCAACAACAGGAAAGAAAATAATTAAACTACTTTTAAATGATGGAGAACAAATTAGAATTGAAGTTGATACAAAAATAGCAGAAAAATTGTTTAAAGGATTTAAATTAAAAAAATAAATAATTATTAGGAAGAGTGAAGTTGTATGAAAATAGGTGTGTTAGGAATAGGAATTACTAAATTCAAAGAGAGCCTTGTTAAGGCTCGCGAAAGTTCTATTTTCGCTTTGCTCAATAGAACAGAGGTGTGCTTATGAAAATAGGTGTGTTAGGAATAGGAATTACTAAATTCGGAGAGAGGTGGGATCAATCAATTAAAGATTTACTCTTAGACTCACAATTACGTGCACTAAATGATTCAAAAATTGATTCAAAACAA
>JAQVQA010000007.1:15406-18635 GCA_028701835.1 Candidatus Iainarchaeum sp.
TATGAAAATAGGTGTGTTAGGAATAGGAATTACTAAATTCGGAGAGAGGTGGGATCAATCAATTAAAGATTTACTCTTAGACTCACAATTACGTGCACTAAATGATTCAAAAATTGATTCAAAACAAATTGATGCAATGTACACTGGGAATATGATTGGTGGGATTGCAAGTGGACAACTCCAAGTAGGGGCAATAGCTACAGAAAATTTGAATCTAAATATTCCTTCAATAAGAGTAGAAGGAGCATGCGCAAGCGGAGCAATTGCATTAAAAGAAGGGATTAAAGCAATAGAGAGTGGACAAGCAGAGATAGTAATGGTTAATGGAGTAGAAAAAATGACGGATGTTTCCACCGAACAAATTACAACCGCATTAATGGGAGCAGGAGACGAAGAACTAGAAGGATTCAATGGATTGACCTTTCCTGGATTATATGCTCTACTCGCAAAAGCATACATGCATGAATATGGTTTGACTAGAGAAATATTAGCCGAAGTGTCAGTTAAAAATCATTTCCATGGAGCAAGAAATTCTTACGCCCAATACCAAAGCGAAATAACCATAGATACTGTACTTAACTCTACAATGGTTGCAGACCCACTAACTCTATTTGATTGTTCTCCAATCACAGACGGAGCAGCATCAATAATAATTGCAAATGAAAAAATTGCAAAAAAAATGAATAGCGAAGTTTATATTACAGCAAGTGCACTTGCAACAGACACACTCTCACTTGCAAGAAGAGAATCTCTACTTGAATTAAAAGCAGGCAGAATCGCTGCTGAACAAGCATACAAACAAGCAGGTATAACTTCAAAAGAAATTAACTTTGCAGAAGTCCATGACTGTTTCTCAATAGCAGAAATATATGCAGTGGAAGCACTAGGGCTTGCAAAAAGAGGAGAAGCTGCACAATTATACACTTCAAAACAAACTTATTTTGATGGTAAAAAACCAGTTAACACTTCAGGTGGATTAAAAGCATGCGGACACCCCGTAGCAGCAACAGGAATAAAGCAAGCTATAGAAGCAGTTACCCAACTAAGAGGGGAAGGGGGTAAAAGACAAGTTCCAAACGCACAAGTAGGATTAACCTATAATGTAGGTGGAAGCGGAGCAACAGCTTGTGTACACGTATTTAAAAAGATGAAGTAATTATAATATTGATTTATAGAGGAAGGAGATTTTTTTTGAAGAGATTAAAAAAACAATTCAAACTAACTCCTACAGAAACAAAAAAAGCAGCCATTGGAATAAGGAGTTTGATTAAACAAGGGGCAATTCCTGAAAAAAATCTAGTTGCATTCACAAAATTTTTGAGAACAAAAAAAGGAGAAGAATGGGCTAGAATAAATTTGACTCCTTCAAAAATAAAAAAAGGTGCAAAACGTTAATGTTTATAGGATGTGATTAAATATGTCAGGAATACTAGAAAAAATTAAAGGTATTTTCGGCAAAAAAGAAGAAAAGGACGAAACAACAACAAGATTAGAATCAAAGAGACTAATTGAACAAGTAGGAGACCAAGAGTTTGTTCCAAGATACAAACTAGCAAAAAAATTTAGGGAAGATAGAGAACTAGACACGCCACTAATAAAAAGAAAAAAATATTAAAAAAATTAGATTAAAAAAATTTGAATGAATTTAGCGAGAGTGATGAGAATGTTTAGAGAAAGCCCAATAATGAGATGGAGAAATTACAACGACCGCTATAAATTATGTGGCTACAAATGTACTAAATGTGGCGCAACATATTTTGAAAAAAAAGGTGTTTGTAATTGTGGAAATCTTGATTATACAGAAATGAATTTTTCTGGTGCAGGAAAAATAGTTTCATTCACGCAAATTCATTCAGGGCCAGAAAGCTTTGAATCGATGGGAACCTATTGTGTTGGAATAATTGATTTAGAAGAAGGGGCAAGGATAACAGGACAAATAGTTGATTGCAAGTACGAGGATTTAAAAGTAGGGACACAAGTAGAAGCAGTTTTTAGAAAATTTTATAAGAGTGGAGAAAAAGGAATAATTCACTACGGGACAAAATTTATTCCAAAATTCTAAAAATTAATTAAATTATTTTTAATAACTTTCCTTAATTTTTTGAAAGAAAGTCAAATTAATTTTAATAATAATGGGTGTAAGAATGGCAGGAAGTATAGGAAAAGGATACGCAAAAGTAATAATCTTTGGAGAACACTTTGTAGTATATGGATTACCTGGAGTTGCAGCAGGGATAGATAAATTTGTTCAAATTGAAGCCCAGAAAGTAAAAGACTCTGATGATGTTTTATTTGATGACAAAGTATTTAATGAAAAATTATCTGAAAAAAAAGATTCTGAAAACATTAAATTCAAACTATTACACGCAATATTTGATAAAGAAGAATTTTTGCCAAAGAAAGGAATCAAGTTCATTATAAATTCAAATTTTTCTGCAGGAAGCGGAATGGGTTACTCCGCAGCATTTTGTGTCGCAATCACACGAGCAATGAATAATTTATTTAGCCAAGATTGGAAAAATGAAAAAATAAATGAATTAGCTTATTTAGGGGAATGCGTTGCACACGGAAAACCAAGCGGAATAGATAATACTTGTGCAACATTTGGGACAACAATTTGGTTCGAAAAAAATATGCAAGAAGAAAAAAACAAGGTGAGGCCAATAAAGTGTGGTAAAAATCTTTACTTTGTTTTAGCAGATACTGGAATAAAACACAATACAAAAGAAGTGGTTGAAAAAGTAAAAAAATTTAAAGAAGAAAATAAAAAAGAATTTGATGTAATTTGCTCTGATTACAAATCAATTGTTTCAAAAGCAAAAAAAGAAATTCAATTTGGAGGGGTAATTGAAATAGGGAAATTAATGAATCAGAACCACTTATTATTAAAACAACTTGGAGTTTCAAACGAACAAATAGACCAAATCATAAGAATAGCAAATTTTGAAGGAGCAATTGGCGCAAAAATAACTGGAGCAGGAATGGGTGGAAACGTACTAATTTTGTGTGAGAACGAAAAAGGACAAGAAAAAATAATTAATTCACTAATAGGAAAAGGGTTTGAAGCAATTAAAATAAAAGTAAATTGAAATTAAATTAAAATAAAAGTAAATTAAATTAAAAGTAAATTAAATTAAAAGTAAATTAAATTAAAAGTAAATTAAATTAAAAGTAAATTAAATTAAAAGTAAATTAAATTAAAAGTAAATTAAAATAAAAGTAAATTAGA
>JAQVQA010000007.1:18735-24300 GCA_028701835.1 Candidatus Iainarchaeum sp.
TAAAAGTAAATTAAATTAAAAGTAAATTAAATTAAAAGTAAATTAAATTAAAAGTAAATTAAATTAAAAGTAAATTAAATTAAAAGTAAATTAAATTAAAAGTAAATTAAAATAAAAGTAAATTAGAATCTGTTTAAAAAAAAGGTTTGGTTATGAGAATAATAGTTGCAATAACTGGTGCGAGTGGAACAAATTATGCAATTAGTCTATTAAAGGAATTAAAAAAACAAAAAATAGAGGTTCACTTAATCATAAGCGAGTGGGCGAGTGAAGTTCTAAAAGAAGAAACAAACAAGAAAACTAGTGAATTAAAAAAACTTGCTTACAAAAATTATTCAAACACGAATCTAGCAGCAAGTATATCCTCAAGTTCTTTTTTAGTTGACGGGATGATAATAATTCCTTCCACAATAAAAACAGTTTCAGAAATTTTGCACGCACACACAAGTACTCTAATTACTAGATGCGCTGATAATATGTTAAAAACAAAAAAAACACTTGTAATTGGAATTAGAGAAACTCCATTAAGTGGGCCAACACTTGAAAACCTTTGGAAGCTTTCAGTATATGGTGCAATAATATTTCCCCTCTCCCCAGCATTCTACCACAAACCAAAGAAAATAAGTGATTTAGAAGAATTCATTGTAGGCAAAGCGTTAGACTTATTAGGAGTAAAGAATAATACATTTAATAGGTGGAAAAATTAATATTTTTTTATTACAGTTAAAAGGTGAAACATTATGAGTTTTCGAGAATTTGTAGAAAAAACAGATTATACAATAACTAAACCAGTTTCAAAGAATTTAGAAGCAAGCGGAATAATATTTTCTGCAAGTGATAAGAGTATAATGTTTGAAAACATAAAAGAAAGTAAGAACAAAGTTGTTGCAAATGTATTTGCTTCAAAAGAAAAAGTTGCAAAATACTTTGGGTGTAATGTGAGTGACCTTGTACCTTTAATGATTAATGCACTAAATTACCCGACAAAACCAGAAATTGTTGAGAGTACCGATCATGAAGAACTAGAACTTGATTTAGAAAAATTACCAATATTAACTCACACTGACAAAGACGGTGGAGCATACATTTCAAGTGGAATAATAATTGTAAAAGATCCTATTGTGGGTCAAAACGTGTGTTACCACAGAGGATTAATTTTAGGAAAAAATAAAATTGCTTTAAGAATCTTAGAAAGAAATACAATGGAATTATTAAAGAAAAATAATGGTGAAATGCCTGCAGCTTATTGTATTGGAATTGGAGCAGAAACTGCCCTTGCTTCAGCAATGGCTCCAAAATTAGGCGTAAATGAACTAGAAATTGCTAATTCAATAAAACCAATTCAAGTAGTAAAAGCAAAAACGTTTGATGCAATACTTCCTGCCGATAGTGAATTTATTTTTGAAGGAACACTTTCACTAAACGAAAGACACAAAGAAGGGCCCTTTGTTGATTTAACAGGAACTAGCGACATAATTCGAGAAGAACCAGTATTCACTGTTGAAAAAATTTATGCAAGACCAAATGCAATTTGGCACGCATTACTTCCTGGAGGATTTGAACACAAAATCTTAATGGGAATGCCAAGAGAACCAACTGTGTTTGATGAAGTAAAAAAAGCTGGTGTAGAAGTACTTGACGTTAGTGTTAATCCGGGTGGAAGTTCTTGGTTTCACGTTCTAATACAAATAAACAAAAAAAGTGAAGAAGATGGCAAAAAAGCAATTGAAGCAGGAATGAAAGGACACACCAGTGGAAAACACTTCTTTGTAGTTGATAAAGACATAAATATTTATGATCCGCTTGAAGTAGAGTGGGCAATGGCTACAAGATTTCAAGCTGATAAAAACTTTTATGTTTACTCAAAACAAAAAGGTTCTTCATTAGATCCAAGTGCAGACCAAGTAACAAGAGAAACAGCAAAAGCAGGGTTTGATTTAACGATGAAGTTAGATAAAATTGCAAAAATGACTAGGACAAAATTTCCTGACTTTGATATAAAAAAATATTTATGAAGTGGTAAGAAAATGGATTTAACAAAATACGAAACAGAAATGCTAGAAGGGAAACATGGCAACGCTGTAAAAAAATCAATGAGCATTCTTGTGGCTCTTGGAGAAATTTATGGTGCAAAAAAATTAATTGATGTAACTAGTGTTCAGGTTGCAGGAGTAAGTTATGATAATTTGGGTGACGCTGGTTTAGATTTTTTAGCAGAACTAGCTAAAGATGGAAAAGTAAAAGTTTTGACAACACTAAACCCTGCAGGAATGGATTTAGAAAATTATAAAAACTTAGGAATAAGTGAAGACTTTGCAGTAAAACAAAAATTAGTAATAGAAGCATTTGCAAAAATGGGTATACTAACTACTTGCACATGCACTCCTTATTTAATTGGAAATAATCCGCACTATGGACAACACATTGCTTGGAGTGAAAGTAGTGCAGTAGCTTACGCTAATTCAGTAATAGGTGCAATGACAAATAGAGAAGGAGGACCTAGTGCTCTAGCTAGTGCATTAACAGGAAAAACTCCCGAATATGGGATGCATTTAGAAGCAAATAGAAATGCTCAAATAAAAGTTAAAGTAGAAGCAGAAATAAAAGGAACTTATTTATTTGGAGCTTTAGGAAAAGTTATTGGGGAAAAAGTAAAATCAAAACCGACTTACATTACAGGAATAAAAGAAGCAACTGTAGAAGAACTAAAATCATTCTCTGCAAGTATAGCAACTTACGGTGGAGCAGCAATATTTCACATGGAAGAAATAACTCCAAACAAAACTCCAGTACCTTCTGAAGAAATAACTGTAACACAAGAAGAAATAGATAAAGCAGTTGAGAGTATGGATATGGACTCTGAAGTAGACTTCATTAGTGTTGGTTGTCCACATGCAAGTATAAATGAAATAGCAAAATTAGCAGAACTATTGAAAGGAAAAAAAGTTACAAAAGAATTTTGGATAACTACTGCTCGGCCAACACTAAAAATTGCCCAAGCAAATGGTTATGCAAAAATAATTACTGATGCAGGAGCAAAGTTTGCTGCAGATACTTGCTGTGTAGTTGCACCAATCAAAGGAAGATTTAAGTGCCTAGCAACAGATTCAGCAAAAGGGTGCTACTATGCATATTCTAAGAATCAATCCAAAATCAAAATAATGCCAATTGAAAAATTAGTTGAAGAAGCAATCAAGGACGTGAAAAAGTGACTGAAAATTTAGTTGGAAGAAAAATTTCTCCAGGGATTGCAAAAGGCGAAGCGCTAGTTACCCAAATGGGAATAAGTTTTTTTGGTGGAGTAGATACTACTACTGGAATAGTTACTGAAAAAGGACACGAACTAGAAGGAAAAAGTATTAGTGGAAAAGTTTTGGTGTTTCCACAAGGAAAAGGATCCACAGTTGGAAGTTACGCACTTTACAGAATGAAAAAACAAAGAACTGCTCCCGTTGCATTAATTAATTCAGAATGCGAAACAATAGTTGCAGTAGGAGCAATAATTTCAGAAATTCCCTGCGTAGACAAAATAGATATTTCGCAAATAAAGAATGGACAAAAAATAAAAGTAGATGCGTTAGTTGGAAAAGTAATTGTTGAATGAAAATAATTTAGTTGGTGCAAATAAAATGGATGACTTAGTTGTAATAAAATTTGGTGGTTCTTCTATAACCAAAAAAGCTGATAACAAATTCGAAATGAATTATGATATATTAAATCAGTCAGCACAAGAACTTGCACGAGCAATTAAAACTACTAAAATAAAAGTTGCTCTAGTTTGTGGAGTGGGTCCATTTGGTCACACTAACGTAAAATTATATGATTTGAACAACGGAATTAAAAATAAAGAACAAGAAAAAGGAGTAGAGAAAACTATTTCTGATTGTAATTTTGTTGCACAAGAAACTGCCACTGCTTTAGAAAAAGTTGGATTAAGACCAAAATTAGTTCCGGGTTACTTTGTATGCAAACAAGATAATAGAAAAGTAATTTCTTTTGATACAGAAGAATATGTAAAAGCAATTCGTGGAGGGTTTATTCCAATAACAACAGGGATAATGGTTAAAGACAAAACACTTAAGTGGAGTGTAATGAGTGGAGATACAGTTGTTGCAGAACTATGCAAACAACTTCGTCCAAAAAAAGTAATAATGGGTACTGATGTAGAAGGAATTTATACTGCAGACCCAAAAATTGATTCTAAGGCAAAACTGATTGAGAGTATTACAAAAGAAAATGTTCCAAAAATTTTAGAAATGGTTGGAGAATCTGCTTGTGTTGATGTAACTGGAGGAATGAAAGGAAAACTAGAAAAACTTGCCCAAACATTAAATGGAGTGCCTGGAGAAATATTTAATTTATTTACAAAAAGAAATTTAGAAAGCGTTTTGTTGGGACGAGATATTGTTGATACAAAAATAAGGTTATGAATTCTTCGTCAATTGTACTACGGACTGGTTTTTTAAACCTTTAAATTTACAAAGTGTTTAGTAAAAAACAACGTAGAAATAAATATTTAATTATAAAAGATTGGTGTTATGAAACTGAAAATTTCAGCAGAAATTTGAAGGTATAAAAATAGTGATTTTTATGAAACAAGTACTATTTTTGGGGAGAGGGGGACAGGGAGCTGTTACTAGTGCTCAGATTCTAGCAATTGCTACTTTTAAAGATGGAAAATATTCTCAAGCTTTTCCTAATTTTGGGGTAGAAAGAATGGGGGCACCTGTTAGAAGTTATTGTAGGATTGATGAAAAAGAAATTACGCTAAGAGAGCAAGTTTATGAAGCAAATTACGCAATAATTTTAGATCCGACTTTAGTAAAACAATTAACTGAAAAAGTAACTGAATTAATTATAGTTAACTCTAATAAAAAACCAGAAGAACTTGGAATAGTAACTGATGCAAAAGTAAAGTGCGTTGATATTACTAGCATTGCATTAAAAGTAATTGGAAAACCATTCGTAAACATTGCTGCTATAGGTGCATTTAGTGCGTTGACTGGCGAAGTTTCAATTAATGCAATAGATGAAGCAATAAAACAACAAATGGGGCACAAAGGGACTCTAGTAGAAAAAAATATTTTAGCGATTAAAGAAGTTTATGAAAATGCGAAAAGAGAGTAAATTTTGTGGTTTGATAAAGTAAGTCATTGAGCGAAGCGAAAATGGCTTGCGTGTGCATGGAGCAAGCCGTGCGTAGAAAAAAATATTTTAGCGATTAAAGAAGTGTTTAATTTAGTTAAACAAAAATAAAATAGTGGTTTTATGAAAGTAAAAGAAAAAGAGAAAAAAGAGAATATTCCATTAACTTGCGGAGCAGTAATTACCCAACCTGGTTCAACTAAAAAATATAAGACTGGGGAGTGGAGAACTTTTATTCCAATTATTGATCAAGAAAAGTGTATTAAGTGCGGGAAGTGTTGGATGAATTGTCCTGATGGAGCAATATTTAAAACTCCTGAAGGTAAATTCATGATTAACTATGCTTACTGCAAGGGTTGCTTAATATGTGAAAAAGTTTGCCCGGTTAAGGCGATTAGTCATAAAGTGGAGGAAAAGTAA
>JAQVQA010000007.1:24400-33577 GCA_028701835.1 Candidatus Iainarchaeum sp.
AAAGTTTGCCCGGTTAAGGCGATTAGTCATAAAGTGGAGGAAAAGTAAGTATTTTATTAATTTTTTTTAAAGTGATTTTTATGAGTGAAAAAAAAGTTATTTCAGGGGCAGAAGGAGTTGCTATTGCGGTTAAGTTGTGCAAACCAAAAGTTCTCCCCATGTATCCAATTACTCCAAGTACATTAGTGCCAGAAAAATTAAGTGAATTTGTATTCAACGGCGAAATTGATTCTAAAATGATTCACGTCGAAAGTGAGCACTCTGCAATTAGTGCTCTTTATGGTGCTTATGCTACAGGAGTGAGGTCATTCACTGCAACAGCTTCGCAAGGATTAGCATTAATGCATGAAATACTTCCGATAGTGTCTGGTTCAAGGTTTCCTGCAGTAATGTTTGTAGCAAACAGGGCATTATCAGGTCCATTAAGTATTTGGAATGATCACTCGGATTCAATGAGTGAACGTGACCAAGGTTGGATTCAATTACACTGTGAGAGTAATCAAGAAGCTTTTGACACGATAATAATGGCTTACAGAATAGCTGAGAGTAAAAAAGTTTTGCTCCCAGTAATGGTTTGTGCGGATGGATTCTACTTGACACATGCTTATGAACCAATTCAAATAGAGGATCAAGAAAAAGTTGATGCTTTTTTGCCAGATTATACTCCAGAGCATTACCTTGATACAACTAACCCAAAAACATTTGGGGCTTTTGCACAACCCAATAGTTATATGGAGTTTAAGGAAGAAGAAGAAAAAGCAATGCGTGAAGCAATAAGAGAAATAATTAAAGTGAGTAAAGAATTTGATAAAAGCTTTGGTAGAAAATATGGGAATGGGCTTGTAGAAGGAATTAATTTAGAAGAAGCAGAGTATGCAGTACTTGGAGTAGGTAGTGTTTGTGGAACAATAAGAGAAGTAATAAAAGAGTTGAATGAACAAGGAAAAAAAATTGGTTTAATTAAATTAAAATCAATTCGACCACTGCCAGTAGAAGACTTGAAAATACTTTGCAAGGATTTGAAAATTCTTGGAGTAATTGATAAGCATGCATCAATTGGATTTGGCGGAGCACTAACAAACGATATTCGTTCAGCACTAATGGGGGAAAAAGTAAAAGTAGAAGGATTCGTTGCAGGTTTAGGTGGAAGAGATATTAATAAAGAAAAAATAAAAGAATTAATTAATACTATAATGAAAAACAAAGAAGGTTATTGGTTAAAATAAATTTTTGGTGAAATAAAATGGCTATCTTAGGAATTGATGAAAAAGAATATTTTGCAAGTGGACACAGGGCTTGTGCAGGGTGTGGAGAAGCACTAGCAATAAGACACATCCTAAAAGCAGCGGGGCCAAAAACAATTATAGCCCAAGCAACGGGGTGTATGGAGGTAGTATCAACTCCTTACCCTGAATCAAGTTGGGAAGTTCCTTGGGTTCACTGTGCATTTGAAAACACTGCTGCAGTTGCAAGTGGGGTAAGAGCGGCTTTGGATGCAAAAGGAGACAAAGAAACTAATATAATTGCAATTGGTGGAGATGGAGCGAGTTTTGATATTGGATTTGGTTCACTAAGCGGAGCACTAGAAAGAGGAACAAGAATGCTTTACATTGCAACCGACAATGAAGCTTATATGAATACAGGAATACAAAGAAGTGGAGCAACTTTCCCATACGCTAATACTACAACTTCTCCTGCAGGAAAAGTAATTCCTGGAAAAACTCAACCAAAAAAACCTCTTCCCTTTATTGCAGCAGCGCACGGAATAAAATATGTTGCAACAGCAAGCGTAATGAATTTAATGGATTTACATATGAAAGTAAAAAAAGCGTTAAGTATTAACGGGCCAACCATGATTGTAGTACTAGTTCCTTGTGTTCCTGGATGGAAAATAGATTCATCCTCAACAATAGACGTTGCAATTAAGGCTTTTGAAACAAGCATATCCCCATTATACGAGATAGAAGAAGGGGTACTAACAATAAACCAAAAACCTAGTGAAAAGAAAAAAGTTGAAGAATATTTAATGATGCAAGGAAGATTCAAACACTTATTACCAGAACACATAAAAAAAATTCAAGAATATGTTGATGCGAGATGGAAGTACTTAGAAGAAAATAATGGTAAAAAAGTTTTTGATAATTTATTTTAAAGGATTTGTTTTAAAGGATTAAAAGAATTTTTTCAAAGAAATTATTCTATTAAATTAGTACAAGCTATTTTAATATTTTTAATTTAATTATTAATTATAATGAACGCTGAAAAAATAATAAAAGAAATTAATTTGATTTACTCACAATATGCTGTTCCTAAAAATATTCAAAAACACATGTTTCGTGTTGCAGGGGTGTGTGAATTAATTTGTGACAAAACAAACCCTAAGTTAAGTTCAAAAAATCTTGTGGCAGTCTCTTTAATTCATGATATTGCAAACATAATAAAAGCTGATTTTTCAGATAAAATCAAAATTAATTTACTTGAAAAAGAAGATAAGAAAAAAATTGATTATTTAAAATCCAAGCAAAAAGAATTTTGGGAAAAATATGGTAAGGATGATAATTATGCGAACGAAAAAATAGCTAAAGAACTTAAGGCAAGTAAAAGAATAATTTATCTCCTCGAAAACAAAAGTCTAATCCACTTAAGCACTAAGGTTATAAAAAAAGATTTTGAATTATTAATATTTTTTTATGCTGATCAAAGAGTTTCTCCAAAAGGGGTTGTAAGTATAAAAGAAAGAATTAAAGAGTACATTAAAAGAAACAATATTAAATCTCCTAAAAAATTAAAAAAATGTTTTTACTTTTTAGAGTTTTCAAAAAAAATTGAAGAAATATTGTTTGCAAAAATGAAAATGAAACCAAAAGATATTAATGATAATTCAATCAAAAAATATTTGAAAAAATACGGTAAGAACTAAATTGGTGAAGAAAATGAATTTATATTTTTTAAGTTCAAACAAACACAAAGTAGAGGAATTTAGAAAATTCCTTTCGCCCGAAATAGAGTTTAAACAACTCGAACTTGATTTAGCTGAAGTACAAAGTCTAAACCCTACTAATGTAATAACCCACAAATTAAACGAGGCGAGAAAAATTCATAAAGGAGAACTAATTGTAGAAGATAGTTCGCTTTGTCTTGATGCACTAAATGGATTCCCTGGACCTTTAATAAAATATTTTTATGAAGCAATTGGAAAAGAAGGAATACTAAAAATTGTTGAAAAATTTAATTGCAACACTGCACAAGCAAAAACAATGATTGGGTACTTTAATGGTAAAAAAATTGTTTTTTTTGAAGGAATAACAAAAGGAAAAATAGTTCCAATTAAAGTTGATAATGATTTTGGTTTTGATGCTATTTTTGCTCCAAAAAATCAAGACAAAACCTATTCAGAAATGACTAAAGAAGAAAAAAATAAAGTGAGTCACAGAGGAAAAGCACTTAAAAAATTTAAAGAATATTATTTGAATAAAAAAATAAAAGATTTTGCTTAATATATAAAAGAACTTATCCTATTCTTGCGAATAGGATAAAAATTTAATCTTTTTATTGAACTTCTTCGTCTTCTTCAACAAATTGCGCCTTGTTAAGGCGCGCGAAAGTACTATTTTCGCATAGCTCAATAGTACTAATTAATCGAATTTGGTGTTTATCAAACTTAGTAATTAAAGGCACCTTGTTAAGGTATCACAAACAGGTTTTGTGATGCTTTGTAAAAGCAATAGCTTTTGCTTAGCGCTTGAAAGAACTTATCCTATTCTTGCGAATAGGATAAAAATTTAATCTTTTTATTGAACTTCTTCGTCTTCTTCAACGAATTTTTTGATTGCTTCAAAATTCTCAACAATTAATTTAGCTTTACCTTTACCAAATTGAAAAGGAAAAGTATCCGTCTCGTTTCTCTTCAAAATTATCATTTTGTTTCCCTTAAATTCACCATACTCTACAACCATTTATACACGCCCCCTAAATCGGTTAATGATATATTTAATTAAAAAACCCTTTAAAAAACCCTCTTAAATGTTTCACATTAAAGTGTAGTTATGGAAGAAACGAAAGAGGATACAAAAAGTGTTCAAGAAGTTGAAATTCAACAAAAAGAAATTTCTATTGAAAAAGAAGCTAAAATAGAAGAAGGGAAATTTGCTTTAATTTATTCTTTTAAAGACCCTGCTGGAAAAAATATTGCAAAAAAAATTCAAGAAATGGGGGTTCCTAAATGGGCTAAATTATATGAAATTAATGAAGAAATAGTAAATGCAAATCTTACAAAAATAAAAGAAGATTATATAATATTTCTTTCAAAACACCAAAGTGAAGCAGGAGTAAAGGCGCTTACAGTTCACATGATTGGAAACTATGGGGAAGCAAAATTCGGTGGAAAAGGGAGGGAACTTTGTGGAGCAATGCCTCGTGTGGGTGCAAATTATTTACGAGCACTAAACGAAAAAAATCAAAGCGAAGGATTGTTCAAACAAGGTTTTGTAGTAACAATGGAAGCAACTCACCACGGACCCTATACGAGAAAAGATTGTTTATTCATCGAAATAGGTAGTTCGTTAAAAGAATGGAATAATGATTTAGCTGCTAAAATAGTTGCAGAAGTAGTGATTAGCGAAACCCAAAAAGAAAACAAAGACACTATTGTAATAGGACTTGGGGGAGGACACTATGCCCCAGAATTTACTAAACTTGCAATTAGGCAAAAATATGCTTTTGGACATATTTGCCCAAAACACAATTTAGTTGAATTAAATTTAGATTTGATTTGGATGATGATTAGAAGATCGGGTGCTGACGAGATAATACTTGACTGGAAAGGGTTAAAAGAAAACAAACAAAGAATAGTAGAATTAACTAAAATAACTAAATTAAAAGTATCTCGGGTACAAAACCTGTTAAAGTAAAAAAATATTTGGGTCAAAAAAATTGTTAAATTAGAAAACATTAAAACAAAAATTTGTTAAAGTAAAAAATATTATCTTAAAAAAATGGTGAATTAAAAAATATTTTTTTTTAGTTTTTTTTCGCTTTACTCCAAAACTCTTTTATACTCGCTTAATGTTAATTCTTCATGGATAATCTTAGTTTAGACAAATTATTTAATCCAAAAAGTGTTGCTGTAATTGGGGCATCAAACACTCCTGGAAAAGTAGGTTATGCTATTGTAAAAAACTTGATTGAAGCAGATTATTCTGGAGAAATAATTCCAATTAATATTAATGATAAAAATATACAAGGGTTAAATGCATTCCCCTCTATTCTTAAAGTCACTAAACCAATTGACTTAGCAATAATTTGTGTTCCCGCAAAATTTGTTCCAAGCATACTAAAAGAATGTGCTCAAAAAAACACTAAATCGGCTATAATAATTACTGCAGGGTTTGGAGAAACAGGTGAAGAAGGAAAAAAACTCGAAGAAGCAATGAAAAAAATTATTAAAGAAAACAAAATGAGTGTAGTGGGTCCAAATACTTTAGGTGTAATTAATACTGAAAATGGTTTCAATGGCTCGTTTTCAACTACTTTTCCCCAACAAGGAAACATAGCAATAGTATCACAATCAGGAGCAATTTGTACAGCAATACTTGATTGGGCAAGACAAGAAAAAGTAGGTTTCTCAAAATTTATTTCGACAGGAAACAAAGCCTTTCTTGATGAAGCAAATTATTTTGATTACTTAGAAAAAGATTCACAAACAAAAGCCGTTTTTGTTTATATGGAGTCAGTGAAAAAACCTTCGCTTTTTTTGAAGAGAGCCGCGAGTTTAGCAAAGAAAAAACCAGTTGTACTAATAAAAGCAGGGAGGTCAAGTGAAGGACAAAAAGCTGCGATGAGTCACACAGGGGCACTAAGTGTAGATGATGATATTTTCACAGTAGCGTGTCGAAAAGCAAATGTCTTGAGAATGAATTCAATAGAAGGATTCTTTGACATGGCTGAAATGTTATCAAAAATAAAGAAGATAAAAGGATTTCGAATAGCTGTTGTTACAAACGCTGGTGGGCCAGGAGTAATAGTAGCTGACTCTGCTTCAAAACACAAATTCAAACTACCTTCTTTTTCTTCTAAAACCTTAGAATCAGTAAAAAAAATTAATCCACATGCTTCAAACCCGCTTGATTTAATTGGAGATGCAAAACCAATTGATTACAAAACCGCATTAAAAATGCTTCAAGATGATTCAGAAATAGATATTATATATACTCTACTAACTCCACAAAGTATGACTAATCCTGAAAGAGTAGCAGACATAATAGTTGCTTTGAATAAAAGAAAACCAATAATTGCTTCATTCATGGGGGGCACAGCAGTTTCAAACCCTAGAAGGTATTTAAAAGAAAGAAGCATAGTAGAATTTGAAACACCCGAAAGAGGAATAAAAGCATTATCAAGGTTAGAAAATTATTATGCAAGAAAAAAAATTAAAAAAGTATTTGAACAAAAAACAAAACAAGATTCTTCAATTAAAAAAATGTTAAAAGGGAAAAAACAATTAAATATGGAGGAATCCTTTAAGTTAATAAAAGAATTTGGGATACAAACACCAAAAACTATTTTCTTTTCAAAAAAAGAAGAATTAGATTTTTCTTTAATAGAATATCCTGTTGCATTAAAAACAGCTAGTGGGCTTGCCCACAAAACAGATTACGGGTTAATAAAAGCAAATATTAAAGACAAAGACGAGCTTGTTAATCAAATCGAATTAATGACACAAAAATCAATTGAGAACAAAATAAAACCATTCTTTGCTTTACAAGAAATGTTACAAGGGCAAGAAGTTCTTCTCTCTGCAATAGAAAAAGATTTTGGAAAAATAATTACTTACGGTCTTGGAGGAATATTTGTAGAAGTAATGAAAGATGTTTCACAAAAAATAGCTCCAATAAATGATTCCGACATTGAAGAAATGCTCTCTGAAGTTAAAGGAACAAAACTTTTGTTAGGGTATAGAACAAAAAAAGTTTATGATATTGAATCAATGAAAAAAACAATAAAACAATTATCTATACTCGTGTTAACTTACCCACAAATAAAAGAAATAGAATTTAATCCAGTGTTTTTGACAGAAAAAGGGTGCTTTGCAGTAGATGCAGTAATTATACTAAATGAAGAAAGTGCAAACAAATAATTATGGTTTAATAACTCCTCTTTAAAGTGAATTTAATTATGCACAAAATAGGTAATTTAAAACTAAAAGGAGAATTGTTTTTAGCACCAATGGCAAATTACAATAATATTGCTTTTAGGACACTAGCTAGAGAATATGGCGCTGCCCTTGTTTACACAGAATTAATCTCTGCAAAAGGGTTGCTAATGAAAAATAGGCGAACAGAAAAAATGTTACAAGTTAGTGAAAAAGAAAAACCAGTTTTTTTGCAACTATTTGGTTCAAACCCACTTGATTTTAAAAAAGCAATTGAATTAATTGAAAAAAAATTCCCTCAAAATTTTGCAGGATATGATTTAAATGCCGGATGCTCTGTGCCAAAAGCAATAAAAGGAAATTATGGGTGCACACTCATGAAAAATGCCTCTAATGTTGGACAAATTATTTCTTCAATGAAATCCTCTACAAATAAACCAATTTCAATAAAAATGCGTCTTGGGTGGAGTGAAGAAAATTTTTTGGAGGTTGCAAGAGAAGCAGTTCAAAACGAAGTTGATGCTATTACCCTCCACCCAAGGTTAGGTGTTTTGGGTTATAGTGGAGAAGCGAATTGGGAAAAAATAAAAGAGTTAAAAAAAGAAGTTAACTCAAAAGTCAAAATAATTGGCAACGGGGATATAAAAAAACCCGAGGATGTATTATTAATGAAAAAAAGAACTAATAGTGATTTTGAAATGATTGGAAGAAGCGCAATAGGAAACGCTTTCTTTTTCAAACAAGCAAATAGTTCTTTAATGAATAAAAAAATTCCTTTAAAGAGTTTTGATGAATTAAAAAAAGAAATGAATAAATTTTTTGAACTTGCAGAAGAGTTTAATTTAGGTCCAAATGATATAAGGCCTTATTTGTTGGGGTTTGTTAGGGGATTAATTGGAGCGCCTGTACTTAGGAACAAAATAGGTGTGAGTAAAACAATAAGTGAAATGAAGAAAATAATTCAAGAGTACTTCCTGAATTATTCTTAAAAAAATTTAAGCTCAAAATCCTTAAATTTATTTTGAATATTTTTTTTGAAAGAATTTATTCATTAGGGTAAATTTTTCTTGTTGTTTGGCCCCTTTTTACATAAGCAAGTGAAGATTCTTTGAATAATTTCTCGCACTTAGTTGAACAAAATTTTTCTTCACTAGTTTTAACTTCAAAAATAACTCCACACCTTGGGCAAATTTTTTTCATTAATAATCTCCTCCACCACCGCTTTTTTAATACAAAAAAGCAATTAATTGTTTGTAAGGGTGGGCTTAAAAATCCTTTTTTGATGAATAATTAATGTATAATAAAAAAAAGGTTTTTTTATGGTTGATTTAAAAAAAATTTTTAAAAAACCTTTAGAAGTTTCTTTAAAAAATAATCCAATTATTGAAAATCCTAAAAAAAATAATTTTATTTCAAGCGAGTTTAATAAACCAAGTAAAGCGAATCCTAAATGGGTTGAAAAACAAAAATTACTCCAATTATCCGAAATTAGTTTGGTTCTTGATGAATATGATGATATTTTTTCTGATTTTGACCCGAGAACATTTGATAAAAGAGCTTTATCAGACGATTTTTTAGTTGAATTAAAACGAGCTAGTAGGGGAAATAAAAAAGGTTTATTTGAATTAAACTTATTAATTCCACTTGAACAAAGAAAAGAAGAAACTGAAAATAAAATAAAAAAAAGATTAAGAGAACATTTTAAGAGACATCATGAAGAAATAAGAAAAGAAGTTGATAAAATTAAATTAACAGGAATACTAATGGTATTATTCGGGTTATTATTATCAATATTATCAGTTATTTTTGTAGTGCCCTTTGAAGAACAAAACATATTCTTACAAGTACTAATGGTACTAATAGAACCCGCTGCATGGTTCACTATATGGGAAGGTGCAAACAAAATAATAGAGACTTGGAAAATACTAGCCCCAGATTTAGAGTTTTACAAAAAAATGACTAAATGTGAAATAAATTTTACTCCCTACTAGATTTATTAATTTATTTATTTTACATAGGTTTTTATT
>JAQVQA010000008.1 GCA_028701835.1 Candidatus Iainarchaeum sp.
GAACAGGGACAAGTCCACATTTATCACAATAAATAAAAGGAATCGGAGTCCCCCAATATCTTTGCCTGGAAATTAACCAATCTCTTAACTTGAAGTTAACTGTTCGCTTACCAATTCCTTTAGAAATTAAGTAATCAGTAATTTTTTCTATTGCAACCCTATTTTCAAGATTATTAAATTCACCAGAATTAACCAAAACCCCATCTTCAACATAAGCTTTTTTCATTTCATCTACGTTAAAAGCAATAGAATTTTTAGGTCGAATAACTAACTTAAGAGGAATATTATATTTTTTAGCAAATTCATAATCTCTTTGATCGTGAGTCGGTACAGCCATTACCATTCCTGAACCATAATCAGCAACAACAAAATTTCCTGCATACACGGGAACTTTCTCGTTAGTCATTGGATTAATTGCGTAAGAACCAGTAAATACTCCTTCCTTATCCATTTCTTCCATTTCTTTTTCAGAAACACTTTTTAATTTCTTTAAAAATTCTTCAACAGTACTTTTCTGTTCAGGAGTAACAAACGAAAACAATTTACTATGCTGTGCACTAACAACAACAAATGTAACTCCAAAAATAGTATCAGGACGCGTTGTAAAAACAGGCCAAACTTCACCATTTATCTTGAATTCAATTTCTGTACCATAACTTTTTCCAATCCAATTTTTTTGCATTGATTTAATTCTCTCAGGCCAATCTAAATCATCAATCATTTCCAAAAGTTCTTCAGCATAAGCAGTAGTTTTTATGAACCATTGTTCTAAGTGCTTTATTTCAACATCAGTGTCATTGTGTCTCCAGCATTTACCATTATGAACCTGTTCATTTGCAAGAACTGTATTACATTTATTACACCAATTAACTGCAGATTTTTTTCTATAAACTAAGCCCTTCTCAAAGAATTTTAAAAAAAAGTACTGGTTCCACTTATAATATTCATGAACAGATGTTTTAACTAACTTATCCCAATCATAACTTATTCCCAAAGCTTTTTGTTGAATCATGAAGTTTTCAATAGAACTTTTTGTGTAATCATCAGGGTGTTGACCAGCTTTAATTGCAGCATTTTCAGCAGGAAGCCCCAAAGCATCATAACCCATTGGATAAAGAACAGAACAGCCATTCATTCTCCAATACCTTGCTTGAATATCCCCAATAGTATAATTCAAAGCATGCCCCATGTGAAGCCCCGCTGCAGAAGGGTAAGGAAACATTTCAAGAACATAAAAATTTTTGTCAGATGATTTTGTAAAAAAAGTTTTTGCGTTATCCCAACTAGTTTGCCATTTACTTTCAATACTATGAAAATCAACTATCAAATCCAACAAAATCACTAAATTATTTAGAATAAGAAACTCTTTTTAATGTTGTATTAAGCTATAATAGACCACCTAATTTTTAATTAAATAAATAACCATTAACCAACGTGAGCTCAAAAGAATAATAAAAAAGGTTTTTTACAAATCAAACAAAACTTGATTGCACATAAAAAACAAATAATTTTTTTACTGTTTTACAAAAAAAATTAAATTAAAAGCAACAAATAACAGAGTGTTAAAATCATTTTATTTAAATAAATTGTTAAAAAATAAAAAAATGAATTCATTGAATTATCCCAAAAAGAAACCAATAAATAACCCCAACTTCCTACTAATATTGCATGAGGAATAATTTTACAGGAATAATATTTTCACTTATAATACTAATTAGTTTTGTAATGGGAGGTTATTTTTTTTCCCAAACTCAAATTAGTTTAAATAGCTTCTTAACCATAAACATCGGTCCTTTATTTGAATCAATAATCTCTTTAGATTTTTTATTATTTTGTGTAAGTATTTCAATAGGGCTTGGAGTAATGATAAGTTTAGGTTCTTTTTATGAAATAAAAAAAGCAACTATATTTGCAACCGGGTCTTATTTATTATCAATTATAATTACAGTAATTTTATTTAATTTATATGATTTTTTAGCCCCTTTATTAATAAGCGCATTTACTATAGTATTTTGTATTAAATCTCTTCAAAAAGCAAGGGAATACAAAATTTTTCCAATATTAAGAATAGGAATTTATTCTTCAAGTCAATTCTTTTTAATTTTCTCAACAGCATTCTTTTTTTTGTTATTCTTTAATTCAATTAACCAAATTAGTTATCTGGAATCAAATTTTTCAAACGAAATACTTGGTTCAACTATAGGAAACGAAGTTACCCTAAGTGATCAATTCACTTTACAATTGGCACAAGCAATCGCAAAAAATCAATCCGATACAATCGAATTAATGCAAAATCAAGAAGAATTACTTAGAATGACTGATGAAGGAATAACCGATGCCTTAATCTATAATCAAAAATTATCTGCATACAAAACCGCTTATAGTGAAGAAGAATATATCCAAAAAATAGCAGAAACCATGAAGAATAATCAATTAAATATAGGGGAAGAAATTGTTAATAAATTTCCAATAATCAAATTAATGGCAAAATACGCTTTTTTATTATACCCTTTATCAGCATTTTTATTAATTCTATTCATAGGAAACATAATCATAAAAAATCTTGCAGGATTAATTTTTTCAGGAATTGTTAAATATTATCCAAATATTGAAGAAACCGAAAAAAAAGCATAATAATTAAAACACCTAAAACATGAGGATTATTTATGAACGAAAAGATTGTTCTTGATGATAAAAGCTTTAAAGCACTTTCAGCAGACTCAAGAGTGGGAATCTTAAAAAGTTTAAATGAAAGAAGAAGAACATTAAGTGAATTAAGTCAAAAACTTGATTTAGGAAACTCCACTATTAAAGAACACTGTGACATACTTGTTAGTGCTGATTTAATAAAACAAATTGATGAAGGAAGAAAGTGGAAGTACTATGAATTAACTCAAAAAGGAAAACAAATTGTTTCTCCTAATTTAATGGAAGAAGTTAAAGTCTTAATCTTATTATGCATAGGGGTTTTCTTAGTCGGAGGATTTATTTTAATGAATTTAAACCTTATCAATAATTTTGATTTTATTAACACAAATAATAATCAAACATTATTAGAAAAAACGGACTTTACTATTAGAGAAACTTCAATTGATGCACCTTTACTCTCAAAAAATGTTGGAGAAGAAGAGATTAATCCAATTAATAGTCAAAATTTATTTAATTATCCAATAGAATCAAATTCAGAAACAATTACTAAAGAATTTTATGCAATAAGCATTTTAATATCCTTAATAACAGGGATAATTATAGGGTGGATTTTTTTAAGAAGAATCTGATTAACACAAGAAATAAAATTAAATCATAAATTTTTTAGAAAATTGATTTAATTAAATAAACCACATTATAAAGAGAATAATAATTAGTAATACTTCAAATGCAATTAATACTATTAAACCCCCTCCAATTAATTCAATTAATCCACTACCTTTAGAAGAAGGGTTCATGTATTCAAAAGGACTTTTTTCTTCAACAACTTCTTTTTTTGACTCAACTAATTCAGGTTTATCTTCAACACTACTAGAATAATTTTTTTCTTCAACAATTGTTGGCTTTATTGAAATATCCTCAATTATTTTTTTATTATAATTGTTTTTAGAAATTCTTTTAACATTTTTTTTTGAAGACTTATTTTTATCATTTTTATTTGTTAAATATGTCTTAGTTATTTCTTTTTTCTTATAAATCCCTTTTTTATTTTTGTTTGAACTTTTTTCTTTAACTACAGTTTTTTTTTCAATAACTTCAACAAACTTTTTTGAAGAATCATTATTTTTACTAGAATTATTTAAAATAGCTTTTTTTTCAGCCTCAAGCTCCAAAGCTATTTTTGCAGCATCTAAATAAGAATCTTTATTCCCTTTTTTGTTGTTAGAAACCATTACAAAAATAAGAATTAACCCTATTAAATACTTAATCCTGAACAAAAAAATTATGTTTTTTATGAAAAAGAATATAAAACCCTCTACTCTTGTTTGATATGGTATTAAAATGAATGATTATGATGTAGTAATTATTGGAGCTGGACCCGCAGGACTAACTGCAAGTTTATATTGTGCAAGATACGGCTTGAAAACAGTAATTATTGAAAAAGGAATAATTGGGGGAACAGCTTCATGGGCAGGAAGTATTCAAAATTACCCTGGTTACTTAGATATTAGTGGACTTGAATTAATGATGAAGTTTGAAGAACAAGCAAAAAAAGCAGGTGTCATAATAGAACTTGATACCGTTCAAGAAATAAGACCAATTGAGAATGATAAAGAAATAATTCTTTCAGGAAAAAAAATTAAAGCAGGGGCTGTAATAGTAGCGGTTGGCACAAAGAGTAAATGGTTAAATGTTAAAGGTGAAAAACAATTCCTAAACAAAGGTGTGCATTTTTGTGCTACTTGTGATGGCCCATTATACCAAAGAAAACCAGTATGTGTTATAGGTTCTGACAATAGAGCTACTGAAGAAGCTATTTATTTATCAAGCGTAACTAAAGAGGTTTTTTTGCTAAGTCCTCAAAAAGAACTTAGTGCAGATTTCACAAAACAAAAAATGCTTTTAGAAAAAAAAATAGATGTAAAATTGGGTGTAACAATTATTGAACTTTTTGGAAAAGAAATGCTTGAAGGAATAAAAATCAAGAATAATTTAGGAGAAGAAGAAATACTTAACATAAATGGAGCATTTATTTTTGTAGGCACTCAACCAAATACAGATTTCATAAATGTGAAAAAAACAGAGCAAGGTAGAATAATTGTTGATAATTCTATGCAAACCAATGAAAAAGGATTATTTGCATGCGGGGATTGTATTGAAAAAGAATTAAATCAAATTGCTACTTGTATTGGAGAAGGAGCAATAGCCGCACATACAACTGCAAAATATATTCAAAACAAAGATGTTCAATAAACTTTAAACTTAATCAATTCAAGGGATAAATTAATTATTTTCTTTTAGCACTAAAATCCTTAATTTTAGAATTGTAATCAATTTCAACATTTCTTAACATTCGCTCAATTCTAGAAGGAATTGCTAATTCAATAAAATTAGAACCATTAACCAACTTGATAACAACATCATCTTCATTAACTGAATTAGAAGGTTCAAAATCAAAATCCCCTCCAAAAGAATTAACAATTCTTACATATCTTGAATTTTTTGACTTAACTTTCTTTAACAATTCATTTATAGCAATAGGGGAAAAAGAAACTCTAGAAGCAATTTCAAATTCACTTATTCTTTTATTAGCATCAATTATTAATTGATTGATTTCTTTATCATTCAAACCATGCGTTAAACAACCATCTTGTAAGCTCTCGCTAACTGAAACATGACAACCAATACAATGAAGACCTGCTTGAGCAAAAACAGGAGTCACTTCAGGATATTTAAAAACAATATCCCCTATCAAATCAGTTTTTTTTATAAAAAATTTACCACTACTATTCCCCTTTTTTTTTGATTTACTTAATTTAATGACCATAACAACCAACAGATGAATTTGTGTTCATGTGTGTTTATAATACTATACATTATTAAAAAAAATACTATTTTAATCCTTTTTTAGGACAAAGATTTCTTTTATTCAAAAAACAAATGTTGCATTTAGGATTTCTTGCAACACATATTCTTCTACCATGAGATATAAATAAACCATTAACCCTGCCCCAAATTTTTTTATCAAAAATTTTCAATAAATCCTTCTCAATCTTAAATTGTTCTCTAAAATTCGTGAAATTCATCCTTCGAGCAAGTCTTGCGACATGAGTATCTACAGCAATTCCTTCAATAATTCCTTTATTTGCAAGAACAAGATTTGCAGTTTTCCTACCTACCCCAGGAAGACTAATAAGATCACTCATTCTTAAAGGAATTTTTCCACCATAATTATTTTTAATAATATTAAAACATTCAATCACCCTTTTTGCCTTTTGTTTATAAAAACCAGTTGATTTTATTTCAATTTCAAAAATTTTTAAATTTGCATTAGAAAAATCATTAACAGATTTATATTTTTTAAACAATTCTTTTGTCACTTTATTTACTTGAGCATCAGTACTTTGTGCAGAAAGAATTATTGCACAAAGCATTTGTGCATCAGTTTTGTAATCCAAAAACAACAAAGGAACTGAAAAATAATTTTGTTCCAATTTTGAAAAAATTAATCTTGCTCTTTTTTTATCATCCATAAAAAAACCAAAAAAAATGCATTACATTAAAAAAATAACTAAATAAAAAACACAAAAACAAAGTAACTTCCAACATCAACAAAATTTTTTAATAATCAAATAATTTTTTTTGAAATCCACTATTCTCTTCAAAATTTGAAACTCTCACACCTATCCTTCTTACATATATTGTTGATTCATTTAAAAATGATCTTAATAAATCTCTTGAAACTTCTTTTAATTCATCAACTGAAGAAATATCTGCAGATTTTGTTCTAGATTTTGTAATCGTATCCATTTTGTCAGTAACAATAATTAGAGAAATTGTCCTAAATCTTTTATTAAAATACAAAATCTTTTTGTATAACAAATCCACTAAAAAATCAACATTTAAAACAACGACATCAAAATCATTTGAATCTTCTCTAATTGTCATTAATCTGCTTAATTGTTGTTTTTCCCTATTAGATTCAACCACTCTAGAATCAATTCCAAAAGAATATTCATAAAACTTTGATCCGAGAGTTTCACCAAACCAAGATATTAAATCAATCTTCTCGAATTTATGAATATCACTAATATTCACTACTCCATGTCTTTTGAACTCCTCTTCAGTTTTCTCCCCCACTCCAATTAAATCCCCAACTTTGTGTTTAAGAAGAAAAGAATTAACTTGATTTGAATAAACCACAAATAAACCATCAGGTTTTTTGATTAAAGAAGCCATTTTTGCAATTAATTTATTAGGGCCAATGCCAATAGAACAAGTCAAACCAAGCTCAGATTTTATTCTATGTTTAATTTTAAGTGCAACTTCTTGAGCCTTATCATATCCAAAATGACTACTTAAATCAAAATAAGCTTCATCAATTGAAACCTGTTCAACTTTTTCACAAAAATAATCTACCACCTCAAAAACTTTTATAGATACTTCTTCATAATAAGATTTGTCTGCATTAATAAAAATAGTTGAAGAATTAGCTAATTTTTTTGCAAGATTCAAAGACATCCCTGATTTTATTTTCAATGCACGTGCTTCATAATTACAAGTAGCAATGACACCCGAATTTTCTCTTATCGAAGGCATTACAATAACAATAGGTTTTTCTTTTAAAGAAGGATTTCTAACAACTTCACATTGAGCATAGAAATAGTCTAAATCAAGTAACCCAATTATTCTTTCCATAAAATAATATCTTAAAAGAGGTTCTTTTAATTATTACCAAAAAACTTATTTGTTATGAATAACAAAGAAAAAGAGAAACTTGTAAAAAAATTATATGAAAAATACCCTTACCCATCAAGAATTGATTCTAGTGAAGAAAAACTGAAATCATTTGCCTTATGGACAGCAAAAACTATTAATGAAAATAACACTTATTGGAAAGGAAAAACAATTCTTGAACTCGGCTGTGGAACAGGAGAACTATCAGTAGGAATTGCCTTGTGTGGAGGAAAAGTAACTGCAGTTGATTTTTCAAAAGCATCAATAAAAAAAGCTAAATTGCTTGCTAATAAAAAATGCAAACAAAATAAACCCACATATTTTCTAAGAAATATTTTAAAACTAAAAGAGAATGAATTCAAAAAAAAATTTGATATAGTTATTGCATTAGGATCCCTCCACCACACAATAAATGCAAAAAAAGGATTTGAAATAGGATGTAAAAATCTTGCAAAAGAAGGAATCATGTTTATAGGATTATATAACAAATATTCTAGATTAAGACATCGAATAAAAAGAATTTTTGTTAGAATTATTGCCGGAGACAATATTGAAAAAAGAATAAAAATAGGAAAATTATTTTTTAATAAAAAAACCCAAAAAGAAAGAATTGCAGATAAATTTGGACAAATCCATGAATCATACCACAGCATTAATGAAATTTTAGAATGGTTTAAAGAACAAAATATGGAATTTATTGGATCAAAACCAAATTACAAAACCCCTATAATTGATGAAATTAATTGGCTTCTTAAAAAAAGAAATGCTTTTTTTGTGATGAGCGGGAAAAAAAAAGCTTAAATAATAACTAGAAATTTCACCAAAAGCTTTAAAAAAACATATGAATAAATTTTCATGAATCGAGGTGTATACAAATGACTAGTGTAATAGTATATTCAACAAATACTTGCCCTTACTGTGTAATGGCAAAACAATGGCTTAAAGAGAAAAAAGTGGATTTTGAAGAAGTGAATGTGGGAATTGACCAAGAGAAAGCTAAAGAAATGATTCAAAAAAGCGGTCAAATGGGTGTTCCTGTAATTGATATTGGGGGAGACATAATAATTGGCTTTGATAGACCAAAAATGGAAGGTTCACTAAAAACAAAAGGACTCATAAAATAATAAAAATAAAGTTAGTTGATTTGTATTACACAAATCAATTAAACTTTCAAAAAAACCTTAATTAAATTTTTTACTTAAAAAAATTTTTACAAAACAAATTTTCCATCAATAAATTTAAAATAAACCATTCCAATAAGAATTATTATTCCTAATAAAACCCACCATTGACGAGTAAGATCCACTACAATCAGTTTCATCGCCTGCATAGCCATAGAAACAGCTAAAACCAATAACCAAAATAAAATAGACCAAAACAAAGCTTTTTTCCACCAAATATTATTAAACATTCCTCGGCTTCTAACGTGTTTTTTAGATGAATCTTCAACAGAATAATCTTCTCCTAGTTGATCTGATTCACCCTCTTCTTGAAAATCATCTTCACTTTGAGAATACTCTTCACCCAACTCATCACTAGAAGAGGTCTCACCAGCAAACTCACTTTCTTCATCAACTTCTTCTTCAACAAGCCTTTTCTTTTCCTTTACTAAACCCAAGCCCGTAGCAATAGAAACCTTATCATACCTACTTTTTTTTGAATCAAAAACTTTCCTATTATCAGAATCAATTCTTTGACCCCTATCATGAATAATAACTGGTTTTTCAACTATGAAAGTTTTAACACGAACTTTCTCTAATTGAGGCATTTCACTCTTAATTACTTCCTTCATTCTTTGAAAAAACCCTTCATTAGAAACACTTTTCTTAGAAGAAGCTAAACGATTTGACCTAACACTTCGCTTAGAGACAGATTTATTTCTCTTTTTTGACTTAATAACCATGCAAGAATAAGTGAAAAGAGGTATTTAATTATTACTAAAAAAAAGTTTTTGATATAATAACGAAACCATGCTTAATAAAAAAATTTAATTAACAAGAGCATTTTTAGTATAAGAAATTTCTTCAATAGGGATTTTCTGTATTAATTGAACAAATATTTCCCCAAAAAACTCATTTTGATAAGCAACTACTTTTCCACTATTCATCAAAAACAATATTGGTAAAAAAATATCAACCAATCCATCCACCTCATCCGAATCAACTAAATCCTTGAAAAGAACAATGCCTTGAGAATCAACTTTCTGTTTAATCAAATCAAAAACACCATCAAGTTTTTCTTCAATAGAAATTGAGTCAAAATTAATTTCAATTTTTGGAACATTTCTTGAAGAATTTTTTTTTGGATTAGTTCTTTGAATAATATCCTCAATACTCATTACAAGCTCATCAAGAGTAATTCTACCCTCTCTTGACATCCTCTCACTCATCAAATCAGGTATAGTCGCAAGCATTAAATCTTTTTGTTCTTGAGTCAACTCAACTTTTTCATCTTCTTCTTGAAGAGAACTTATCTTTAAATATTTTGATTTTGTTTTAACTAAAATCGCACAAGCAAGAATAGCATTAGCAGGAACTCTTAAATTATTTCCTTCAAGTTCACTAATTTTTTTTAAATATTTTTCGCAAAGAATTATTACATCAATATTCCAAGGATCCATTTTTTCAGATTCAACCAAATCAATCAAAATAGTTTTCCAAGCAGGTTGATCAATTAAATCCACTAAATCCATTTTAGAATAATCTCTCTCAACAATTTCTTGTGAATCTTCAATTAAAACCTCATCAAAACTCACTTCGTTTTCAACAAGACTTTTTTTAGAGAAACTCTTTTTCTTAACTTTTTTTGAACTATTCTTCATAAATTAAATAGATAATAAAAGGATATTAACTTTTCTTTTACAGCTAGAAACCATTAAATACAACTTTTTTCATCAATTATTACAATTGAAAGGTGATTTAATTGGAGAGGACAAAAACAGGAATACCAGGGCTTGATGAATTGCTAAACGGCGGAATCCCAAAAGGAAGTAATGTTCTAGTTACTGGAGGAGCAGGAACCGGAAAAACAATACTAACAACACAATACTTGTATGAAGGAGCCTTAAAATACGGTGAACCAGGAGTTTTTGTTACACTTGAAGGAAATATACGAGATATTGCATGGAACATGGAGTCATTTCAATGGGATATTAAATCACTTCAAGACCAAGGAATGTTTACTATTTACAAAATGAGTATGGAGTTTGCTAGTCAAAAAGAAACTCTTGAAGACAGACTAGCTGAAGAATTAAAAGAAATTGAGAGAGAAGTAAAAGACATTAATGCAAAAAGACTAGTTATTGATTCAACAACAGTTTTTGGAGCATACCTTGAGCCAAGTATGCTAAGAACAACATTATTCAAACTTGCAGATAGTCTAAAAACATTTGGATGCACTACAATTTTGACTGCAGAGACTCAAGCGACAAAAAATACTTTCTCTTCATTTGGAGTAGAAGAATTTGTTGTTGATGGCGTAATAGCATTATACTTTACTCCCCCAAATAGAAGTTTGTTTGTAAGAAAAATGAGAGGAACTCAACACGATGCAAACCCACACCCCCTAACAATAGGTGGAAATGGAATAAGTGTCAACCCAAGAGACAATATTATTTGGGATGCAATTAAATAAATTAAAAAACATTATATTAATTTGTTTAAAATAATAAAGTTAGGAGTAATTAATTACTCCTTAACTATTCTTCTAATTATCTCTTCAGCAGCTTTAATTGAATCTACAGGAGGAACATTACCATCATACTTGTAAAGAATTCCTTTTGATTTATAATAATCAATCAAAGGAGAAGTCTTCTCAATAAAAGTATCATACCTCTTTGAAATAGTTTCGGGCTTATCATCATCCCTTTGAATCAAATTCCCACCATCATCATCACAAATACCTTCACTTTTCGGAGGAAGAGAAACTGTGTTATATACTTTCTTACACTTCTCACAAGTCCATCTCGAAGAAAGTCTCTTAACCACACTCTCTTTTGATGACTCAATATAAATAACTGCATTTAATTTCTGATTAATTCCTAACAAAATATTTTCAAGCATAGATGCTTGAGACTGAGTCCTTGGAAATCCATCAAAAATGACTCCATTAAAATCTGGGTTAGACGCTTTTTTTGTCAAATCCTTTAAAAGCATTTCACTAACTAAATCATCACTAACCAATTGACCAGCATTCATTACTTCAGCCAACTTTTTTCCAAGTTCGGAACCAGAAGCAATTTCTGCTCTTAATAAATCCCCAGTAGAAACTTGAACCAATTTATACTTATCCATTACTGCCTGCGCAACAGTACCTTTACCAGCCCCAGGAGGACCTAAAAAAATTAAATTTAGAACCATTTTTTACTCACCTAAAATAAGTAAAAAAGAATTAATTTATAAATTCGATTTTTAAATCAAGATGCAAAAATTATTTTTTTTATACAAAATCAAATTCAATTAAGAACTTTAATATCAAAAACCACTTGTTCTTTTGTAGGAGAAAACTGTCTAACCCTCGCAATCCTCATAACCTCAACCCTTTTCTTAGATTTTTTTGCTTCATCTATTATCTGCTTTGTGGGAGTACTCATATCACCTTTTACAACTATTTCATAAAAATGAATTACTCCATTTGGTTTAATACAAGCAAAAGCTTCTTTTAAGAATTGATAACCAGTATGGGGAAGAGGCATTGCAATTCTATCAAAATAGTTCTTATATTTTTTATAAACTTTTTTCACATCACCTTTAATAAAAATAACTTTTTCCTTTCCTTTAGCACAATCTTTGTTTACTTTATTTAATTCACCATTTTTAACAGCAAATTTGTGACCAGCTGGATTTAATTCAATTGCAATAATTTTACTTGCTTTAGAATTTTTTGCAATTACTACTGGGTAAGGCCCCACCCCACTAAACCAAGCACCAACAATTTCCCCCGGATGAACTAAATAAGCAATTCTTAATCTCTCCCCACTTAATCTAGGTGAAAAGAAAACTTTCCCCAAAGGAATTTGAAAAGCACATCCATTCTCTTTGTAATCAGCAATTAAATTCTTTTTGCCAGCAATTACTTTTACTTTTTGTATCCTATATTTTCCTTCATGATTACTTTCAATAGAACAAACAGTTTCAAACCTTGGCTGAACTTTAAGCAAAGTTTCCCCTATTAACTTTTTTCTTTTAATTAATTCACGAGGAATTTCAATTACAGCAATATTTCCAAAAGTATCAAAAGCACTTGGAGCAAAAGGTTTCTCTTTTTCATTAAGTAAAGACAAAAGCGCTTCTTTTAGAGAGAATGAATACTTCTTTTTGTCAAGTTTTGTTTCTTGGCTCATAGTTAGTATTAATAAGGTTTTGAATTTAAAGTTACCCATGAGCATAGATTTGATATTTGATTACTTCATCAAACCCATAATGAATCCTGAAATTGCAGGGTACAATTTGGTAAATACCCTAACTTACATAATTCTCCTAATAGTTGCATGTTCAATAATTTATTTCATTTTAAGAAAGAAAGTTGAATTTGACGAAAAATTCTTCCTTGCAATAAGCCCATATATTTTGATTGGGGTTTCACTACGAGTTTTAATGCATCAAATAGAAAGTGGAAATTTAATTATTGACGGAATTACAAAAACTGCTGACCCAATGCAATTAGGATTTTGGTTCTTTACCCCAGGAGTTTGGATTTTAACTTTTGCAATTGTAATACTTGGATTATTAATAGCAAAAATTTGGGGTGAACTCAACCACAAGAGATTATTTATTTTTGGAATAATTGTTGCATTACCCCTTGTTTTATTTAATTTAAGCAAGTTCAATAATTGGAGTTGGTTTATTGGAACTGTTGCACTAATTGCAATTGTAACTTATACACTATGCTGGTTGATTAACAAATTCACACCATACAGAATTCTTAAAGATCCATTAAATATTTTTATAGTAGCTGGGCAAGCAATTGACGGAATTGCAAGTGTTATTGCAATAACTTTCTTTAATTTCTCAGAACAACATGTAATCTCAAACCTTGTAATAAATATTCACCCTGCACTTTTTGCAGGAATAAAGTTACTCTTAGCAGTTTTAATTTGTTATAGTTTGGATGATTATTTAAAAGAATCAATAAATAAACACTCAAATAAACCAGGAAAGAGCTTGAATAGAAAAAATTTAATAGGATTTGTAAAAGTGATAATCGCAATACTTGGTTTTGCTACTGGCCTTGCAAGTTTATTCAAAATGGGTTTAATTTAAAACAAAACAAAATTAAACAACTTTATTATTCAACTTTTTTTCAGAAATTAACCCTTTTTCAATCATTTTCTTTAAAATTGAATTAACCATTGTCACTGTAACAAAATATTTTCTACCATGCATTTCAACTTTAGTTCCTCTGTATAATCTTTCAGCAGCACAAGCAATATCAACTTTGAAAGCACTTTTTGGATTCTGTAATTGATGAGCAAGAGTGCGAGCAATAACTCTCTCTCCCGATTCACTAAAATTTTTCTCAATTGCTTTTTGAGTACCCATAAATTGAACAATTTTTGGATTCGACTTATTTTCAAAAGAATGACTCTTTTTTGCTTTCGCAACCCCCATTATTCTCTTTTTTCTTCCAAGTCCACTAACAGGATTAGTTGCTGTTTTTATTAAATAACGATTTTTTCTAAGCAATCCAGATTGAACTCTTCCAAGTAAAGGCATATTATAATTATTACAAAAGTTATATTTAAATGAATTGAGAATAAGAAAATAACTGATAATATGCTATATTTAATCGGACTAGGACTAAAACCCTCTCACTTGACTCTTGAGGCAATTGAAACTATCAAATCCTGCGACAGCTTATTTGTAGAAGTATACACTTCACAATATGCAGAAGGATTCATAAAAGAATTAAAAGAACTCACAGGAAAAAACATTATGGAACTTAATAGAATAGAAATAGAACAAAACTTTGAATCAGCCCTAATAAGCGCAAATAAAAATAAAATAGGATTATTGATTTTTGGTAATCCCTTAACTGCAACAACTCACATTCAAGTACTTCTTGATGCAAAAGAAAAAGGAATCAAATACAAAATAATTCCTGGAATCTCAATTACAAACATGATTGCAGAAAGTGGTCTAGATGAATACAAATTTGGAAGAACTATAACTATTTGCTACCACATACTAGGATTTGAACCCGAAAGTTTTTACGACCAATTAAAGGAAAACCAAAAAATGGGACTTCACACTCTTGCATTACTTGATATTAAAAAAGATCAAACTCCTCCAAAGATGATGAACTCAAGAGAAGCAATTAACATTCTTGAAAAAATTGCAGAGAAAAGAGGAGAGCACAACAATTTCAAATACATTGCGCTAATAGGAATGGGAAGCGAGAAGCAAAAAATCATTGTAGGAAGAGAAGAGATAATTAATTCGAAAGAAATTTATGAATTATTTCCCCAAACTTTAATTATTGCTGGCAAAATGAATGAAAAAGAAAAAGAAGTTCTTGAGAAACTGCATAATAAAAAATTTGAATGAAAACATACATTTAAGTGATTAAAATGAGTTTGGAAGAAGAATTAGAAAAAAAAGTTGATAAATACCAAAAATTAACTGAAAAAGCACTTAATTTGGTTAAATTAAACGAAAAATTAAATACAGAACAAAAATTGATTGCAGAAGATTTTTTGTCAATGACAAGAAATTATTTAAACGATGGTAAATATTACCGAGAAAAAAAAGAATTGTTAATTGCACTAGCAAGTTTTTCATACGCCCACGCTTGGCTTGACGCAGGCGTAAGAGCAAAAATATTTTATGCAAAAGACGATCAATTATTCACTCTTCCTTAATTTTGTTAATAAAAAAAAATTGTAAAAATATGTTAAAGCAATCTTTAAATACATCAACTACTTAATCATTTTATGTCACTATACGGACCTAAATTAAACTTACCTAAAATAAATTTACCTAATCCAGCTAATCCTTCTTGGGATTTTGAAAAAGAAAGAAAAATAATTGGAGGAGCCCTTATTGCAATAATAATCATCTTTTTATTAGTATTATTAATGCCAAATATAATTGAAGGAATAAATAATATTAACTTTCCAAACTTTAATTCTTCAGTTAATATTGTTTGGAGAAACAATCCTTTAGACATTACTCAAGGAATAAAAGAAGCTCAATTAGATTTAATTTTGACGAATAATTCAGAAGAACTAATTGAAGAAACTCTATTTAATATTACCACTGATTCTCAAGAAATAATTATATTTTGCCCAAACTCAATTTATGACCCTGATAAATCAGCATACGTTATTGAAAATTTGGCTCCACAAGATAAAAGAAAAATACCCTGCATAATAAGAAGAAATGCTTCAACACCAGTTTTTAGCGGAACCTACACCATAAATATTAATACTACTCTAGGGAATGCAATTACAAGATTTGAAATAATTACAAAGTAAATAACTAATAAAAATAATTACTAAATTTATTTTAAAATAAATATTTAATTATTCCAAAAAAAAAGGTTTTTTATTAATGGTCACAAAAATTGATTACGACAAATACTTGGCTTCTAAAACAGCTGAATTAATTAGAGAAAATTTTCCTGAAAAAGGAATAACAAACATATTAATTGTTAAATGGAGTACAAAAAAATCAAAAAGAATATTAGGCCACATAAAATCATTTAAAGATATTAATTTTGGATCTATAATAGAAATTAATCCTTTATTAAAAGATTTATTTGTCCCACAATATGTTTTAGATTATGTGTTAATGCATGAATTAACTCATTACTTTCAAGGCTTTGGTTCAAATCATGAACGAAAACACAAATATCCTCACAAAGGAGGAATAGTTGAGAAAGAACTTGCACGACACGGATGGGAAGAAATAACTCAAAAATCAGAGAAGTGGATTAAAGAAAACTGGAAAAACTTGATTTGTAAAAAAACAAACTAGAATAAAAAATACAAACTTAATAAAACAAATAAAATTAATTAATAATTAGTTTAAAATTTAATTTTATTTTAATGATTACTTAGTTGTTTTGCCGTAATAGAACCATCTTTATTATCAATTAACTGAATCCCTTGTCTTTCTAACTGCATTCTTATTGAATCAGCTTTAACCCAATTCTTTTCTATTTTCGCAATTTTTCTTTCTTCAATTAATTGAATTTGTTCTTGATTTAATTCAAAAAACTTTTCAGAAAAATCTAAAACACCTATAACAGAATCAACTTTTTTCAAAAATAAAATTGCATTATTTGCTCCTTCTAAACCCACTACCCCTTCATCAATCAATTTATTTACTTTTTTAACAAAATCAAAAACAACAGCCATCGCTAAAGGGACATTCAAATCATTATCCATTGCCTCAATAAAATCATTCAAAGCATTATTTGCAAATAAATCAACACCATCCCCTTTTTTTAACTCCTTAATCTCAAATAATCTTTCAATAAAATTTTGTAACCCTTGTATAGTCTTTTTTGAATCCTCTACTCCTTCAAAAGTAAAATTCAAAGGTTGCCTATAATTACTATTAATAAGAGTATATCTAATCGCTTTAGGATCCAAACCCTTTTTTATTAAATCATTCAAAGTAAAAAAATTCCCTAAACTCTTAGACATTTTTTGACCATTAACCATTAAATGAGCTGTATGCAACCAATAATTAACAAACTTTTTTCCACTAACGCCCTCGCTTTGCGCAATTTCATTCTCATGATGCGGAAATTTATTATCAATCCCCCCAGTATGAATATCAAATTGGTTTCCTAAATAATACATACTCATAGCCGAACACTCAATATGCCACCCCGGTCTACCCTTTCCCAAAATAGTGTCCCAATAAACTGGACCATCATTCTCATCCCAAGCCTTCCACAAAGCAAAATCACCCACACCTTCCTTTGAATACTCATCTTGTTTAACCCTAGCCCCCGCCTTTAGTTTAGTAGGATCAATTCCAGCTAGTTGACCATATTTCGAAAATTTTTTTATTGAAAAATAAATACTCCCATCTTCCCCCTTATACGCCAAACCTTTATCTAGTAGTTTCTTTACTACCCCAACCATTTGAGGAATGTGATCAGTTGCTGCACAATAAACTTCAGCAGGCAAGATATTCAATTTTTTTATATCTTCTAAAAAATAATCCTTATACCTTTGAGTATACTCTATAAGAGGAATACCCTCATTAATACTACCTTTAATGGTTTTGTCATCAACATCAGTATAGTTCATCACTTGTTTTACTTTAAAACCTCTAAAAAGCAAATATCTCTTCAACAGATCCTCCCAAACATAACACTTTAGATTTCCTATATGTGCAAAATTATAAACAGTAGGACCACAAGTATAAAGACCAACAAACCCCTCTTTAATTGATTTAAACTCTTCTACTTTATTCCCTAGAGAATTAAAAAACTTCAAAACCATAGACAAATATTATTTAGTTTATTTTATATTCATTACTTTTAAGAAAAAAATAGAGTCAAGACAAATAAAAAACAAAATTTAGCGGGAAAAAAAGTTTTTAAAAAAAAAGAAAATTTTTTTTAAAAATGTTATTTAAAATGATTTTTAAAATATGATTCCTAAATAAATAATTAAAATTCTAATTAAAAATCGACTGACTTACACACTGATTTTAATTAATAAAATAAATTCTATTATCAATCCGAATCATAATCATACTCTGATTCATCAGACTCGTCAGAAGCCTCATCACTTAATTCAAACTCCTTACTCTCAACAAGTTTTAAAGCCCCTTTTTTGTCAATTACAACCAAATACTCTAAATTACATTCGGGACAAGAAACCGCATCCCCTTCCTCAAGCTCACTCCAATCAACATCAAACCTTGCCTTGCAATCAGAACAAACCTTTTTTTGTACTTGCGAAACCATAATTATTTTCCTTGCACTCACCTTTATAAACATTTCTAAAACCAGCTAAAAACGACTAAAAACTAGGATTAACTACAAAGTAATATTAAAAAAATTGAATAAAACATTCATTAACAAATCAAATAAATTTTTTTTTTGAATAAATTTATTGTTAAATTAAAAAAATAGATAATAAATTACTCAACAAAAAAGATATTAATGAATTTAAAAACATGAAGAGAATCCAATTAATCAATAGTTTCAATTTATTAATCTTAAGAACAATCTTAAGCATTTTAAATGAGGCAATTATCCAAGAAATGACTAAAATAATTAATGCTACAAAAAAAATCCCTGCAATAACATTAAATAAAATTCCATTTATTATAGGCAGAAGCAAACAACCCCCAAAAATCAAAGAATAAAAAATCAAATTAATTTTCCAAAGTTTACTCAAAACAAAAAGGGAACGATTAAAAACTTTAGAAGAAGATTTAATTCTTTTTTTATTATGAACAAACTCAAAAAAGAATAACAAACCACTCAACACAATCCAGTTAACAATATTAATTATAAAAGAAATGATTGAAAAAACAAGACTGGATGTTAATAAGAAAACTGAAGCAGATAATAACAAACCTGATAAAATAATTACTGTCAAAACACTCTTAAAATCAAACTCACTATTAAAAGCTGATTCAAAAGAATTTGTAGGGTGAAACACAATATCAAAAATCATTAAACCACTATGAAACTAATAATTTCCAGCTATTTAAATTTAATCATTTCAAAAATATAGTAAAAATAATCACGAACCCTAAAATAAAATTTGCTTTTTTCAGAAAATTAAATTCAAAAATAACTTATTTTGAAAAACAAAATTTAGTGATTTATAAAAGAAGTATATGTAACCCACTTCAAAAAAATAATTAAACTCGTTTCAATTCCTTCTTCATTAAATAATTATTAACATATTTTCCATTAACAAGAGAAGCTTTTGATAAAACACCATACTTTTTAAAACCAATTTTTTTATACAAATTAATTGCAGGAGCATTACTCTCATCAACCGCTAACAAAACTAAAAATACTTTTTTTGGCAAGTTATTCAAAACAAATTTAACCAATTTACTACCAATACCTTTCTTTCTAAAAGAAGGATGAATAACTAAAGAAGATAAATCTGCCCTGTGTTTATGAAGTCCTTTTCCAAAAGTCACTTTCAAGTGCCCAATTATTCTACTATCACTCAATACAACAAAACGCTCGTCCTTGCCTTTGAGAGTATCCCTAATTTTTTTTTGAACAGAACTCTTCCTCCAATTAACAAACAAATTAGACATTTCATTAATGACATTCAAGTCAGAATCAACTAATTTTTTAAACTCTAAAACACTATCCAAAAAAATCACTCCCTTCAAACAAAAAAATTTTTCTCAGCATCATTCTCCCCTGACAAACGTTCCCTTTCAGAAACATCCTTTGACGAAGCAACCTTATTAGTTTTATGAGTCTTAGAAACATCAATAATAAAATTATTATGAATAATATCCCTTCCAATTAGAATAGAATAAGGCAAACCCTCCCTATCCTCAATATTAACACCAGTCTTTATTTTCTTTCCTTTAACCAAAATAATTGCTTCCGCAATCGCCCTTCGAGTATAACCCCTCTTTGAAGAAGCACTCTTAACTTTAACACTTGAAATAATTGGACCCACCCCCGCCTTAGCAGCAACTCTTACATCAATAGAAGTCCTAGTAGCCCCTGTATCAAAAAGAGCCTTTTTTGTAACAACCCCAATCTTACCCTTAATTTGAACCGATTCAACCAAACCAATAACCTTTTTTGAAACCATCTAAGCCATAATAGGAAATAGTTCTTATTAAAACTATTGGTGACCAAAAAAACTCTTTTAAAAAATAATTTAACTAAAAAGCAAAGCCTTTTATTAACCACTACAAATTAATAAAATTATAAATGAACATACTTATTTTAGCTGAAAAAAAAAAGAAAGTTCAAAACTTACTAAATGCATTAAATGAATCTAAAAACACCACTTACCTAAGATTATCAAAAGTAGTTTTAGTAAGCAAAAACAATAGAACAAGAATAAAAGCTTTTGGAACCGAACTTGAAGAATACGACGCAATTTATATACAAGCAAGAACCTCCTTATCCCCATTTATTGAACCACTACTTGAAGAAATAGAACAAATAGGAAATTATACAAATATAAAAAAAGGATCATATTACATTGGAGAAAATGAACCATACTTAACTGTAGTTCTATCCCAAGCAGAAATACCAACCCCAAAATCAATCTCAACAGGTTCTGTTAAAAATATTGAATCAATTGCAAAAAAAATACAATACCCTTTAATAATAAAAACTTTCTTTATAAAAAAACCCCAACAAGTGCTATTAGTCAATTCTCAAAGAGAATTAAAGTTATTTATTAAAAGTATAAAAACAGAGATTGATGGCTTCTTAATAAGAGAATTTATTCAAGGAGACATAATTTCTTGTGCAGTAATTGGAGAAAAAATATTTCCAGTAAAAAGAAAATCTTCTCAAACTAATTCAAAAGAAATTGAACAAGGAAAAAAATACAAATTGAATCAAAAAGAAAGAGAAATAATACTAAAAACACTGAAAACAATAGGTTATGACATAGCAAGAATTGATTTAGTGAAAGGAAAAATAATAAAAGTAGAACCAATTATTCCATTTGAAGAATTTAGAGGAGTTTATACAAACCAAATAGAATTACAACTAGCAAATCACCTAACTCAAAAAGCACTTGAACATGAAGCAAACAAAATAAGCCCATATGACTTTTTAGGAATAAGAAAATTCCTTTCTAAAACATTCTTTGCCCCCCTAATAAAACACTTGACTAAAATATGGAGAGATAAACAATGAAAAAAAGACTTGCAATAATTGGTTCAAAAACATTCAAACAATCAACAATAAACGCCATGACTGAAGAAGCTAAAAAAAAGTTTGAGACAGTAGTCTTTGCTCCAATCAACGAATTAATCATTCAAAATATTGACGGGAAAACAAGCGTTTTATTCAAGTCACAAAACTTACTAAACTTTGATGCAATATACCCCCGAATATCTTCAAGAGACATGCTACTAGGAGAAACACTACTAAAAGCAATTGAAAAAAGCAAAGCATACTGTCCAGTAAATATACAAGCATACCAAATCACCAACCACAAATTCTATACTGTACAAAAATTAACAAACGAAGGAATTGCAGGAATAACTAGCACACTATTCATCTCCCCAAAATACGCTGACTATGCCATAATGGAAACAGGATACCCCTTTGTAATGAAACTAATTTCAGGATTTGCAGGAAAAGGAGTAGTACTAATAAACAATAAAGAACAAATGGAAAGCATACTTGATGCAATTCATTTATTTGAAGAATTCATTTGCACACAAAAATTCATTAAAGGAAAAAATTATGATGTAAGATGCTACGTTATTGGAGACTACGTAATAGCAGTTAAACGAACAAGTAGAAAAGGAGAATGGAGAGCAAACGTTTCAAAAGGAGGAAGTGCAGAATTAATCAACCCTACCCCCGAAATGCTAGAAATCGCAAAAAAATCTGCAAAAATATTAGGGACAGATATTTGTGCAGTTGATTTAATGGATAAAAAAAAGAAGTGGGTAGTAATTGAAGTAAATTTTATGCCAGGTCCATTCAAAAAATACCTTGGAACAACCATAATCCAAGAATGGTTAAGATTAATATCCAACAAAATAGAGTCAAAAGAATCAAATCAAATAAATTAAAACTAAAAATAAAAACAAACCTTAAAAATAACTTCTAATTAAATTAAATAAGTTTAATAAAAACAAAATAATTATTCTTTTTATGAAATTTTATAACTATACTTTGGTTGACCAAAAAATATGTCAACTAGCAGCAACAATAGAAACAAATATTCTAAGCTATATTAATCCAATCAATCTTGATGAAGAAAAAGAAAATTTTTTCAATACACTAAACAAAAAAGAACAATACAACCCAAACTTTAACTACGTAGCAAAAAACCCTATTTACAAATATTACTCAAAAAACATTACCCTCCCAGTATTCAAAAACGAAATGAACGAATTATTCAAAGAAATTGGATCAGATTCATTAGGATTAATATTTGAAAGAAAACTCCTTGATTTATTTGACAGAATTGAACTAATCAAAAGTGTAGGAACCGAAAATTTTTCAGAAAACTCACAAGGTTATTATGGCGAAATAACATCTAATGCAAGAAAATATGCTCAAGAAATAATATCAAAAAAAATTGAGCCAAAAGAAAACACTTTAACATTTGAAGAATCAAAAAAAATAATGGAATCAGCTTTACATGAAAGAAAATTAAAATACAAGGTAATTGAAAAAAAGACTCCCGGATCAAAGGTTTCAGTGAATATAAGAACTAAAGAAATTATGATATCAAAAAAAGCCCAATTATCAAAAATGGATTTATCTAGATTAATAGCTCACGAAATAGAAGGACATATTTATAGATACGAAAATGGATGTACCCAACCTTACAAAATATTTTCAAGAGGACTAAGCAAAGAAACTCTAAAAACAGAAGAAGGAATCGCAGTATACATAGAACAACAAGAAGAAATAAACATTGACGAACAACTCAAACAATACGCTGGAAGAATAATCGCAATACAAACTGCAAAAAAACACTCTTTTTTTGAAACATTTGAAGAAATGAATAAATATTTTAACAAAGAAGAATCATTTAACCTCACTCTAAGAGCAAAAAGAGGAACCTTTAACCAAGAAAAAGGAGGGGCTTTTTACAAAGACTCACTATACTTACAAGGATACTTAGAAATAAAAGAGTTTACAAAAGACAGAAACTTAAAAGAACTTTATTACGGCAGATACTCTATAAATGACGCCCCGTTAGTTTTCGATGTAGATGGACTAATAAAACCAAAATATTTTCCAAAGGTGAAAAAATGAATTCACTAATGAAAAATGACGAGTTTATTTTTAACTCGTCAAAAAAAATTGAGAAAAATTTTCTTGACTCAATTAACCCTATTAATTCGATAAAAGAAAAAAAAACTTTTTTTCAAGAACACAATAAATTCATTGAATACAACCCAAATTTTGAATATATTAAAAAAATAGATTATTCAAAAGAAAAAAATAATTTAATCGAATCAGAAAAAATAATAGGGAAGAAAATGATTGAGAAAATATTCAAAACAAGAATCTGCAATTTATTAAAAGAAATTGATTTAATAGAAAAAATTAACACAAAAAAATTTTGTAATAGTTCAATAAAACTTTTTGGAAAACCAAAAAATAGTGAAACAAGACTTGCTGAAGAACTAATTCAAAAAAAATTAAAAGTTTTAAAGAAAAATATTAAACCAAATCAAATCAAAGAAAAAATTCAACCCCTACTAAACAAAACTGGATTTAAAGCAGAATTAAAACAAAATATGTCTGCAAAAGCAGCAGTAAACTTAACTAAAAAAAAGCTGTTCATTAATACTAATTCAAATTTCAGTAAAAGTGATGTCACTAGATTTAAAGTTCATGAAATAGAAACCCACATATATAGATATCTTAACGGATTAAACCAACCATTCAAAACACTCTCAATAGGCTCTGGGGAAGAATACCTAAAAACTGAAGAAGGACTAGCAATATTTAATGAATTAAAAATAACTCAAACCAACTCTTTTCAAGAAAAAATAATTGCCGCGAGATTATACGCAATTAAATATGCTCTTAAACATGATTTTTTTGACACATTTGATGAATTAAATAAATTCTTTGAAAAAGAAGACGCTTATGTAATAACCCAAAGAGTAAAAAGAGGAATACCTTATTGTGATAAAGGAGCATTTACTAAAGATTACTGCTACTTTTCAGGATTATTAAAAATAACTAATTTTGTAGACAAAGGCGGGAAAATTGAAGATTTATACTATGGGAAAATAAGCATTGAAGAAACTAAAATAGTGAAAAAAATAAAAGAAATAAATAAACCAAAATACTTACCAAAACACTACACTAACTAACACTATTAAAAATGCCTAAAGCTTTTTTTTTGCGACCAAGCAAAAGCAAAGGCTTTTGCGAAGCATCACAAAACTTTATTTTGTGATGGCGATTTTTGCAAAGCAAAAAGGGCTCATGCTGAAAGCTCTTCTTTCCGCGAACGCTTTCTTCTGAAAGAAGAAAGGGCTCATGCAGAAAGCTCTTCTTTCCGCGAACGCTTTCTTCTGAAAGAAGAAAGGGCTCATGCAGAAAGCTCTTCTTTTTGCGAACGCTTTCTTCTGAAAGAAGAAAGGGCTCATGCACGGGGACGGGCTCGAACCGTCGAACGCACTAAGCGGCCAGATAACTCTGATTCTTTTTGAATCACGAAAAACACTTAATAGTGTAGTGCTTTGCTTTAGCAAAGCATTTTCGCGCACCTTTTGCTTGCCAAAAGGCGCTCTTGAGTCTGGTGGGTTTGACCACTCCCCAACCCGTGCAATTTAAACAATTAAACAATCTTTGATTGCGTAATATAATAAATAGTTTTTTGATAAGTTATTAAATACTTGACATTAAGGACAAAAATGACTTTTTCGACTATTTAAATACTAAAACATCCCCAACTCTAACCAAACATTGCTTTTTACCTTTTAAAAAAATTGAACCCTCAAAACCCGATATTAACTCCTTTACCGAAGAATTAAATTTCTTTAAATCAGAAATACTAAATTCAACGCCATTAATCTTTGTTTTCATTCTTTTTTTCAAAACACCTTCATCAACAAACCCAAACAACATTACTTCTTTACTAATGTCATAAACACTCTTAACAACAAAAATATTTCTCACAGCTTTTTTTGAGACTTTAACTTGTTTCTCTCTAACATGAATAGGGATAATAACATTATCTACAGAATCACCTTCATTCAACAAATCTCCCTCAACAATAGATTCATTCTTATCAACTAAAGCCTTTTTTTTCAAAAAACTAATCAAACCCATATACAAAAATCAGTGAGGCAAAACAAATAAAACACCACTTGTTTGAAAAAAACTTTAAAAAAATTAGTCGATTAAACTAAAAAAACTAAATTATAAAAAATAAAAATTAATTATAAAAAAAAATAAAAAAATAAAAAAATAATTTCTCTATAAAAAAGATTACAAAAAAATTATTAAAAAAAGTTTAAGTGAAAATTAGAAAAGGTTTAAATATAAGTTTGTTGTTTCTATAAATAGAACTATTGATTTAGTTTGAGGGGTGAAAAAATTATGGCAGCAAAGAAAAAGAAAAAAGCAGCAAAGAAAAAATAAAGTAAATAATTTTTGTTACTAGTGGAAGAATTTTTTCTTCCACTACAACATTTTGTAAAACTAATTTTTATTAAAAAAAATGATTTTTTTAGAATTTTTTCTTCCACAGCAGGATTTAAAACCCCTCAATACTAAAAAATAATTATGAAAATAATTGAAATAAATGAATTTACTTACTTAAAAAAGTCAAAAATACACAATAATGGGGTGTTCGCATCAAAATTCATTCCAAAAGGAACAAGACTAATGGAATACACTGGCGAATTGGTTTCAAAAGAAGAGGGTACAAAAAGATGCGATTTGAGTCATGCAGAACACAAAAAAAATCCAAACAAAGGAGCAATCTATATTTTTGATATTGATGAAGAAAATGATTTAGACGGAGACACTCCTGATAATTATGCTAAATTTATTAATCATTCTTGTGAAACAAACTGTGAGTATGAACAAGAAGGGAAAAAAATATTTGTTCAGTCAACAAAAGATATTAATAAAGATGAAGAACTAACAATAAATTATGGTTTTACTTGGGGAGAAGAAGATTATTTTGAACACCCTTGTAAATGTGGTTCAAAAAATTGTGTAGGATATATCCTTGATGAAGATGATTGGCCAAAACTAAAAGAACACTTAAAAAAGAAAAAACAAAACTAATTTAAATCTAAAAAATACTTAATTAAACAGTGGTTTTTTTGACAAAAAATAATTCAGCTCACAAAATTTTTTTGAAAGAAGCAATTATTGAAGCTAAAAAAGGTTTAAGAGAAAAAGGAATACCCATTGGTTCTGTTTTAGTTTTGAATGGAAAAATAATTGGAAGAGGACATAATAAAAGAATCCAAAAAAAATCCCCTATTTTGCACGCAGAAATGGATTGCTTAAATAACGCAGGGAGATTAAAAGCTAGTGATTACAAAAAGTGTGTTATTTACTCTACTCTAAGTCCTTGCGAAATGTGCACAGGTGCAATAATATTATACAAAATACCAACTATAATAATTGGCGAGAATAAAAATTTTAAAGGACCAGAAGAGTATTCTAAGAAAAAAGAAATTAAAATAATTAACCTCCACTCAAAAGAATGCGAAGAATTAATGAGTGGATTCATTAAAAAAAATCCTACCCTGTGGTTTGAAGATATTGGAGAATAAAATAATAAACTCTGAGAATGAAACAATGTCAAAAAAACCTACAAGATAAATACCCAGCCATTTCTTTTCTTTTAGCAACTTACATTTCATGTCGAAACTATTGTTTCATAACGCTACCAAACTTTAGTTTACTTAGTCTCTTTTTCACAAAAAGAGAAAATGCAACGCTGAGAACGAGATTTGAACTCGTGCTTCCTTTCGGAAAACGGATTAGTAGTCCGCCGCATTTGACCGCTCTGCCATCTCAGCTGAAGGGTTCCGCCCCTTCAGGACGTACGCCACACTCGCTACTGCTTGGTGACGTCTAATTGTCTGGCAAATGCTTCGCATTTGCATGACTTAAATATTAAACTTCTAGGAAATCTAAAAAAATTGTGCGGTGGAAGAATTAAAAACTTGATTAATTAGAACAAAAAAATTAATAAGAGCGCTGAGGACGAGATTTGAACTCGCGCTCCCTTTTCGGGAAACGGATTAGCAATCCGCCGCATTTGACCACTCTGCCACCTCAGCTGAAGGGTTCCGCCCCTTCAGGACGTACGCCACACTCATTTCCAAGCAAAATGCTTATGCATTTTGCAGGACCTATAAAAGCTATTAGCTTTTATTTGGTCACTCGGTGACGCTAAATAATTAAAAACAGCTCTGCTGTTTTGTTAAATATTAATTATTATGAAAAGCATTAAAAACGCTGTTTTCAAAATAATTTTTGCCAGGAAACGTTAAAAAGCTTCCACGCTTATACTAAGTGGTGTTATGTTAACTGAAGAAATTAAAAAATACCCTCCAACACTAAAATTAACTATTGTTGAAGGAATGTTTACCTCTCTAATGACTGGAGGGGCAGCTACTTTCATTATCCCATTCGCTTTGTTTTTAGGAGCAACTAGTCAAGAAATTGGTTTTTTAGTAGCTTTCCCTGCACTAATCGCTGCATTTACCCAACTAGGTTCACTAAAAATTTTAGAAGTTTATAAAAAACGAAGAACTGCACTAACTTCAATGGTACTACTACAATCAATTAGCTGGCTAGTTATTGGATTAATTCCATTCTTTTTCAAAACCGATCAAGTACTAGCCCTAACAATAATTTACATAGTGGGCCAAGTAATTGGTTCAATGGGCAGCCCCATTTGGCAGAGTTGGATGAGTAGTCTTGTTCCAAGAGAAATAATTGGAGAATACTTTGGAATTAGGAACGCTTTAACAGGAATAATTGTTTTTGTAACAATGCTATTAAGTGGAGTTGCGTTGAAATTCGTTGAACCAAGTTACACGCTTTACATTTTTAGTGCAATATTCATAATATCATTCTTTGGAAGATTTATCGCATCAATTATATTCTCAAAAACACAAGATCCTGAATTAATTCCTGAAAAAGATTCTACTCACTTTATTAACTTTATTACCCAGTTAAGAAAAGATAATTTTGGATACTTTGTTTTATTTGGTTCGCTAATGACTTTTGGAATCGCACTAATAGGACCATTCTTTTCAGTGTACTTGCTTGAAGAAATTGGGTTAAAGAATGATTACTTAACCTACACACTAATAATTGCAGCAACAACATTATCCACTCTAATATCAATGCCTTATTGGGGAAAAATAATTGACAAATACGGGCCAATAAAAACAATTAAAGTAACAGGATTACTCGCTTCACTATACCCACTCTTATTAATTTTTGTCCGAGAACCAAATGGATTAATAATGATAGAAGTACTATCAGGAATAATATTCAGTGGATTGAATCTTTGTTTAGCTAGTTTCATTTATGAGTCATTCAAACAAGAAAAAATAATCAAATATGCAGGTTATCAAGCAGCTTTATTTGGAATAGCAACTTTTTTTGGAGTAACATTATCAGGGTGGATACAAACATTCAACCCCACGATAGGAATACTAGATAATTCTTTTTATGTCATTTGCGTAATCTCAATAATAGTAAGGTTAATTGTGTACGCTACTCTAGTAAATAAAATAAAAGAAGTGAGAGAGACTAAACAAATAAAGGACAGAACACTAATTATAGGAGTACTAACTCTTGAACCAATAAGAACAACATTCTTTTCAAGTGCATTTTCAATAATTACTTTAACAGAAAACCTAACCATAACAGGAATTAAGACAGTTGGTGGATTAGCAAAGAAAAGTATAACCACTGCAGAATATTATACTAAAAACGCTAGTAAACTAGCTGAAGAAGGAATTGATAATGTAGAAGTAATTGCAAAGAAAAAAATTGCGAATGTAAAAGAAGTTATTAAAAAAAGAAAAGGATTCTTTTAAAAAAAAATTAAGAAAAACATTTACTTAGGTAAAAAAGATAATTTTAATTTAAATCCTTGAGAAGCTTTGCCTCTAACAAGAGTACCTGAAATTGGTTTTCTTCCTTGAGTAAAAACATGAAGTGCTCCCCACAAATCCCCTCCACCTAATTTAAAGTGACCTGAAGCCCTCAAAATTTTGGTATTAGAAAAATCAATTTTCTTAAACTTACTACCCTCCATAGCGTTAACAGTAGCAGTAGATAAGACTCCATCAACATCCACAACATCAGCTTCTCTAACTTCATTCTGACTAAGCCCATCCTTAATGCAAGACATTAAATCGTCACCCTCATCAAATTCAAGGGTAAGCAACTTTTTCTTAATAGGTTCTTTAATCAGAACGGAATCAATATTCTTAGGCATAAACAATACTCCAAAACAACTAACAGAGTTAAACACAATCCATTTTTAAGGGTTGGTTTTGAATAAAAACTTAATTATTTTTTTGACACAAAAGAAGTTATTCTCTTAAATGGATTAATTATTTTTTTTTCAACATCTTTTTCTTTACCAGAAGGAACAACTAACAGCAAAACATCAGTTTTTTTTAACTTAACTTTTTTTGAAAAATTAAATTTCCCTTTAGAATAAATTGCAATAGCATTATAATCAACACTATCCAACTCCCCAAGCTCTCTCCCCTCAAAATCAGTTAAAGCTACATCAACTTCAATCATATCAAATTGCCCATCACCTATATTAACCAACTCACTAACCGCAGGACGTTTAATCATTAATTCAACAGCATTAGCTGCAAACCTATCCGCATTAATAGGAACAATACCAATTTTTTTCATCATACCCTCAATATCAAAACTATCAACACAAGCAAAGACTTTCTTCGCGCCAGATTCCTTAGCATACATAGCAGAAATTAAATTATCTTTATCAAGTTCAGAAGCAGCTATAAAAACATCACACTTCTCAAGTTCTAATTCATCCAAAACCTCTGGTTTAGTTGCATCAGCATTAACTACATTAACCCCTACTTCCTCAGTAATCCTAATCGCATCATCTTTCTTCTTAACTACCAAAACAATCCTTTCACTACTATCCTCATTATGTAATAAATGAGCAAAAGAACTAGAAAATTCAGTACTACCAACAATTATAATATACATTAAAACTAAAACCTTCTCTTAACCAAATAAACATACAAAATAGCATTTTTATATTTTTTGATGAACCAAAAAAATCAAATCTTACTTCCAAAACCAAAACTTTTTATTAATATCAAGAAAGGAAGAATCTCCATTCTACCAACAATCATGTGCAAACTAAGCAACAATTTCAATAAAGGATGCAAATTAAATAAAGAATATGAACTAAGAATACTCAAACCAGAATTACCTTGTGCAGAAGAAACAGTGAAAACACTCTCTAAAATTCCATAACCAAAAAGCATGAAAATAATAGACCCAATCACTATGAAAAAAAAGTATAATGCTAAATAAGAAAGAGCTTTTAACGCACTCTCATCAGAAATTACCTTATTACCCACTTTAATTGGAAAAACTGTGTGATTAGGTAAGAAAGCCTTATGAATCTCTCTACGAATAACCCTAAACAAAATAATTATTCTCCAAATCTTTAAACCTCCTGTAGTAGAACCATAACAAGCCCCAAAAATCATTAACACTAAAATCAAAAAAACTGACAAAGCAGGAAAATCACTTACAGAAACAAAAGTAGAAGCCCCCGTACTAGTAATAGCCGAAACAACATAAAAAAAACCTTCAAAAAAATTTTCTTTATTCAAAAAAAACAAATTAAACAAAACTAATAAAAGAGAAATAATTAATATTCCTAAAAAAAATTTTATTTCAGGATTATTAAAAAACTTTTTTACCCTACCATGCATCAAATCAAAATGAGATTCAAAACTAATACCCCCAAGAATCATTAAAAACATTGACACAAGCATTGCATTCGAACCAAAAAAACCTATTCCTATTGAATGAGTAGAAAACCCTGCAGTAGCAATTGAAGTAAAAGAATGAAAAATCGATTCAAATAAACTCAAACCAGAAAATAAAAACAAAATAATTCCTATAAAAGTATAGCCAAAGTAAATAACCATTATAGTTCTAGCAACCTTGACTACATTAACATAAAAGTCCTCGCTCCTACCCTCCGCAGCAAATAAATTATGAGCCGTCTGAGGCTTTTCAAACACAAGCAAAGCTAATAAAACAATTCCGAACCCACCAAGCCATTGAATAAAACCCCTCCAAAAATTAATTGATTGAGGCAAATCTTGAGGAAATTCAATCATACTAATACCAGTACCAGACCAACCAGAAACAGATTCAAAAAAAGAATCCAACGGATTTAAACCAACAAACAAAAAAGGAACCGCAGAAATAAAACCAATTATAAACCAAGCAAGAGCAATAGAAATAATTGCATGCCTAAACCGAACCTCCCTCTTACCCAAAACTATTCTAAAAACAGAAAAAATAATTAAAATGGACAAACCCATTAAACCAAAAAGCTCTGCAAAAAAAAATTCTTCTAAAAAAAATGCTACTAAAGCAGGTACAAACATTACCCCACCCACAAAACGCAACATATTAGAAATAGTGTAAATAATAGAAAAAAAATCACTTGAATCTAACTCCAAAAAAACCACCAAGTCAACTCAAATACTAATAAAAAACGACTTAAAAAACTTCACTAAACAAAAAAATTGTTAAAAAAAAATAATTAATTTTTACTAAAAATAAGTTTATAATATAAAACACATAACTTAATACTAGGGTGATTAATTGATTTCAAAATCAAAAAACACAGTAAAAGAATTCATGGGATTCTTAAGAGAATACAATGTAATGGCTTTAGCAATTGCATTCATCATGGGTGCGGCTGCAACAAGTCTAGTAAAATCGTTAGTAGATAACCTAATAATGCCAATAGTTGGATTCTTAATCCCAGGCGGAGCTTGGAAAGAATTCATACTACAAATAGGACCAATATTCTTCAAATTAGGAGCATTCTTTGGAGAACTACTAAACTTCATAATAATAGCATTCGTAGTATTCATTATAGCTAAATACCTCATGAAAGAAGAAAAAGTAACTAAAAAATAAGAAAAAATTTTTTTGATTTGCAAGAGAAAAACTTTTGCAAATCAAATATTTTTAAAAAAATTAAATCAAACCCTCTTTTTTTAATTCAACCTTAATCTCTTTAACACTCTTCTTATAATACTCCCCTTCTTTAATCAACTTATCCCCAAACTCATCCAACCTAAAAAGCAACTTCTTAACCCTCACAATATTCATTTACTACCACCACTCAAAACAATAAACAGAAAAAATTAAAAAAAGAACTATTAAAAACAAAACAAAAAAAATGAAAAATAAAATAAGCGCCCCAGGAAAGACTTGAACTTTCGACCTACCGGTTAACAGCCGGGCGCTCTACCTACTGAGCTACTAGGGCAATCAACTCAGCCTTTTTTTCAAACTAACTATTTATTTAGTTGAATTAAAAG
>JAQVQA010000024.1 GCA_028701835.1 Candidatus Iainarchaeum sp.
GCAAATCTCTTCAACATCCAAAAGGGCACAAGTGCAATTCGTTTTTAACATTGAAGAAATGCTAGGATTTGTTTTATTATGGTCAGAAGAAATGAATTCTTTTACATAAGTTCCGTGAGAAGTTTTTAGAGTCAAAACCAATTCATTATCAGAAATTCGTACTACATTAAGAAGAGTAACTTTTTTTTCACGTTTTAATTTTGCCCTCCTTTTCTCAACTCTACTCGGAGTGTACTGCAAAACATTAATTTCTTTATTCAAACTCAAATTATTCAAATCAAATTTATCTTTGCAAACTATAAACGCAGTGTAAATCTTATCATGAAACGCATCTTTAACTGCCGAAACTTTTGACAAATCACAAAACTCAAGAGAATTAATACTTACTTTTCCTTTACACTCAGAATTTATTTCTAATTCAATCTCTTTCAAATCAGCAATCCTTTTTTTTGGCATTACAAGTTCTGCAACAAAGGGTCTTCCTTTGCCAAGCATTAAAACATCCAAATCTTCTCTCCCAGCCCCATGCATAATTAACAATTTTGCGCCAAAGTGATTTACAAAACTTTTTGTAATCAATTGCTCTACACTCTCACCACTAAAGTGACCCGTGTTATTACAATACCAACAACCCGCACCTCTACACTTATTACAGAAGTACTCTGTTTGAGCTATTTCTCTTGAATACTTACAATAATTCCCAACAACATAAACCGGTCGAATTTTAATCAAAACAAGTTTTTTTGTAAAATCAATTAAAAAGTAAACATCAGGTAAAGAATCACCAAGTCGCTTACTCAACTCACTTTCAATTTTCTTTATCAACTCAGTCTGAAGAATAAATTTTAAGTGACTCTTTTCTGCATCATCCATTGCTTGTGGCCAAGAAACCCCTAATCCAAAAGTAGAGAATTCAACTTGCCCCAAAACTTCTTTTATTTTTGAAAATAAAATTTCAAGCAATTCATTTTCAAAAAACCCATCAAAATCAAAACTTGTTGCAAAGTGAAACTCTGCACTCTTTACCTTATCCCTAAACTGAAGTTCATGAAGAAGAGACTCGTGTTTTGCAAGGGACTCAATCAAAGTCAATGCACTCATAAAAACATCCCTAAAACAAACTAATAAAAAAGTTGGTAATCTAAAGAAATAATAAAAAAAATAAAAGAAAAGTTCCCCCCCTAATTTAAAGAGAACTTTTCAAAATTACTTTTTTAATCTTTTTTATCCATCCCAATATACCAAATCTGCTTTAATCCAATAATTAGTGCTGCTGGAACTGCTAAAGCAACAGTATTTTGGAATAGTGCAGTTATTAGCGTTGATATTGCAGGAATTAATGAAGCTAATTGTTGAACTGTTATTGGCCCAATCATTGAAACCGCAATTACTGAAATGAGCAAATCCATTCTATGTTTATCATTAATATTAAATATTCCAACAATTATTCCAAGGATTATTAATACTAAAGTAATTAAACCTGCAGCACCTTGAACAATTGAAGGCACAATCCAAGCAACAAGCGCTAGAATAAAACACAGAATAACTCCTGCTAAGAAAGCTAATCCACCCAATTTTTTTACAACCAAAAAAACACACCTCCTTTCATTAAATAATTAATTTACTTTAATAAAAAACTTTACTTAAGCAAAAAAAGTTAGAATTTGATTAATTAATATACTAATAATGAAAAGACTCGGTTTGGTGAGCCAAAACCGCTTGCTCTATTTTAACTTTCTCAAGTTCTGTTAAACTTAAAGAATCATCAAAACAATAAGAATTCATCAAACCCCTCAAAAAAAGGACTCTTTTTAATGCCTGCATTTTTTTCCCAATAGGATAAGACTTTTTTATTTCATTAATCCTAGCATCATTAATTAAATATTTTCTCATATCCATTTCACCCATTGATTCAGCAAGTTCTAAAAAATACCCAGGAAATATTAAAGAAGAATTACAAGCGATTCCACAAAACCCCTGCCTCAAACAATAAAAAGCCATGTCTTTACTAGCTTCAAATAATTTTGTCAAATGATTTAAACTATTTAATTCATTAATATAATCAATATCCTTTGAATACTCTATTATCCCAATAAACCTCTCCCAAGTAACTATTTTTTCTAACCAAGGAACAGGAATAACAATACCACTTAATCTAATATCATCATAAAGTAAAATATTTGTTTTAGTGTGTCTAAAAATATGATCAAAAAAATCAATAAAACTAAGTTCATCCTCAAGAATTGTTTTTGACAAAGAAACTACACAATAATTAGTAAACTTTTCTGCAATCGCTACCAATTCAACAATCTCATCAACATCCTTTCCAAAACAACCTGCAAGAACAAAACCCTTCCCATTAACTTCCTTAAAAACCACTTCAAGAATAGCTTCTTTTTCTGAAGAAGACAAAAATTCTTGCTCAGAATAAGGGCCAAATAAAAAAAAACTCTTCACACCCTTATTTAATAATCTTGCAACTAGAGTCTTAAGTGAAATAAAATCAATTGATTTATCTTCATTTAATGGAGTCAATAAAGGAACTATCAAACCAGAGAGATTAGCTGGACTAGGCGAAATGATTCTTCGCTTACCAAACAAACCCATTTTTCTCATAAACTTACCCCTCAATTCTACCAAACCTTTTTTTCAAAATATTTTCTCTAATAGAATCCTTAACACTGTCCTCCACGAGCACACTCTTCATCACTTCAAAAACATATTTATTAAGAGAAGAAAAATCTAATTTAGGAAAATCAATTAATAATCCCCTAACTGAAGAAAAATCTAAATCAAAATAAACTAACCCATTAATTAATTCAACTTTGTTTCCCCTATCAGTTAAATTGTTTTTGAATAAAGCAAAATCTATTTTAGAAAAACGAGTAGTGTAATAACCATCAACCCAAATATCATTACACAAAAGCAAAGCATCACTCTCAACCAAGTTCTTTTCTCTTAAAATTCTTTGAATTAAAACCTGTTTAAAAAAAGAATCATTAAATTCAGAATCTTTTTTTAAGTTATCTAAATGAAGATTCTTATCCTCTTCTTTTTTATTATTAATATAATAATCATCGACAAAAACAAAATGAGTCTCATCAAAAAAAGAATTGAACCCATTATCCAAAAATTTTTTCTTTGCAACCCCTTCATAGTACCCACAAACTAAGAATAATTCAATATTATTCTCTTTGCAAAACCCTGTTAATTCTTTTAAAAAAGAGTTAATCCTTTCCCCCACAGGAGAATAATTTTTAAACGAAGCAATTACTCCCTCAAATTCTAAAAAACACACTTTCTTCATAAAAGAATGAGTAAAAAGAAAGCTTTTATACCCTACTAACGTTAGCTATATCAATATGAGTAACTCACTAGGATTATTCTTAATAGGAATGGGTATGGGGGTAGCTACAACCCAATTTATTTTCCCCCAACTTGGAGACCCACTAAGAGGATTCTTTTGGATTAGTTGGTTCATCCTAATCCTTGCAGGAATATTTTTTATAATCAAAAATAATAACTAGTCAAACTCACTCAAAAAAAATAACTCAAACAACCTTTTTTAATTAATTTGGTTAAACTAGCCATATAAACGAATAATTATAAACACTTAATATCTAAAAAGTTACAGATGATTAAAAAAATAGTAATTGATTTTAAAGATAAAGCAAAACAAGTGATTATAGTTGGAACCGCCCACATTTCAAAAGAATCAATTGAATTAGTTAATAAAACAATTGAAGAAGAACAACCAGATGTAATAGGAGTAGAACTTGATAAAGATAGGTTAGAACAATTGCTATCAGGAAAAAAATGGCAAGAAACTAATTTAGTTGAAATAATCAAAACAGGAAAAACTTACTTATTTTTATTAAACATTTTTTTATCCAACATGCAAAGACAAATAGGCAAACAAATAGGAATACAACCTGGTTCCGAAATGCTTACAGCCATAAAAAAAGCACAAGAAAAAAAAGTTCCAATTCAACTACTTGACAGGGATGTTAGAATAACTCTAAAAAAAGCTTTTAGTGAAATGAGTTTAAAAGAAAAAATTGTTTTAGGAAGCTCATTTGTTGCAGGATTCTTTGGAGCAGGTGAAAGAGTAACTGAAGAAAAAATCGAGGAACTCAAAAAAGAAGATTTAATTAATAATTTAATGAAAGAACTTGGCAAACAATTCCCTTCAATAAAAAAAGTTTTAGTTGATGAAAGAGACTTATACATCGCCGAAATGATTAAACATAGTCCTGGAAAAAAAATTGTTGCAGTAGTAGGGGCAGGACATGTAGAAGGAATAATTAATCATTTAAACTCAAACAAAAAAATTGATTTAATTGAATTAAACCACATTAAGAAAAAAAAGAATTGGTTAAAATTTATTACGCCCCTATTACCAATAATTTTTGGATTAATTCTAATATACGCTCTACTACTAAAAGGAATTGATGCTACAATAGGAGTACTAATATACTGGATTCTAATCACAGGAACATGCTCAGCAATAGGAGCACTACTTGCTCGCGCACACCCCTTCTCAATAATAACTGCTTTTATAAGCGCACCCCTAACAACACTCCACCCTGCTCTTGCCGCAGGATGGGTTTCGGGACTCGTAGAAACAAGATTCAATTCACCAAGAGTAATGGATTTTGAGAATCTCCCTGACGTATCCTCAATAGGACAATTCTATAACAACAAAGTAACTCACATACTAATAGTAGCTGCCCTAACAAACCTAGGCGCAATGATAGGAGTAATAATAGCATTCCCCGCAATCATTACAATAATAGCATAAAATAAAAAATTCTTTAAAAATTCACTCGAGTCTAGTTCCTTGTGTAACACTATCATCAACTAAAGTTAATTTATACTTACCCTCATTATTCTTCATTGCAAGAATCATCCCCTGACTCTCAAAACCAGCTAAAGCCCTTGGAGCCAAATTAAAAACAAAAACCGCTTTTTTGTTCAACAAATCCTCTCTAGAATAATAAGGTTTAAGCCCTGCAAGAATAGTCCTCTTACCCTCTGCACCAAAATCCACGCTAAAACGATAAAGCTTATCCTTACCCTCAATATCACTTACACTCTCAATCAAGCCAACTCTCAACTCAACTTTAATCCAATCCTCAAAAGAAACAACCATCACATTCACCAAAAAAAATAAGAGAATAAATCATTAAATAACTTATGCAACTAAATATTTATGAAAAAACATGCCTAAAAATACCTTTACTAAATACAAATTCCTCTTCTTGGATATTGACGGAGTAATTACACCAACCAACGAATTCATCCCAGATATTCCCCCAAGGATATCAGAAGAATCAATTAAATTACTAAAAGAATTCACTCAAAAAGGATTCAAATTGGTTTTCATAACAGCACGTTCTTCAGTAGAAATAAGAACAAAACATGGAGTAGAAGAAACTTTGAAAAAATTTAATCTACTCAACGATTCACTTATTTATGCATCAAGTGGACTCGAACACTTAACTTACGCACACGAATTTAAAATAAAAAATAATAAATTAGTCTTCAAAAAAGGCGACGCAGTAATTACATTAAAACCAGTTATTAAAAGAGAAACCTTTGCACACCTAGACCAATTAATGTTATACAAAATGTTTTTAGGAAATGATATCCGAAACGCACTAAAATACGAGGGATTCAAACTTCGTTCAGCTAGAGAAAAAAGACTCCTTACTGACACAAGATTCTTCTTTGAACTCGAAGAAAATAATACAAAAGAAAGAAAAAGAATGGCTAAAGAAGCGAAAAGAATAGTTAACTCTCTTCACGAATCATTCAAAAAAACTCATAAATATGGTAGCCCAGTAGAGTTAGAAGTGATTGATATTGGAGCAGGAATAGCAATTGAACCAAGAGAAATGGGAAAACACTTAGGAGTACTAAGAGCACTAAAAAAAGAAGGGGTAATGCCAAGAGACAAAATAATTGCATACGCTTTTGGAGACTCAAACAGCGATAAACTAATGAAAATAAGAAAAGACATTATTTTCTTTAAAGTAAAAAACAATAAAGAGTTTCTAAGAATAGCTAACAAGCTACTTGAAAAATACTAAAATCAAAAAAACTACCTTTCTTTATTCTTTTTAATGTAAGGCAAAAGAGTCCCCTTCCTCTCAGCCTCTTTAATTAAACCCCTAGCATAAATTATTCTCTGAACTGAACCAATTGCTGAAATTAAAGCAATTAAATACAAAAAATATTCTAAGTAATTAAAACCAAGAACTGCTAACAATAATCCAACCAGCAAAATAATTAATTTATCCGCATGCTCACCAATAGCAGGCCAATCCCTATTATCAGTAATAATAATCAAACCAACTCTAGGCTTTGCATAACTAGAGATTGATGAAAAACCCAAAGCCAAAATTGCAGGAATTGAATAAATCGGAATAAACGCAAAACTCCCTAGCATTGCAAAATCAACTAACTTATCAATCATAGTTTCAAAGTAATTACCCCAATTACTCCTCTTGTTTAAAGCCCTCGCAGTTGCCCCATCAATTAAATCCATTGTAGGCGCTAAAATAAAAAAAATTAAAGCCAAGAACCAATTTTGTTGAGTAACAAAAAAAGCTCCAATTAATGCTAAGATTAATCCAAGAACAGAAATTAAATTAGGATCAATTCTTAATTTAATAAAAGGCATTGCAAGAATTTTTTGTAAAAAACCTATTTTTCCCCTAATCCTTGAAATCATTAAAAAAACCTTTTAAAAATTAATCAACTACCTTAACTGGATTCACTCTCTTAAGAGCCCCTTTATAAGACTTAACCAAAAGCCTCTTAACATTAAGTGGCCCAACAAAGTTTTGAACAGTCCACTCCCTATGATTATGAAGATAAGGAACGGATAACAACGAATCAAAAACCCTTGGATTTGATTTAATATCAATCTTCACCGGAAAAGGATTAGCCACAACACCAGTCTTTTCTAAAAGCAAATCACAAAAACGCTTCTTTTCTAAATGAGGCAAATTACCAACAAAAATAAAATCCAAATCAGTTGGAGGAGTAGCTTTCTTTACAACCCCGCCAAAAATAATTACTCCCTCAAAAGAAGGATTCTTTAACCTAAAATCATTAACTAAACTCTTAAAAGTATTAAACAACTCTGCCCTAGACTTATACGCTCGCAAAACTTTTTTAGCAACAACCCTCTTTGAAGCACTCTTGTTCTTCAAAAAACTTTTTAAAGCAGAAAATTTTTTCTCTTCAGACAAATTACCCACATTAGAAGCAAACATTAAAGCCCTACGCTCAACCCCCTTTTTAGGAAACATCTTCCTAACCTTCTTGACTACAAAAACCACTCTACCCCTCTCCATAAAAAGCCAAGCAAATACTAAAATGCCTCAGAGTTGGATTAACTAATCACCAAAATCATCAAGGATTTACTTTATTAAAAAACCTTGAACCCTTATAATTATTATAAAACTCCAATATTTAAAATTCAATGTGTTTTTCAGAGTTGGATTAACTAATCACTAAATCATCAGGGATTTACTTCATCACGAAAACACATAGAATTGATGATTGAAAAGCAATAAAAAGCCACTCATTTTAGACTTAACTAAACTATTATAAATTTGGATTCTCTTTGTTTTTAATGAAGAAAGTTAAGAGACTAGAGAAAGGAGATACTGTTGCAGTAATGTCTCTATCAAGAGGATTACCTAAATTATTCCCAAAGGTTTATGAAACAGGGATAAGAAATCTAGAAAAAATGGGTTTGAAAATAAAAGAATACCCCACTACTAAAAAATCGATTAACTATTTGCACTCTCATCCCAAGGAAAGAGCAGAGGATATTAACAATGCTTTCATGAATAAGGAAATTAAAGGAATTTTTACAAGCATAGGAGGAGAAGACTCTATAAGGATACTTCCTTATATTAACCCAAAAATAATTAAAAACAACCCAAAATTATTCATGGGTTTTTCTGATACTGCAACAACAAATATTTACTTTAACACTCTAGGAATAATTACTTTTAACGGCCCTTCAATAATGGCAGGAATAGCACAAATAGAAAAAATTAAAGGTTATCACGAGAACTTTGAAAATTTTTTGTTTAAAAAATGGAAAAGTTTTACTTACAAACCATTTACAGAATATTCTAATGGATATGCTGATTGGAAAAGCAATACAAATAAACTTAAAAAAATTGAAACAAGTACTCCTTGGAATTGGGGAAAAGGAAAAGCAACTGGGGAATTATTCGGTGGGTGTATTGAAGTACTAAATTTTATTAATGGAACAAAATATTGGCCAAAAAAATCTTTTTGGAATAAAAAAATTCTTTTTATTGAAACAAGCGAAGAAAAACCATCCCCTGATTATGTAAAATA
>JAQVQA010000025.1 GCA_028701835.1 Candidatus Iainarchaeum sp.
AAAGCATCAGTATTCTCTCCTTTCATTTTTGCTTGCTTAATACTCTCTGTAACAGTATTTCTCTTTGCACGCAAATCATCGGTTTTTTGCTTTAATTCTCTCCACTCTTTGTCCGACGATACCCAAGAATCAAGTTTAGCAATTATGCTAGGATCTCTTCTCTTTTCTAAATTCTTTCTTACATTTTCTGGATTCTCTCTAATAATTTTTGGGTCAATCAAACAAATCACCTAAAATAAACCTAATACAAAAAATTAATAAACAACCCTTAATTTTAGTGTAACAAAAAGGATATTTAAAGAGAAAAATACAAAAATATACTTATGAAAAAATACATACTTGCTGATTTACACACTCACCTAAATGAAAAAAAAGTGAAGCCGATTGATTGGTGGGACGCAGCAAAAAAGAAAAAGTTGAGTGTGATTGCAATAACTGAACATTACAACTATAATCCAAAAGAAGCTTACTTAGAACTAAAAGCAATACAACCAAAAGGAATAATGTTAATCGCAGGAATGGAAGCAAGAACAAGTGCAGGAGATTTACTTATTTTTGCTGAAAATGAAAAACTTTATGAAATAAAAGAACTACAAGAAAAAGAAGTGAATATAGAGAAAGCGCTGAAAATTATAAAAGAAAATGATTTAGTTGCAAGTTTCCCACACCCTTATGGATACAAATATGATTCAGCATGCGAAGTGATTGGAGAAGAAAATACGAAAAAAATTGCAAAAAAATTTAGAGTAGGAATTGAGTATTATAATGGAATGCTTGCGAGTGCAAACGAATTACTGTTTGGAAGAAAATTCACAAAAGGAATATACACTGCATTTAATTTCGTAGAAAAAAACAGGGTTATTACAACTCTAAGAATAAACAAAACAACTAATTTTCCAAGAAAAAAACTAGAGAACCTCGCAACAAGCACGCTAGACAAAGTTAGAAAAGGAATGCTTTTAGGAGAAAAAGCTAGTTTTAGAACAGTGGGAAGCGACGCACACTATCCGAGTGCAATAGGAACTGCAGTAATTGAACTAAAAAGAAAACCAAAAAATGAAAAAGATTTTTTAAAAATGATTCAAAACAAAGAAACACTCTGGATGGGCCCAAACATATACTCAAACACACCCATTGATGTAATTGGAAAAAGAGAAATGATTGAAGGATTAACTTACCTTGCGAAAAAAACTGTGCTCAAAAAACCAACTCTAACAAAAAAAATTAATAAAAAATGGGTAAGCAAAAGAATAAAAACAATAAAAAGAATAACTAAAAAGGAAAACATAGTAAAAATTGGACAAAAAATAAAAAAAATCAGGATAAAGAAAAAGATTTTGAATTTAAAAAACAAATTGGGTTTGAGAAAATGAAATATGCGATAACAGAACACACAAACATTGACTCAATTCCACGCGATACTTTAGAAATACACTTAGTTCGACCAATAAAATGGGACAAGCTAAACAACCTAATAACAAAGTGCCCAATTAGGACAATAACTATATCAAATTCTTGTTTAAAAAGACTCCCAACTAAAACACAAAAAAAAATTAAAGACAAGGGAATAACTATTGCCCTTGAAAAAAGAAGAGGAAGAGCAATTGATTTACCTATGGACAAAATGTTACAAATAATTGAACTTAGAAAAGATTACCAAACAGTAAGAGAAATAGAGAAAATAACTGGAATCCCAAAGTCCACCGTACATTATTTACTAAAATACGCTGATAGAGGAAAAATAAAGAAAGGACAAAATGTCGTTTATTTAAAATAAAAAAAAAATTTAATTTATCAAAACTTTTTTTTCAAAATATCAATTGAAACTCTTAGTACTTCTTCAGGAGTACTTTTCCCTTTCCACTGCGCTGCACCAGAGTGACCACCAACTTCCCCACCCAATTTTTCTTTAATTAAAAGAAGCAAATCCTTTACTAAATTGAAATTATTAATATCCTTAAAAACAGAATCAGCTCTTGCACTCAAAGTACAAAGACCATTCCTCTCAACCCCACTAACAAGAGAAATGTGTGCCCCAAAATTCAATAATTTTGTTGCAACAAAAGATTGGTAAAAAGAAACTGTACTAGTAATTACAATAACTTCTCTTATTCGAGTTATTTTTGAACGCTGAGCAGCTTTAAGAAGAGCAATTCGTTCCCCATTATCAAACTCAGTTTTTGTGAAAAACAAAACATCAGCATAAGTTTTATTTGATTTCTTTAAAGAAACTGAAAAATCTAAAAAACACTTATCTGAACCAACCAAAAAATGACCTGTGTCCTCCAAAATACCTATGCAATTCAAAAAGAAAAAATTAGAATTAGAAAAAGTGTCCAAGAAATTGTAAATTAACTGGGTTGTTGAAACCATTGTTTCGTCAATTACACAATTACCCTCATAAACTATGCAAGTCTTGTTTGAAACATGATGATCAAAAACAATTACTTCAAAATTCTTTTTATTATACAATTCAATAAAATCTTTTTTTAGAGGACCTAATTGTTCAAAAGAATTTAAATCAAAAATCAAAACAACTTCAAAACTCTTTAAATCCGGATTCAAAACATAATCTGTTTTAAAAAAATCAGCTAATTTTTTTGCCTGCTCATTAATATGCGAAGGCACGCCAATAGTTGAATTAATTTTTTGCTTTGAAAGAAAAATCTGCATCATTAACGCAGAAGCAAAAGAATCAAGATCAGCATGCTCGTGCGTTAAGAGAAGAACACGATTATTTTTGCATTTTTTGACAACATTCTTAACTGACAAACCATTTAACATGAAAAAAATAGGATTAAGTTGTTAATATAACTTTGTCAATGAAAAAAATAGTTGCCCGCAAAAAAAATGCGGGACTTAATAAAAAATTTAGTTCTTTGCTTTCTTTTTTTCTTCTTCCTCTTTAGCAGCACCCTCTATTTTTGTTTTAAGAGAATTTAGTTTCTTAATTATTGATTCTTCTTGCTTTTCAATGGTTTTGAGTCTAAGATCAGTACTCTCTCTTCGTTCTTCAAGTTCTTCTTTCATTTCTTTAGCGTCTTTTAGAAACAAAACATTACCAACAACTTTGTAAACATTCTTTTCCTTATTCTTACTCATTTCTTCAAGAGAAGATTTAAGCATTTCTAATTGAAAAGAAACTTGTTGTTTTTGAGCACTAATATTCCCAAGAATTTGCCTATTCTTTTCAAACTCCATTATAGCAGCTCTTTGTTCTTGTTCATCCATTTTCAAAACACCTCTAAAAATAATTTTTTTAAACACAATTTTAATACAATTTACTTGATTGCAAACCAATTAATTACTATCTTTTTTAAAAAAAAAATTATAATTCTTCTATTTCTTCAAACAATTTTAGTGGTTTAGTTATTGAATTAAGTGAAGCCCTAAGAGCAGTTTTGTCACTAGCAGTAATCAAAAATTCAAGAATATTCTCTTTTTGAGAAACCCTAGTTTTGCTCCTAACATAATCTTCCTCAATTTCTGGCTTAATTGATTTAAAGAATCTCAAAGCTTGGTTCTTTGAATCAAACTCAACCCTTACTTTAAGTGAAAACATAAAAATAATTAAATAAAAAAGATTGATAAAACTAATTCTTCAAAACAAACTCAAAAAATTAATCTGTTTTAATTACTTTTGAAATTGGTTCACGAGTCTTATAAAGAACTCTATGTCCACAAGAAGGACACCTTACAAGCCCTTCTGAAACATTAGTTACTTCTGTAGCACATTTAGCACATTTATAAGCCATAATTCTTCAACTCCAAAAAAATTAATTCAAACTACTATTCTTTTTTATCCTTAACCAACGCTTCTTCAACTTCCCTCTCAATATCAGAGAAAGAAGACTCGTTTTCCTTTGCTAATAACTTTGCATCAGCTAAGAAAGACTTTTGTGCAACCATCTTAGCAATAGTCTTACCAACCAAAGTCTGTACTTCATAAGCTCCACCAGCAAATTTATTACTACACTTCTTGCAATAAAATAAACCCGCAGCTTCTCGCTTAACAGTATCAAAACCACAAAAAGGGCAATTAGATAAATTGTTTTGCTTCTTTTCAGTAGCAATTAATCTCTTTCTAATACCAACACCATATCTAGAACTATACCTACCAGCTCTACCAACTTTTTTTGTCGAACCCATTTTTTGCTCACCAATACAAAAACTTCAATAAGAAAGGTTTATAAACTTTCTAAAAACCAATCAAATTCAAAAAAAAGTAACTCCCCTAAAAAAAGGGAATCACTTTTTTTTAAAACACGAAGTTAATTACTCTTTAACTTCTTTTAATAATTTCTTTCTCCTCTCATCAGCTACTTTGAATCCAAGGTCAATCATTTTATTTATTTCTTCAAGAGTGAAAGAACCTGGTCCTTTTTGCATTGCACTCATTAACCCATCATCAGTAGTAGCAACCGAGAACCTAGCTTCACTTGCTTTCTCTTCTAAATAAGTCGGGTCAACCAAGATTTGTCCACCAATTTTAACAAAAGTTGTTAAAAGAGGAAGTCTCTTTAATTCAAGTTTTCCTTGATATTCGTGCTTAATGATTTTATTATTCTCATCAAGTTTAGGAATTTTTGCAGTTAAAAAAGCTGCAAGTCCAGCAATTGAGCCAGCATCAAAGAGATTACCACCTGAATTAATTGCATAAAAATCCATGAACGCAATCCAACAAGATTCTCCTTCTTTAATACATAGTTTTGTGAAATCAATTGCTTTTGACTCCCTAATACCTCTATCAACTACTCTAGCTATTTCTATTTCGTCAAGAGAAGGTGGCCCTGCTTCGTACTCAGAGTGAGCAAGTGCCAAGAGTTCTGCCCCGCAAGAAATTGCTCCCTCATCAGGGTTATCAGGGTAAGGTTTATCTACACCCATTTTTATTCCCGCAATTACTTGAGTCTCCCCCATAATTATTCTAGCACTACTCTCTGCATTCTTACACATTCCTAGTTCAAGAGTAAAATCCCTAGCCTCTTCAAAAGCTCTACCATCAACTCTCTTTCCTTGCCTAGCAAGTTCAACTATCTTTGATAAATCATATTCTAAAACCGTGGTTCTCACTTTCTCACCTTCTTTGCTTTTCCTTTAGATTCTTTTTTAATCTTAGCAGAATCTTTTTCTCCACTCTTTGAAACACTCTTATCCTCAATTAATTTTTGTGAAACTTCACTCAATTGATACTTTTCAGACAAAGCCTTTTTTTGAATCTCATAAATCTTTTCACAAGCAACATAACCAAGTTTAGCTATTTCACTCCACTCACTCTTTTTTAACAAACCATCCATTTGGAGTAAAACTATTTCCTTAGTATTTGGTAAGATTGCAAAAGGAATATCCACTGCATCAAAAGCATCCTCTTCATCCTTATTCAAATCAACTATTAATTCACCAAATGCTTTTCCTACACCAGTAGCTGCCACCATATCCTTCATTGGAATACCAGCATCAGCCATTGCACAAGAAGCTGCAGTCAAACAAGCAACTCTTGAACCAGCATTAGAATCAATTACTTCAACAAACACCGCTATTTCAGTATTAGGAAATTGCTCAGTGAAAACTGCTTTATCAAGTGCCTCACCAAGAACCTTTGAAATCTCCATATCTCTTCTATTTGGTCTAGGTTGTTTTCTTTCAGGAACCGAGAATGTAGCCATCCTATAAGTAACCTTAATATTTGCTTTAAGCGGGTTTTGCGTATGCTTAGGTAAAGCCTCTCTTGGCCCATAAACTGCAGCATAAACTTTGTTTTGCCCCCACTCTAAATAAGCTGAACCATCAGCATTAGGAATCACACCCACTTTTATACTCAATGGTCTTAACTCATCCATTTTTCTTCCGTCTACTCTCTTCTTATCCTTCTTGTAGTCCGGCATATTTTCTCTTACTCTACCACTCATCATTTCACCTTCAATAAGTTTTCCTTTTTTTAATTAAGCAACTCCGATTCTTCCAAGTCATTAACAATGACTTCAGATTCTTCAACAAAATTGTTTACTCTAATTGCATCCTTTTTTGGAGCACTAACTGGAATACCCTCTGCTTTGAAGAACTCTTCAACAGAGTTAGTCAAATTACTTTTGAAAGAGTTATCATTAATGAATAAAACAATTTTTTTCAATAATTCAATGTTTCCATTCCTTGCCCAAACTCTCCCATTCTTTCCAATTATAATATCACAACCAGTTCCTTGCTTTAATAATTCAAGCATTGAACCACTTTTTCCAATTAATCTTGGAGTCCTAACAGGAGAAACTTCGATCACTTCCCCACCATACATTCTTCTAGCAAAACCAAGGTCAGCTTCTCTTAATTCATTAACGTACTCTACTTTTGCAGAAACCAAGTCCCCTACCTTTAAGTCATCCCTCATCGCACTCTTTGGAATAAAAGACTCAACGAACGAATTAATGTTAATATTGTAGCCTGCAAAAATTGCTCTAGTTACTACTCCAATAACAACATCATCTTGTTGAGGCGAATACCTTCCTTCAAGAGGAACTACACTCGCTTTCTCACTCTCATCCTCACTAATACCCAAAACTTTTGAGTATATCTTACCGCCAGAAACAAAAACATTGCTTCCAAGACGCTTTCTCTCTGCCGAGATCAATTCTCCCGGAATTACTACCTTTTTACTCATTCATTCACCTTCTAAAAATTAATTTAATTTTTAACTAACAGTCCCAATTACCTTCAAAACTACTTCCCCATGCGTTGCCGAATTCAATTCATTCAATAAATCCTGTTTTGCTCCAACAGGGAGAGAAAACTCTGCAACTAAAGAACCATCATTAAGCCACTCCTCTTTCTTCATTTCATATTTATGAATAATATTTGCAGCCTTACCCGCGAATTGAGTAGGAATCTTAACAGCAAAATCAATTTTATCCATTGAAATTGGTATAAGACTCCTAATCGCTTTAACTATATCCCTAACCTGTTCATCAGTACTCTTAAATGGATCAATGTGAATCTTTGCCTGTTCAATGCAATTTATTATTCTTTGAGGAGGATGAGGTGTTTTTGTTTTAGGATCAATTGCATTCCTTGAAATAAAATTAATTATTTCAAGACGCTTTTTTTCCAGAAAAGCTCTTCTTTGTTCAGTAGTTAACTGAACCTCTCCATCTTGAATAATTTTTTTTGCAATTACTTCAATATCCTCTGTTTGAAAAACTTTTTTTAAAACATCAGGACTCTGTTCATCACCAGTCTTTTGATCCTTAAACACTCTATTAATAGCTAGTAAAGAATCAATAGACACGTTTTTATTATGCTTAACATCCATCGCCAAATTAGGCTCAACTAGAATCTCAAATTTGTAACCAAATTTTTCAAGACGAGCAACAATCGCATCCTCTACTCTTACCATAAAAACTCATTTCCTAAAACTATTAAACCAATTTTTATTCAATAATTGCTCCACTCTTTTTTTGTATTTCCTTCAAGGGAGCACTAAAGTTTTTTAAATGCAAAAAAAAACATTCAAACTCATTTGAATGCTTGTTTTAATTCTTTATCAGTGAGTCTTCTAAAACCATTCTTATCAATTACTGCAAATTCTATCCTTCCAGGAATTAATTTTTCTTTTTCAGGCAGACTCTTTTCAATTGCTTTATAAGCAATACTAATTGCATCAATCAAACTTAATCCTTCTTTGAATTCTTTCTCCAAATACTCCATTGCCTTATCTTTGTTTCTTCCAACAGCAACGGCCTTGTACTCTGCAAGCGCTCCACTTGGTTCAGTCTCAAAAATCTTTGGACCCTTCTCATCAACTCCACCAATAATAAAAGCTACTCCAAAAGGTCTCAAACCCCCATATTGAGTAAATGCTTGTTTTGTTTCAGCAATTTCCTTAGCCATTACCTCAACTTGAATATCTTCAGAATAAACCATTTTATTATCCTGTGCTTGTTTTCTTGCAATACCAACTAATCTTCTTGCATCCCCAACAAGCCCAGCAGATACAACCGCAATATTACCATCAATTTTAAATATTTTTTCAATTGATTCAGGAATAACTAACTTGCTTTGAACATTCTTATCAGCAGCAAGAATAACGCCTTCGCCATAAATTACCCCAACACCAGTACTCCCTTGTTCAACTATCTTGCTTGCATACTCTACTTGATAAAGTCTACCCTCAGGAGAAAACATTGTAGAAGCTTTGTCATAAGCTGGAACTTTTGAACCTTGAACTGGATACATCAAACACACCTCAAAAAATTTTGTTAAAAATAACTAAACTCTATTTAACCTCAAGCTACTTCTTCCTTTTAAAGAAATCGTTAAAAAATGCTCTTCAAAAAGAACAC
>JAQVQA010000026.1:0-2567 GCA_028701835.1 Candidatus Iainarchaeum sp.
TTAATAATTGAGTGAATTAAAATTTTCTTTCTTTTCTTTTTGAATTTTTACTCTAATATAACTTTAAATACTTTAATTCTCTCTTAAGTCTAGTTGTTAAGTGTTTTTTATGGATCGATTAGAGAAGGAAAAGATTTTGGAAGCAGCTCTTTTTATGAGTCCAAAGCCACTTACTCTTGATGAATTAAATTCAATTGCAAATAATCAGTCAAGGCTTGAAACTAAAGCAATGATGAGTGAGTTAATTAGTTTTTATTCTACTAGAAAGAGTGCTCTTGAGATTACTGAACTCCCTGTGGGTTATCAAATGAGGGTCAAGGAAGATTATGAAGATTATGTTTCTCATTTTGCACAAAATTCTATGTTTAATAGAGGGGTGATGAAAACTCTTGCTTTTATTGCGTACAAGCAACCTATTTCGCAATCTGTTGTAGTAAAGTATAGAAATAACAAAGCGTATGATCACTTAAAGCTTTTATTTGATGAGGGGTTCATTAAAAAAGAAGCTAAAGGGAGGACTTTCTTATTAACAACTACTGCTAAATTCATTGAATATTTTGGAAAAGATTTTGGTAAAGCAAAGAAGACAGCTGAAAAAAATAGGGGTATTTTAAGTGAACCTGCTACTACAGTAGTACTTACTCAAAAAGAAACTAAATCAGAACTTAATGATAGTGTTAATGATGCGATGGAAGAGAAAGAAGATTTAATAGAAAAAGAAGGGACTCAATAACTGTGTTTGGGGTCTAAAATTTAATAATTATCCAATCTTTTTTGCCCAATTTTTTCTAGTGCATTAGTACAAGTTTTCCAAAATATTCTTGAGAAGGGAGGGAGTTTCTTATTCTCTTTAACATAATCTGCTAAAAATTTTTGTGTTTTTGGATCAGAAGGGTATCCTGAACCAAAATCACCGAATTTCTCGCAAAGTTTTTCAATTAGATAATCTCTCTTAACTTTAGCCAAAATACTTGCAGCGCCAACAACAGTATAATTAGTATCAGCCTTGTTTTCTGCGATAATTTTTAATTCTTGATTTTTCTCATTCAAATATTTTCTTATTCTTTTTTCAAAAGCTCCTTTTACTGCATCGGGAGAATCAACATAAACAATTTCTATTTTGGTTTTAAGATTATTTAATAGTTCTGCAATTTTCATTGCCTCAATTTCATTAAGTGAGTATTGACTCATTAAATCATTTATTTCAATGGGTTCAAGCACAAGTACTTTGTGTTCTATAGAGTGGGAAGTTACTTCTTTTATTAGTGATTCTCTTTTTGCGGGTAGAAGAAGTTTTGAATCTTTCACTCCTGCAACTTTTAGTTGTTTCTCATTTTCTTTATCCATTACACTAATTCCAATAGTCATTGGGCCAAAGCAGGGGCCTCTTCCGGCTTCGTCAATTCCAGCGATTAACATAAAGATACTATTTAAAAATAGCTTAATTGTGTTTATTAATTTAATTAAATGAATTGATTTGGCGAATACTATTTTATATTAATAAAAATTTCTTTTATTTTTGGGCGTTGTTTATCACAATTATTGCAAGCATCAAGAGCATCAAGGCAAAGTGATTTCACTGTTTTTACACTTTCTATTTGTTTAATATCTGCGTCTTTATTTCTCAAATCTTCAAAAACAATTCTTAATGTATTGTATGCTTTTTTAGTTGAATTTTGGGCGAGTTCTTTTTGATCAGTAGTTGGTTTTAAATTTCTATAAGTGTGACAAAGCATGCAGTTTCTTTTTGCAGAATTAATGTGATTTATTACTCCTGTTTGCATATAATATAATGGCTGGAAAAAGATTATAAATAAGACTATTTGAAAAGTAGTAACTTATCTTATTTTTTTAGAATTATTTTTTATTTTTTTTAATTTTTTTCACTATTTCTTTTGCTTCATCTTTTACTGCGAGTCCAAAGCCAATTCCAATAACTAAGCTTAGTGCGAGAGTTATTCCTCCAAAAGCAATTAAGAAAGTTCCTTCAAGAAGTTGAGTTGGGAGTCCAATCATTCTGATTCCCATAACGATTGCAATGTATGAAATTATTATTTCTATTATTATTCCTGCCCAATTTTTGAGAGGTATTTTTGTAGTTTGGAACAAGTTTCTTATTAATCTTCCAAAAATTAATCCTACTATAACAACCACTAAAGCCGCGATTATTACTAGTACTAAATTAATCCAAAATCCAAGAACCTCATTGATTGTAACCAAATTAATTAACTCAATTGATTGTTTTAAGAAAATAAAGAAAATGTACCACTTCATTATTGAACCCACGACATCTGAAACATTTCTATTGCCTAATGCTTCGAGTAAATGTTGTTGGTTAAACCACTCATTAAAACCCGTATACTTTAATAAATTGCTTATAAGTGTTTTTGCAATCCAACCCAAAACATATCCTGTAATAATCAAAATTAGTATTACTGTAATTATTGGAATTAGATTAAATGTGTTTTCTAGTAAACTATTTGAAAAAGTTACTAAAATTTCTTGAAAATCCATTTTTTCACCAAGTTAATTATTTCTCATTTATGTTAATCTAAATTTATGTTAAT
>JAQVQA010000026.1:2667-7570 GCA_028701835.1 Candidatus Iainarchaeum sp.
ATTTATGTTAATCTAAATTTATGTTAATTCTAATATTAAAAAAGGTCTTGTTGTATTTAATACTTTCTTTAAAAGAATTTTTTTTTAAAACAATTTTTTATAAGCTAATATAAGATAATTTTTTATTTGAAATTATTATTAAATCATTATTTTTTTGTCTTGGTATATTAAAATAATTTTTTTTAGTTAAATTTGAAGCAATAATTTTGTTTACAATTTCGTGAGCGACTATTATTACTTCTCTCTCTTTTTCTTTATTTATTTCTTTTAACAAATTATTTAATCGGACCTTTAAATCTTTTAAAGATTCTCCTTTAGGGTATTTGGTAATTTTATCAAAATTAACTTTAAATTTTGTTAATAGTTCTTTTCTAGTTTTTGATTCAAATTCACCTACATTAATCTCTTTTAATTCATTTTTGTAAATAACTTTTTTTAATCCAATTATTTTTGCGGTATTTTTTGCTCGTTTAAGGGGTGAACAATAAATCAAAGGGTTTTTTATTTTACTAAAAAATTTTTTTACTTTTTTTGCTTGTAATTCTCCTTTTTTAGTTAAAGGGGGGTTTGCTTGCCCTGTAAATAAATGATTTGCATTGTAAGTTGTTTCCCCGTGCCTTACTAGATAAATTATTTTATTTTTCTTTAAATTTTTAATAAAACCAGTTATTTTATCAATCATTAAGTTATCAGTAAATCTATTCACTTCTATTTTTCCTTTCTTTAAAAGGTAATCATATTTTTGTTTGTTGGTTGTTAATTCAATAATTTTTTTTCTTAAATCGGCACTATTTTTTGGTTTGAATAATAACCCGTTTTTGTTATTTTTTATTAGTTGGGTAATTGCTCCTGAAGATGCTCCTATTATAGGTTTGCCGCTCGCCCAAGCTTCAGGAATAATCATTCCAAAACTCTCATTAATTGAAGGGAATAAAACTATATCTCCTGTAGAATAAAACTTGAACATTTCGTTTTGATTTAAATTTGTAGGAAATTCATAAACAATCTTTTCTAAACCCATTTTTCTTAAATAATCATAAAATTCAATTATTTTTTTATCATTTTTATTTCCCAAATAAGGTATTAACAAAGCAATTTTTTGTTTTTCTTTTATTTTTTTTAATGCTTTAAGAACTGTTTTGAATTGTTTTTGTTCACCTATTTTTCCTGTAGATAATCTTATTGTTCTCGAAGGGAATAATAAGACAGTCTTTTTCGTTAAACCAAGTTTTTTTCTAATTGAAAAATCTGTTTTTTGAAAATCCTTTAAATCAAGTCCATTATAGATAATTATTTTTTTAGTTTTTTTATTTATTAAAGGAAATATTTTTTTTGCAGCGTATTTGCTTACTACAATTAAACCATCCCAATCAAAAGAAAGTATTTTTTTTACTCTGTTTTTTCTTTTAATTAGTGTGTGATGAGCGTGTTCAATCATTAAGCATCCCTTGTTTTTGAAATAATCAAAAATATGTTTTGCGATTTTTGTATTAAACATGTATGATAAGTTGTGGGTATAAACTATTTTTGGAGCTTGTTCAACAAATATTTTATTCAAAATATAATCTAATTCTTTTAAAGGTTTTTTTTGATAAATTAAATTAGTGGAATAAATTCTGTTTTTTATTTCTTCTTTTTTATTGTAAGAGCCTGTTAATATAGAATAATTTTCATTTTTTTTTATTATTGTTTTTAGGATTGATTGAACTCCTCCAATTTGTGTCAGCGGGTGATAATTTATTATTAGAACATTATTCATTTTATCAATTCCTTTTTTTATTTATTTACTCTGCTAAAACTAATAATTCGGGCCAAGAGTTTATTTGGATACTTTTTTTCAGGATTAATTTTTTGGGGGTGTTTTTTGTTGTGAGGGGTTTATTTATTTCTTTTATGATTTTTTTACAATAGTTTCCTTCAGTTAATAATAATACATTTTTTGGTTTTGTGTTATAAATTTTGCACATTGAATAAAATATTTTTTCAAATTGCTTAGTTTTATCTTTTTCTTGTAAAAACATTATTTTGGCAGGAGTTGAATCAAATAAGTTAATCATTTCGTTTGTTGGTTTTGAACTTAATATTAAAACTTCATGATTTTTGATTGTTAAATTAATTAAAGTTTCTTTTAAGTACTTTTGAGGAGTTTTTGCGCTTTCTTCTAAACAGAGTATTATTAAATGATTTTTTGAAGGGATTAGTTTTGCTTTTTTTGCAATTGTTTTAGCAACTTCTTCAGCCATTGGAGATAGGTTTTCTAAGGATTTGCTTTTGTTAGTTATTGTTCCTAAATAAACTTCTTTTATCTTTAGTTTTTTTTGTTCTGCGTCAATTATAATGCCTATATCTATGCCGTATCTGTTTTCAATTTTTATTTTTTCAAGAAAACTTTTTTTAGTGCAAAATTGCCCGCTTAGGGGTTGTTGTAGATTAATTGAGGGGAATAATAATTTTAGCATGGGTTTTGCTGTTAAGAGGGTTACTCTTCCCATGGATCTATTAAAAGTTGTTTTTACAAAATCAACTTCGTTTAGAGCAACTGGTTTAATTATTTTGCTTATTAAAAATCCATTCCATTGAGGAATGTCTGCGTCAATAAAGCAAATAACTTCGTTTTTTGAATTAATTATCCCTGTTTTTATTGCTCTTCCTTTTCCTTTGTTGGTTTCGTGTCTAAGTACCTTAATTCCTTCTTTTGAAGCAATTTTGTAAGTATTATCAGTTGAACAATCATCAACTACAATTATTTCATCAACGTATTTTGATTGTTTTGCTGCACGAATAGTGTTCTTAATTGTTTTTTCTTCATTGTATGCAGGTATTATAAGAGTAGCTTTTCTTCTTTTTGAATAATTTAATAACTCGCTTGTAATATCATCAAAAATATTTTTTATATTATCAAAAAGTTTTAAATTCATACTAAAGTATTTTTTTAATCATTTAAATTGGTTTGCTTTTATACAAAATATGTAATATTACTAAATATAGTTTTAATGTACTAATAATTACAGTTAAATTTTGTTAGAGTTTATAAAGGGCCTTTGCAGGGTTTATTGTAATGTGTGATTTAACTATACAAAATGCTGTTCAGCAGAGTAATATAGTTAATTCTAACTTTTGGTATTTCTATTTCGAATAGACTCTGGGTAGCTTAAGCCAGGGTCTGATTTCTTTAAAATTTATTTTATAATAAATCTGCATTCTGGTTTTGTTTTATTCGCCAAAAGAAAACTAAAAAAAGGGTGGTTTTGGATGATAGGAAAAATGATTAGAATGCAAAGAATAATGGATAGGGGTTCGGGAAAAATGGTGATTGTTCCAATTGATCATGGTATTAGTGATGGGCCAATTGATGGATTGATTAATGTGAGAGAAACTGTTTCAACTATTGCTGAATCTGGTGCTAATGGAATTTTGATGCACAAAGGGATGGTTCAAGTAGGGTTTCGTGGGGGTGGGAGTGATATTGGTTTAATTGTTCACTTGAGTGCAGGTACAATGCTTTCGCCGGATCCTTTAAACAAAGTTATTGTGACAACTGTTGAAGAAGCTGTTGCTCTTGGAGCTGATGCGATTTCTATTCATATTAATGTTGGGGCAACGGATACTGGGAGAATGATGCTTGAAGCGGGGGAAGTTGCAAGGGATTGCAAAAGATTAGGGATGCCTCTTTTGATGATGATGTATCCTAGGGGAGAAAAAGTATCTAATGAAAAAGATGTTAGTGTTGTAAAAATCGCTGCAAGAATTGGGGCAGAACTTGGAGCTGATATTGTAAAAACTAACTATACTGGTTCAAAGGAATCTTTTAGAGAAGTTGTTGAGGGGTGTCCTGTTCCTGTTGTAATTGCGGGTGGATGCAAAGGTACTGATAGAGAGGTTCTTCAAATGATTAAGGATGCAATGGATGCTGGTGCGAGCGGAGTAGCTCTTGGAAGAAATGCTTTTCAACACAAAGAACCAAAGAAAATGATTGGAGCAGTTTCGTTAATTGTGAATAAAGGTTACTTGGTTGATGATGCAATTAATAAAGTTGGGTTGAAGGATGAAATTATAATTCCTATTTCTCCTCAAAAAAGTTTTCATTAATATAAACAGCATTTATTGGACGTGATTTTATGTATGAAAAAGAATTGATAATTGATTTAAGAGATTTTGATAAAGAATTAGTTACAAGTACAATCGAAGCAGGGGTGAAGAAAATAATTATTCCTAAGGGAAGGGGTGAACAAGTTCACAAATTGGGGCGAATTGAAACAATTGCTCCTGATGGCGATTTGATTTTGGGTAAAGATTTGATTGAACGCGAAATTAAATCAAAATCAGATGAAGATAAAGCTCTAATCGATTCAAAAAAATCTCTAGTATTAATTCACGCAAATGATTGGAAAATAATTCCTTTAGAGAACCTTGTATCAAAATCTAATAATATTTTGGTTTCTTGCACTGTAAGTGAAATTCCTACAATGTTAACTGTTCTTGAAAAAGGAGTTAGGGGCGTTGTAGTTAAACCAAAAAATCGCCAAGATATAATTGATGCAGTGAAAGAATTGAATAAATCTTTGAGTAAAATTGATTTAGTTGAAGCAATTGTTACAAATATTAAGATATTGGGATCTGGTGAAAGGGCTTGCGTTGATACTTGTAATTTAATGGACTTAGGGGAAGGAATGTTAATTGGTAATTCTCCAAAAATGCTTTTTTTAGTTCAATCAGAATCAATGGAAGTAGAGTATTGTGCAACTCGACCATTTAGAGTGAATGCTGGTTCAATTCATTCATATGTTCTTCTTCCTGAAGGTAAAACAAAGTACTTGCTTGAATTAAATTCTGGGGACGAAGCGCTTTGTGTGAATTCCAAAGGTGAAACAAAGAAAGTAATTGTGGGTAGAAACAAAATTGA
>JAQVQA010000027.1:0-1926 GCA_028701835.1 Candidatus Iainarchaeum sp.
CTCTTTTCAAATAAATAAAAACTAAACTAATTGTATTCATCCTTTTAACTCGATTTCGAGTTGAACGTTTTCTGGGATTTCTACTCTCATTACTCTTTTTAGTGTTCGTTCGTCTGCTTGGATGTCAATTAGTCGTTTGTGGATTCTCATTTGCCATTGTTCGTAGGATTCTGTTCCTCCCCCACATGGCCCTTTTCTTGTCGGAAGACAAAGTTTTTTAGTAGGTAATGGGATTTTTCCAGAGTGTTTTGCTCCAGTCTTCTCCGCAACGTCTACTATCTTGTTGCATATATCTTCTAACGTTTCAAAACTAGTACTACTTAATTTTATTCTTGCTGTCTGCATCAAAACACCCTCTTCTCCATAAATATAATATTTCAAGGAACTTTTGGTTCCTCAAAATAAGGACGGAAATTGGAAAAAACTCCAATTCCCGCTTGTTAATTATTTTTAGGTCAATTGACCTTCACTTGCATTTAAGCTTTTTCTATTTCTAGAACTACTCCTGCAGCTACTGTTTGACCCATGTCTCTAATTGCGAATCTACCCATTTGTGGGAATTCAGAAAATTTTTCTATACAAACTGGTTTTGTTGGTGTAATCTTTACGATTGCAGCGTCTCCAGTTTTCAAGAACTTTGGATTTTCTTCCGCAACTGCTCCAGTCTTTGGATCCATTCTTTTTCTTAGTTCAGTTAGAGTCATTGACATTTGCACTGTGTGTACGTGGAACACTGGTGTGTACCCTACAGGTATTGCTGTTGGGTGGTTTAACACAACTATTTGTGCAACGAATGATTTTGCTACTGTTGGTGGACTTGTTACGCTTCCAACAACGTCTCCCCTAGCCATGTCTTCTGAACTTAGTCCTCTAATTGAGAATCCAATGTTGTTTCCTGGCTTTGCTTGTGATAATTGTGTGTGGTGTTCTTCCATTGTCTTTATTTCACCTTGTTTTCCTGAAGGCATTATAATTACTTTATCACCTGGTTTAGCTATTCCTGTTTCTACTCTTCCAACAGGGATTGCTCCAACACCCTTAATATTGTATACATCTTGTAGTGGTATTCTTAGTGGTTTGTCTACTGGTGATGGTGGTGCTTGTAAGTCATCTAAAGTTTCTAGTAGTGTCTTTCCTGGGTACCACTTCATGTTTTCAGTTTTTGTAACAACATTATCCCCTCTCCATGAAGAGATTGGCACAATTTTAATGTTATCTGCCTTGTATCCTGTTCCTGTTAATAATTTAGTAACATCTGCACTAACTTCTTTGAATTTTGCTTCATCATAGTTAATTGCATCCATTTTGTTTAGTGCAACAACTATTTGTTTTATTCCCATTACTTGTGCAAGGAATGCGTGTTCTTTTGTTTGTGGTTGTACTCCACTCTCTGCAGATACTACTAAAACAGCTACATCTGCTTGTGAAGTTCCTGTAATCATGTTTTTTACAAAGTCCCTGTGTCCGGGAGCATCAATGATTGTGAATTGGTGGTTTTTAGCATCAAATTTCTTGTAAGATACATCGATTGTTACTCCTCTTTCTCTCTCTTCTTTTAAGTTATCCATTACATATGCAAATACGAAAGTTCCTTTTCCTTTTGACTTTGCTTCTTCTTCAAGTTTTCTATATTCTTGTTCTGATAAAGCTCCTCCGTCATAGAGTAGTCTTCCAACAGTAGTTGATTTTCCTGCATCAACGTGCCCAATGAAAACAACGTTGATTAATTCTTTTTCAGCCATTTTACATTCCTCCAATGAATCTTATATCGCATTATTTTAAAGCAGCGTCACTCCGCGATTTTAAGCCATTCACCAGGCAACGCATTATACAAATTCTTCCCTAGAAACCTTTTAAAACCATTGCGTTAAAGTTAGAAATTTTTTTATTAAATTTAAAGAAGAAATTGATTTATTATAAAAAAAG